>JAOAPR010000114.1 GCA_025463005.1 Bryobacterales bacterium | reverse complement strand
TCCACTTCGCGATCCGCCAGTGCGGCAGTCGGCTCGTCCATGATCAGGATTTTTGCGCCGGAGCCGACGGCCTTGGCAATCTCGACCAATTGCTGTTCCGGCATAGTCAAATCCGCGATGCGAGTGTCCGGATCTATGGATGCGCCGATCCTCTCCAACAGGCTCCTGGTTTCCGCGCGCCGGCGCCGCCAGTGGATGCGGCGCCACGGACTGAGGTGTTCGAGCGACAGAGTGATATTCTCGGTGACCGTGAGATCCGGGAGCAACGCAGGTTGCTGATAGATGGCCGAAACTCCCAGCGACCGGCTGCGCGTGGGACTGTTGTCTTTCACGACGGCGCCCCCGATTTCGAGGGCGCCGGAATCGGCTTCGGTTGCGCCGGTGATCACCTTGATGAGCGTCGACTTGCCGGCGCCGTTCTCGCCGACCAGGGCGTGCACTTCGCCGGGATGCAGGTCGAACGATACGGAGTGCAGCGCCCGTACGCCCGCGTAGGACTTGCTGATGCCGACCGCGCTGAGTAGGGGCGCGTCAGGCATGGGCCTCTCCGCGTTGCGGTGGTGATTTTGAATCGATCAGCGTGAACGATTCTACCAAACAGGCACGGCTTTCCGGCCGGCTGCCAAACCCGAAAATTGGCTTTGCTTTTTCATTTCGCTTGTCGGCCCTCGGCAATGTAAACGGCATCGAGCGCGCACACCGCTAAAGACCATCATAAGATTGGCGGGCTGGCCTGGAAGGGCTGTTGAGAAGCTAATCCGCTGAAACCAAAGCGCCCAAATTTTGCGGATGGGAGTGATCGACGCCTCCGGCCCTAAAGATTTCAAATAACTAATCGAATCATCAGGAGACAGGAATGCCTGTAGCCATTAGCAGGAGCATCGCCGGCGTTTGTGTGGGGGTGGACCGGACCGGCGTTCTTCATGCTTTGCACGCCGCGACGAAGAGCGCCGGGCAGTTCCACGAGTGGCTGCTGACCCAGCGCGAACTTGGCGTCGAAGTCGAAGCCAAGTTGCTCACCAATGCCGCCGGCGCTTCGGTGACTTACCGTCACATTGCGGACGCCGTCAGGGAACTGGCCGATACTGGCGCCTACGATGTACTCTTCCTTTATTTCTCGGGCCACGGAATCGTTCAAGGAGGGTACGACTCGCCGCGCCGGTCCGTAACAGTCCGTCTTGCCGTATACGCCCTGAGTCAGCTTGGCATAGGGGATCGAAGCAGTTCAACTCGCGTGCTACGACAGGAGAACGCGCGTCGCATAACCAGTTCAGGCTTGAAACAGCGACTTAAGGGTGCTCCGTGGCGGGATTCAGGCGCGCGCCGCCAACGATTGGTCAATCACAAATTCGGCGAACTTCAGAATGTCGGCCTTGGACTGATAGGGGAGGCGCTCGGTGATGGCCAATTTGGCGATACCGTGGACCATTGACCACGCGAGCAGGGCAAGTTCAACCGGATCTCCGGACGGCAGTCGCCCCTCATCCTGACAGCTCTTAACAAAACTCAGCAGTGTGCCAAAGGCTTGATCAGCTTCCTGTGCTGAATCAGGATGCTTGGTCTTGACCGGCGTGGGCCCATCAAACATTACAGTGAAGTGCTCTGGTCTGCGCAACGCGAACGTGACGTAGGCTAGTCCGGCACGCTTGAGGCGGTCGAGACAGCTAGACTGGCGCTCGGCCGCATGCAGCATCGCCTGCGTTAATTCCCGAAACCCCTGTGTGGCCACCGCCGCCATCAGGTCGTCTCGGTCGCGAAAATGCCGGTACGGCGCGTTATGCGAGACACCTGCCCGTCGTGCCACCTCGCGCAAGGTGAAGCCTGCTGGCCCCACCTCAGCGATCAATCGAATGGCGGCCTCCAGCAGAGCCTCCCGTAAGTTGCCGTGGTGATAAGGTTTGCGCCGACGCATCGCTTCTCCTCCGCATTATACCCTCAGTGTTGACATGAGCAACATTGGATTCGACCGGCAAAAAAACATGAAACGATGTGGGCATAAGCAACATCATATGATCTAGAATGTTGGCAGTGGCCACATTAATCGGCGATTCGGGCGGCGGCTCGGCGCATGCCGACCAAGCTTAGATTACTGGGTGGAAATTGGTTAGCAGCAAAAAACTGACACGAAAGGAGTCCGGAGGGAGGGATGGCTAGGCTAGCGATACAGATGGAATCGTGCGAAGTCCGTTGGCAAGGCGCCTTCCCGGTTCGGCCCGTCATTAAAAGGATTTGTGGAAGGCGATAATGCAATGAACAGAAAGATTCTCGTTAAGCGCGGCGGTGTATTCAGCATCACCAGTGCATGGATGAAGAGAAAGCCAATTGTTCCGGCGGCGCTCCTGGGCATCGTCACATTCTGCTTTCTCGGCGTGACGCTTAGTCCGGGGCAGTCTGCCGGGGCTGGAAGGGCAGAGAGCCGAGGCGCGAGCGATGCGGCGATCGAACGCTTCTGGGGCATTTATCACGGGAACGAGTACGACGCGATCCCGGAAGTGCAAGCCCAGCTTGAAGCAGCTCTTGAGCACGATCCGAACAATGCCACGCTCTATGCATTGCTCGGAGCGACCCACTTTTGGCACATCGGTGAGTACACGCGCGATCCGAAACCGGACCGGAATGTGCTGCAGCAGGATATGCCGACTGCGGTTCAGCTCTTCCAGAAGGCTCTGGATCTCGACTACGACGGCCAGCACCTTATCGGATACGTCAACGACGACCATCTACCGGGATATTTGGGAATCACGACGGTCCACGCGGGTCAAATGAGCAACGATGCAAATCTCATCGCGAAGGGAGACCAGGTGCTCGATTATTCCGTGTACCAGTTCCCGGAGTTTAACAATTTTAACCGCTGGGCTGCCCACAACACTGATCCCAAGGAGAGCGAAACCTACAAGAAGGCGCTCGACTCGCTATGGCAGGCGATAGATGTCTGCATAGGAGGCAGCATCGATCGCACAAATCCCGATGTGAAGCCATATCTCTACCTCCAAACTTCGGTCGGCCGGAAGAAAGCTTGCTGGTCTGAGGGCAATATCGCTCCGCACAGCTTCGAAGGCCTCATGCTCAATTTGGGCAATGGCCTGGTCAAGGCAGGCCAGGTTGATGTCGCCAGGATCGTCTATGCGAATGCAACGTACGCCGACAACTACGCGACGTGGCCCTATCGTCAGGTGTTGGAATCCATAGCTGCCTCGGATCTGAACGCCCGCGCGGCGCTGTATGCCGATAACGACCCCATGAACGATCCTCCGCTAGGAGTCCCAAACCGCGGCTGCGTCTACTGTCACGCCACAGTTGCAGAGCCCAGCGGCGCCAGCCACTGACGCTTTCAGATCGGGCCCGGGTCGAGCCTGCCTGTGCAGCGTCGCGCAAACGATCCAAAGGACTCCAGCCTCTAGCCCGAAATTCTCACAGCCATTGGCCGTGGCGACTGGAGACCATGCGTCGGCAGAAGTGCCGACGCGGCACGCACGAGTGCGTACGCTACGGGCCTTCGCACACAGTGTTTGGTTAAAGACGTGGCGTACGCACTCGTGCGTGCCGCGTCGAGACTTTCTCGACGCCCAGGGTGTGAGATATGCAGACTAGACTCAGAACTCCTATAGTAGAAGGTCAGAAGATGGCGCGATCTGGTTAACTTCGAGCAAGTGGAAGGCGAGGGTCGGACCACCGTCAAGCATGCGGGGTTTTTCGGTATTGAGATCGACGAGCAACATTTCCAGCGCTTCAGCGACCTTGGGGGAGTCTGGTCTTTGAAGCAGAACCTCGACCTGATCGGGACCGGCGGCACGGACGCGTCCAGGTAGTTGGAGAAGACAGCGGAAAATGCTGAAGGCATCCTTAGGATTGTGGTAGAACCGATCAAAGTGTAGAGCAAGCATTCGCTCGGCGTTAGCAGCGGCCAGTTTGAGGGCATTGATCATTAAACGGCGATCCTCACGGAGAAGTGAGCGCGTCTTATCTGCCTGCTGGGCGGAGACCTGGCTGGGCGTGTGGCGCAGACGGTTTTCCACTCGGGCGAGGACTTGACGTTTTTGCGCTATCTGGCGCCGCAGATCGGAATGAGCGATCTTGAGCCCGCGAGCGGTGGGGCGCTGGTTCTCGTCGTTATCTTCCAGAGCGCGGCCCAGTTGTGCCTGAAGAGTCTGGATCTGCTGGGCGAGCGAGCGCGCCTCCTCCTGCAGGGCCTTGCGCTTGGGATTGGGGATCAGGCGGTCTTGAGTCTCCGGATCAGCTCCATACTGGATGATCTGGTCGATGGCGTAGTTTTCCGAAAGGAATTTGAAGCTGTTCTCCTGACGCCATCGTAGGCGCAGGCAATGGACGACCTTGGCCGCCTTGGCCGTGGGCGCCAGGTTGGTGAGCACGGGGATCTGCTGTCCGTCGTCGCCCACGAACAGGATGGTGCGAATCAAGCCGGCTCCGCGCAGGCGTGTCTTCTTCTCAAACAGCTTGTAGCTGTGCCGATGGCTTTCGAAGGCGAACCATCCGGCCTTGAAGCGGTGCGAGGCATACCGCCGTTTGGCGCCGCGGCCCTTCAGATAGGTGATAAAGCCGATGCCTTCAGCCTGGAGAAAACGGAAGGTCTCCCCGCTGTAGCCGCCACGGTCGAAAACCAACGTGAACGGTTCTGGCCCATGCACGCGGCGGATCTCGGCTATGGCGGCCGGGATAGCACGGCCCAGCGAGTCGTTGAGGGGTTGGGAAAAGAAGAACAGCGACCGCCCTTTAGCATCGTGGATATACACGTCGTTGTGTCCCTTGACCGCCAACCGGCGCTTGGCATCCCAGCCTCGTGGCGTCGGGTGCTGGCCGTAGTAAGGACAGAAATGGCCGTCCACGTAGTACAGCCCCTCCCAAACCGGCTCCAAAGCCAGATAGCGCCCGAACATCGCACGGGAGAACGCCACCGGATCGACACTCTCGGCCAGCGCCTTGATCTTGGTCCGCAGGCTCAACACCGAGAGAGCCTCCGGCTCGCCGATCAGCACGCCCAGATCCCGTCGCAGGCCGTTCTTCCAATCCTCGATGGAGCGGAAGCGCAAGGTGAAGCAGAAGACGATGGCCGCTACGGTCTGTGCCCATCCAAACCGCCGCGCCGGGCCGGTGGTGGCGCCGAGACCCTGAAAGACACTCCACAGTTCCAGGCGAGCCATGGCTGCAAACAACAGCATCGCCCCGGCATAACGAGTGGAGCGACCCTCACCGAAACTGGCCGCTTGGACCGGCGGCATGTCGGCTTCGGGCCCAACCGCCGTCTCCAGCGGCAGGGTTTGCGGCGGTGGCGGCGGTGCTGCCGAACCGGTCCGAAACAAGACCGCCACCGTGACGTAAGAGACGCTCTTTTTACTAGTGGATACTTGCTCGGCGATGGCCCGGAGCGACAATCCGTCCGCACGGAGAGACCGGCAGCGGGCCTCCAGTTGGGGAGTCATCTTGGACGGTCCCTTGGGGCCGGACTTCAACGGGAGCAAGGCGGCGGCTCCCCCCTGCCGGACCAAGCCCCGGAAGCGGCTCACAGTTACCGGGTGCAAATCGAAGGCGGCTGCGATCTGGCGGTCGGGCAGAGAGAGGACTTCGGCCAATTGAGTCACCACCACGCGCTCGGTTCCCTTGTCGTCGCAAGTGTAGCGGCCGGCGAGGTGTCCGTTGAGAAAGATGCTGCGTTGATCGTCGGCATCCACGACCTCCAGACGTGGGAAGAGTGGGCTGAAGTCGAAGAGGCTGGGGGCCGAGGCGGACATGAATAAGGATAACAGGGCGCGTCAATCTTAGCAACAATTATCTAACAAACAAAGGCGCTCAACTCACGGCCAATTCGAGTTCTTGAGAACGAGTTACCTTACTATAGGAGTTCTGAGACTATCCCCACTCCTGCTCATCAGCACCCTGGGGGCCGAGGGTCCCGCGCTCCCCTCCGCTCTCGCACTGCAGATTGCCGAAGGAATCCAGCTCTGGAACACTAAGCTTGCGGCTCTGATCTCGCTCGCCCAGGCGGAGGGCCAAATCGACGCGGAAGAGGCCCCGGATCTGCTAGCCGCCCTTTTCATCAATTGCTGGCAAGGCGCCACGATTCGCTCCAAATGCGACCCCTCTGCTCAGTGCGACTGTCTACGATTCGCGCTGGACCGCCTTTTGGGCGCGTAGCGAACTGGATGCCCCAAAAGACCCGAATCGACAAAACCAATCTATTGATTTGACAAAGACTTCAACCCTGGAGTTGGCTCGTTTTGTTTCAGGCCGCCGAATCGGTCTTGACGCCGGCCGGCGTGAGGTCCTGGTCGGATCACGCGCCAAGTGAAAGTTGAGCGGTTCAGCGTCAACTTGACGGGAAACGCCCTACATACAGAAGTGCCCACCATTCCTCAAACTAGCCGCCCTGCCCGGCTGGTCTGGGCGGTACAATCGAAAGTGACAATGATAGAGCCCGTAATTGTGATCGACCGGGAAGTCATGAACGGAACGCCCTGTTTTCGCGGCACGCGAGTTCCGTTCAAAAATCTGATCGACTACCTCGAGGGTGGCCATTCTCTGGGTGAGTTCCTCCGGCAATTTCCCACAGTCACACGTGACATGGCAGTCCAGGCGCTTGAGGACGCAAAGGATTCGCTGCTAGCCAGAATCGCATGAAAATTCTGCTGGACGAGTGCCTGCCACTCGATTT
>JAOAPR010000101.1 GCA_025463005.1 Bryobacterales bacterium | reverse complement strand
TTTGGACGCGGCGGTACCGTCAGTCACCCTCGGCGTTGGGCAGCCGTCTGGTTCTCGGTGGAAAGGGCTATACCATCATCGGGGTTGCGCCGGCCGGCTTCTCTAATCCCTCCATCGACCTTTGGTTGCCCGCGCAGATTTCGTCATTCCTGATGCGCGTTCGCGAGGCTCGCTTCTTCTCGGGCGTTGGGCGAATGAAGGCCGGCGTGACAATCGCACAGGCGCGGGAGGATCTGGCGCGTGTGCAACGCCAGTTCGGCGACCAATTCCCGGCCACCGATCGCGGCTGGTCCGCCGTTGTGGGCGGTTTGAAAGAGTACAGAGTCAGGAACTATCGGCGCGGATTGTTCCTCGTTTTGGGTACGGTCGTCCTACTGTTCCTGATCGCCATCGCCAATACGGCCGCCCTTTCGCTGACGCAGGTCAGCCGCAGATCGAATGAAAATGAATTTGCAATCCGGAGCGCGCTCGGAGCCCACCGAGGTCAGATCGCGACGGCAGTATTGCGTGAATCGGCGATTATCGCTGCGGTAAGCGTTGCCGCCGGGTCGGCGCTGGCCGCATTGCTTTTGAGTCTCTTGCGCTCTCGCCTTGCCGCACTTCCGCGCCCGACTGAGATCGATCTGGATTGGCGGGTTGCGCCTCTGCGCTGTTGTGCAGTTTGGTTCCGATACTGCAGGCAACGCGCAGAAGCGCAGGCACGTTGTTAGCGCTTTTCGGGCGCGGGAATTCTGGAGAGCGGCATCGATGGCAAAGCGCGTTGGCCATTGCACAAATCGCCCTCACCTTTCTTCTGCTGTCCGAAGCCGGCCTGATGCTACGCACCTACCGGAATCTCTCGCATTCCGATCCGGGATTTCAAACCTCACACGCCCTTACGTTCCACCTCGGGGCGGCATGGGATGAGGATCGCGACCGCGTCGGCCGGATACAGGCGGCCCTGCTCGACAAATTGAGTGTCTTGCCGGGTGTGCAGGCCACCGGGTTCGCAAACTTCCTCCCGGCATCCGGCGCTACGCTCCGCTATCAATTCAGGTACGCCGACAACGTCACAGCGGGTGAGCGCAGTGTGACCCGCGACTATTTCAAGGCGATCGGAACCCCGGTGGTCTCTGGCGACTCCTGTCCAGTTCTTCGTTCGATCTCCAACGCTACGCCGAAAGCCCTCGTCAATCGCCGCTTCGTGAACCAATTCTTCAACGGGCAGAATCCAATCGGCCGAACTCTCAAAATCACGGATAGCCCGCCCCTTCGAGATAACCGGCGTCGTGGCGGATGCCCGCGAAGATGCGCTGAATACTGCGCCTTCGCCTTACGTCTATATATGCATTGGCCCCGGCAGCTGGCCCGATCCCGAATATGTCGTCCGCACTGCTGGCAATCCCGCGAATCGGCCTTGTCGCGCGCCATTTGCAGCATCGCAGGCGCGTTGTCCAGGCCGGTGATATCAGTGCCGGCCAAGCGGAGAGGAATGGTTGGCCGACCCGTGCCACAGGCCAACTCCAACACCGGCTCACCGTACTTCTTTACCTGGCTCTCATAGAACGGCAGATCGTTGGGGCCGGGCATCAACAAATCGTAGTGCCGCCCATCCTCGTATAGACCTCGCACGCAATGTCCCATACTCGCCCTCTCAGTGCATTGCGTACATTCTACTCAGAGAAGTCTTCCTAAGCTCCCGAAGCGCGTGCTGGCAAATTGGATCGGGGATCACGCGCGGAAAACGCCGAAGGGTTTACCGAACCCAGTTCACTTGGCTCCTTAGTCGGCTACGCTTCCTCTGCTCTGGCTGTCCCAATCCGAGGAGGGCATAAGGAACGAACGGCTGTTACGCGGCCGAGGGGCCTTATCCAAGCTCATTACACCGGTTCGATTCCAGTCCGATCGTAACCGGACTACGTAACCGCGCTGCTCTTGAAGGCAGGCTGTTTAGAACAGCGGATTTTTTGCCTAATCGAGATCCGGTCGGCGGAGAGTATTCTTCGTGTCACTTGAAATAGTTAGCGAAACGTGCTCCTGGAACTCGACCTATTTTCGGAGCGGGTGACCCACGCTGGCGTGAGCGAGCGGTCGCGTATGTCTCTTCGTACCGCGCGAGGACGACCAAGCGTTCGAGTATTCACTCAGCGTCATGGTGGGGATCTTACAGCGTGGCCATGGCTTGCAGGGCCCCCGGCCTCTATACTACGAGGTTGAGAAAGAAAATTCTTCTTGTTCATCAAGTGCTGCAACCGCCGGGCGGAGCGAGCGCGGTCGCGGCATGGATACTGGAGGCGCTGAAGGATGAGTACGAACTTGCGGTGCTCGCGTTTGAGCGAGTGGACCTGACCGCCGTCAATCGCTTCTACGGAACTTCTCTGTGCGATTCGGACTTGTCCGTAATCTACCCGAACCGCTCGATCCGTGCAGTGCTTCGGCTGAATCCCGGCGAGGGAAGCATCCAGCCCGCCGCCTACCTGATGCGGATGTGCCGGCGCCTGCGGCATCAGTACGACCTTGTAATGGCTGCGGGAATGGAGGAGATGGACCTGGGCGGTCCCGGCTTGCTTTACGTGCATTATCCTCACCTTGCGCGATTTTGGGAGAAGTACCGCGACGGCAGCGCCGGCTTGCCTGGGCTTCTTCGCGGCGAGACCAGGCCGTGGATGCTTCTCGCCGGCTATTCGATCGAGCGGCTGAAGCAAAACGCAATACTCACGAATTCGGACTGGACCCGGGATCGAATCCAGGAGGCGTACGGAATTCAGGCGCGAACACTCTACCCGCCGGTCACGCCTTGTCCTCAAGCACTTCCCTGGGAATCGCGCGAGAACGGTTTCGTATGCGCGGGACGTCTGCACGCAAGAAAGCGCATGGACTGGGTGCTGGCAACCTTGGGAAGAGTCAGGGAGCAACATCGCGGCATCCATGTTCACCTTGTCGGCACGCGGGACGAGGGGCGCGAGGCGGCCGAATACTATCGCGCGCTGCTCGGCCTGGTGGCGGCAAATAGAGGATGGGTGCAGCTTCACGAAGACCTGTCGCGCAACGGACTGCTCGATCTGATGGGCCGATGCCGTTACGCAATCCACGCCCTGAGAGAAGAGCATTTCGGGATCGCCCCGGCGGAAGCGCTCATGGCAGGCTGCATTCCATTCGTACACGATAGCGGCGGGCAGGTGGAGATCGTGGGGAGCGATCCGCGGCTCTGCTACCGCGACGATGATGCGGCGGACAAGATCAGTGCAGTTCTCTCAAGCGAAGACGTGCAGGCTTCGCTCCGGGGCTCGTTGGCGGAGAGGCGCGAGCTATTCACGGTCGAGCGGTTCATGGAAGGAATCCGCGACGCAGTAAGCTCGGCTATTCGAATATTCGTATGTTAGTATCCAGCGTGGTCTCGCGCCGCTTTCGGAACACCGTTCATCGCAAGTTGTTGGAATACGGCTGGCTGGTCATGAAAGTCGATCCCGCGCCAATGGGTTGGCGAAACGCCCAGGCGTATTGGAATGCCGCGTACATCAAACGTCTCGGCTTCCGCCCTACGACATTGGTCGACGTTGGCGTGGGCAATGGGACCTTCGATCTGTATGAGGCCTTCCCGGATTCGTATCTCGTGCTGATCGAACCCCTGCAAGAGTTCTTTGAGGGCGCTCGGACGGTTCTGGCCGGGCGTGAGGGAACTCTGGTTCCAACCGCGCTTGGGTCGTGCGAAGAGAGACGAACCATCCTGGTGGAGCCCGAATGGACTGAGCGTAGTTCCTTTTTTGCTCGCAACGAGCTCGAGGAGATGGGAGCCGCCGCGGCGCCCCGGGATGTCCCGGTCACAACGCTGGACGCGCTCCTGAAAAAACACAATTGGCGTCCGCCGTTTGGATTGAAAATCGATACGGAAGGCGCCGAGTTAGAGATCGTCCGCGGCGCTCGGGAGTTTCTGAAACGGACTGACTTCCTGATCGCGGAGATTAGCCTGCTGGAGCGGTTTCCCGGCAGTTACTCGTTCGCGGAGTTCGTCAGGACGCTCGATGACGCAGGCTTCCAGCTATGCGACATTCTGGACATCGCGCGGGCCTCTTCCTCGGAAGTGATGTTCGTCGACCTGGTGTTCCGTAGAAAGACCAGATAGCCTGGCGGCTACCCGCTGAGCGCGCGCGAGACCTCAGCAAGGATGCCGTTCATGAAGGTTTCCGACCGGAAGAGGCGCCTGCGGGGGCCTAACCCGGCGCGGATATCCGCCTGTTGCGCGGAGCTGCGGATCACGCGCAAGATCTTCTCCGCAGCCTCCTCCGCTGAATCGTAAATCAGGCGCGAATCATAACCGGCGATTTCCGGCGGACCGCCGCTGTTGTGAACGAACGGAATGCATCCGGCAAGAACCATTTCGGCGACTGCCATCCCGAAATGTTCATCCTTCATCGCATGCATCCCGTACCGCTGGCGCGCCACGAGGCCTTGCATCTCTTCTCGCGAGATATTCTCGTGAAGGGTTACCCAGGAAGCGTTCGCCCGAACCAGGGGAGCCAGCATGCCGTAGTAAGCGGTCTCCTCCGGCCAAGGGCTAGTACTTCCGATAATGTGAAGCTTGATGGCGGGAAAAGAGCGCCGCACAATTTCGAGGACGTGCAGGCACCAGATCGACCTCTTGTCGGGGTTGAGGCGGCCAATCACGACGAAGCCATCTTCGCGCTCTTCCCATGGAATATCCGGAAAATCGCCGGGCGCGGGAGGGTAGACGGTAACGGAATCGATCCCGTACACACGCCGCACCCAGCGGCCGGTCCAATCGGAATTAACCATTGTGCGGTTGCGCTTCATCCGTTCGAAGGAATAACCGCCAAGGAGCATCCATGGGCGGATCTTTCCACGAAAGAGAGCCGCGAGTTTTTTCCCGGGCGGCAGATCCAAGTCTGGCGCCACTTTTGGGTAAACGTGGGCAAGGTGAGGCACGTGGACATATTGCATCGCCGGTTTGCCGAGATCCACTTCGTTGTCGGATGCCAGAACCATGTCAAAATTCGGGCGCATGCGTTTGCAAAGACGGCCCAGATAGCAGTTTTTCTGGATGCTGCCGGTATCCGGATCGAGGTCGAAAATTCTGCGAATGGCCGGATGGATGTGCCTGACCGCAAAATCGGTCCGTTCGAGAGACGTGCCGAAATACCGGTTCAACGAAGGAAGATCGATCGGATGCCAGGTAAGGAGAGTAACATCGTAGTCCCGCCGGAGCGCCTGCAAGATCCAGCACAGAACTCCGCATGCGCCACCGTGCGCTTGAACCAGGCAGTGAACCACCAGAACGCGCGGTTTCGCAGGCATGCTAATGGACACCGAACCAGCGAAGATATTTCAATTTATTCATTAAATCGTTCCCCAGATCGCTCGTTTCGCCTGCGCGGATTTTTTGACCGATGTAGCGGGCGCGATGTCTCCACCGTAGCGCGCGATAGCCCGGAATCGTTACTTCCGCTTTGGGACCTGATTGGGTCCGGTCGTTGCGGATCGCATCGGCCAGAAACGGGAATAGCTGGTATTTCTCCAGCACCAGCCGGCGCGCTATTTCGAGAGCAGGCAGGCGGCGCTCCCATTCATTGCTCACAAGCAGTTCGCGGATGCGCGCGATAACGGACGCGGGATCGGCTGCGTCCACGCGGATGAACGAGTCTTCGGGGAAGTACTGTTCCAGGTTGGTGCAGCCGTAGTAGAGCGGAACGGTCCAGCTCAGAAAACAATCCGCGATCTTCTCCGTCCAGAGGTGCGGGCCGAACGAATTCTCGATCGCGAGCGAGTACCGGTAAGGCGCGAGCGTATCCCACTTGCGCGGCGCCCAATGGATACCGCGCCCATAGAGATCCACGAGCGCGGAAGGCTGTTTTTGAAGCAGATGCCGGAGCGCTGTGCGAATCCGGTGGCCCGGCAGGAACGTCAGGTTGCTCGCAATCCACGAAACACCGGCGGTCTTGCGCGGGATTGTCGCGGAGACCAGCTCATCATAGGTGAGTCCCACTACCCACGGCATGGCGGGTTGGGACGGTACGTACTTCCCGGACGCCGAGAGCGCTCTATGGGTGAACACTCGCGCATAGGGCTCGTGGCTTTCGATCACCCAATCGTACAAGCCCGCAAGATAAGGTTCCTGCATGATGGCCCACACATTTTCAGGCGGGCAGAACGCGGTCACTGCATCAAGCTTCCGGTTGTTCAACATCACCAGGTAGTCGCATTCGTGAACCGGTTCCGTCGTAAAACGGATGCCATCCCAGACGCCGGCACTTCCCGGTGTTTGCGTCAGCAGGCGCGAGCAATCCCAGTCGGAAGTGATGCGGACGAGCAACGGAGGGGCGTTCACAGCGCGGGCTCTCTCCTTTGAAGGTGACGCGTCATGAGAGAGAGTAGGCAGCCATTAGGCGCTTGCCGATCGCGGGCCAGTCATATCGTTGTTCTACCAGACGGCGCGCCTCGGCTGAGATCGTATGACGAAGCGCGGGTTGGAGGAGAAGGCTCGTGACGCATTGGGCAAATCGATTTGCATCGTCTGCAATTAGGAGATGACCTCCGTCGCGGACGTCGAGTCCTTCACACCCGATGCTGGTGGAAACAACGGGCCGGCCGAGCGCCATCGATTCCAGAATCTTCAGGCGCGTTCCTCCTCCGGCCCGTAATGGCGCAATGGCGATGGACGCCTGCGCGTAGTAGAGGCGCATGTCTTCCACGCGCCCCGTGACAGTAACTCCCGCCTCGCGCGCAAGCGCTCTGACCTGAGGAGGCGGCGAGTGGCCGGCGATGATCAGTTTCACGTCCGGGACTTGAGATCGAATCAAAGGCAGAACGGACCGGCAGAAGAACACGGCAGCGTCGGCATTGGGCGGATAATCCATCACTCCCGCGAAAAGAAGAACGGCGCCGGCTGGGGGGAGGGGACACAGCGCAGCGCAATCGACGCCGTTCTCGATGACGACGGGACGCACCTGCGGAAGCGCGCGAGTGAGAAGATCGCTTTCCGCGCGCGACACCGTGAGGCAAACATCAAAGCGGGGGATGTAGTCCAGCTCGGTTCGCCGCATTATCCAGGACTTCAGGCGGTATCCGATGCGCGCCAGAATCCCGCAATCCATGCGCGCCATGCGACGGTACTGCTCGAACCCGACGTTGTGCAGCGAGAGCGCCGTGCGGCAACCGGTCTCTGCAGGCACAGCATCGAGATAACCGGCCAGCAAGGAATGCTCAATTTGAACCACATCCGGACGTTCGGCGAGCGCCAGTTCGCGGATTCGCGCGGCGGCTTCGGGGAAAAAATTACGCCACGCCCCCGCGGGCATGCGCGCGAGCAGAAGCAAAGGAGGAAGACCCGCGGGCATCTCCCACGTTTCGATGCGATCGCAGAAGTCGCGCAACTCTCCTGGGTCGGCTGCTCCGCCGCGCGGAACCAGGCAGAAGAGAAGGATGCGCGCGCTTCTTGAGACTTCGCGAATGAGGTGAAAGTCGCGCAGCCGCACGCCGGAATCGGGCGGATAGGGCAGCCCGAAAGTTACCCAAAGCACCGTCATGATTCCGAAAGATCGCTCGTGGAGTTCACAGCCGTTTTGGGCCCGTGCCACCAGTGGGCAGCCAATCCGAGGACAACACCGGCGCCGCTATAGAGGTAACCCAGCCAGCACATCACGCATGATTGAAGCGCGAAGGCGAGGCCGCCTTCCGCGTAAGTAAGGGAAAGCAGCCCGGCGTTGAGGCCGATGAACAAGCACACCAGAGCCGGCGCGGCGAATAGGAAAGCCGGCAGCGCGGGAGTGATTAGCAGAAGAAATGCCTCCGGCACGCTGAGCACGTTATTCCATCGCGTGTTGAGATCGTTCCTGACCATTCCGGTCTCGAGCATGAGCCGCGTCCAGGGAAGGGCGCGTCCCAACAGGTCGGAGCGGACAAGGCTCGCCAGCGTGTAGCGTTTGCAATGCGTCATCTGAAGATCTTTGCAGAGCCGCACGCGAAGGCCCTCGCGGTTCATACGATAGCCGAGCTCGATATCTTCGAGAAACCGGCACTGAGGATCGAAGCCGCCGAGGCGGTGAAATGCCTCGCGGCGTATGACGCCAAAGCCGCTGCAGAACGTCGACGCGTCCTCGCAAGAGCGCTGGTGCGTGTAGTGATGGACCAGGTTCTTGTAGCGGGAGAAGAAGTTGCCTGGCACGGTTTGTTTGCCATACGACCCAAACAGAGCGGCGAGACTGACGTCTGTGGCCATGGCGCCAGTGATCATATTGAGCGTGTTGCGCTCGACCAGGATATCGGCGTCAGGAAGAAGAAGATGGACCCGTGGGCCTCGCGCGCGCCCATGTTGCGCGCCGCCGCGGGGCCGGCGTTCACCGGGGATTCCAGGATTATGCATGGAAAACGGCGGGCGATCGCGGCGCTGCCGTCGCTCGAGTTGTCGTCGATCACGATTACTTCGAACGAAGAAGAATCCGAAGTGAATACGGCCTCGAGGCACTGCTGCAGAAACTGAGACCCGTTGTAAAAGGGAATGATCACCGAGATATGAGGAACCAACGCCGGCTCAATTTGCGGCATTGGTTTTTTGCGTAATCGAGCGGATCGCGTTTTGAAGAGGCAGCCGGTTCGCGAGCCGAATGCCGAACTTGTGCCGGAAAGCCTCGGTGTGATCGAGCAGCCACTGATAGCTCCACGCGCGTCGGGAACGGTAGTAGTAAAGAACGGAGTCGATGAACTCTTCCCGTTTGAGCGCGCCATCTTTGCGAATGCGGAGCGCCCAACCGATGTCTTCGGAATAGCTGACATCCGGGAACCGGTACCGGGCCGCGATCTCGCGCCGCATCGGATTCAGATGATACGGCGGCCGGTAATACGTATGGCGCCGGCTGAAGTAATCGCTGTAGCGGAGGGAATGAATGAACTCGTGCGGGTGCGATCCCCGGAAAGTGATGACGCCCCTTATGCCGATACAGTCGATCTCGGGATTCCGCTCAATCGCCTCGCAGATGCCAGCGATGTAGTCGGGACTCACCTCGTCGTCATCGTCGATGAAGGCGATAAAACGACCCGAAGCCCGGTCAATCAATTCGTTTCGCTTATGTCCGATCGAGTTTTCACCGCGATCCAGGTGGTGCATGACTTCCACCTGGGAAGCCCACCGGCTCGCGCGGATTTGGGCATTCAATCCTTCCAGGAGTTGTGAAAATAGATGCTGCCTGGACTCGATCGTGGGTATCAGCAGGCTGAGAATCATGGAGGTCTGATGGCCGGGCGAAATCACCAATTATAACAAAAAGTACAGAAATGCGCTACCGTGAAAGATAGACGCTTCAGGCATGCAAATCGGATTCATGAGCAATGCGCCAATCTTGCATCGATACAAGATTGGCGGAACCAAGGTCGAAGTTTACGATCAAGCGCATTCTCAGGCGGCGGATTATGTTGCTGGCGAGCTGATCCTCGACTCCTATGGCCTGCGTGGGCTCCGGTTTGGCCCAGGCGAGCGCGTCCTGGACATCGGGGGGCACATCGGATTGTTCGCCATCTATCTGGCGTTGCGCCATCCCGGTCTGCGCATCTATTCTTACGAGCCGCATCCGGATAATTTCAAGCTCTTCGATCGCAACCTTGCGCTGAACGGCGCTACCAACGTCCACTTGTACCCGGAAGCGCTATCCAGCGACGGCCGGCCTATTGCGCTCGCCTGCAACCCGACCAACTCTGGGGCCGTCAGCGCCTACTCGGTCACCCTCAAACATGCGCGAGTAAGCGGCGTTCCCTCACTCACTCTCGATCAAATGTTCGACCGGGACCAGATCGAGCGATGCAGTCTGCTCAAGATCGATTGCGAAGGATCCGAATACGAAGCGCTGCTGGCCACTCAGAGCTGGCCGCGCGTAGAACGCCTGTGCGGAGAATTTCATTCGAACCGGCTCCTCGAGAGCCGTGGCCATTCGCCGGAAGAACTGCGCAAGCACTGCGAGGACCGCCTGGGTCCGGCCGGAGTCAACGTTTCATTCTGCAGGATGAGCGAATGAGGTTGCTTCTCCGCTACCTGCGCCAGCGGCCGAGACTCCTTGCGTTCGCGCTATTTTGCGCCGTGTGCAACCAGGCCTTCATCCTGCTCGATCCCCTGATCTTCGGGTACATCATCGATCGGTACGCAACGCAAGCCGGGCGCTATACCGCGCCGCAATTCATCTCCTGGGCCGGGCTGCTGTTGGCGGGCGCCCTGGTAGCGGCGCTCGTCGCGTGGGTGGCCAAGAGCTTTCAGTTGGACGCCGTAAACCGGATTACTCGCGGCGTGGGAATACAGATCTACAGCGACGCAGTGCGGCATTCGCTGGGCATGCCCTATTCGGCCTTCGAGGCGCAGCAGAGCGGAGAAATCATGGCTATGATTCAGACCGCGCGGCACGACGTGGAAGCCTTCCTGACTTTGCTGATCAACGCCGGGTTCGCGTCCTCGGTCGCTATTGTGTTCGTAATCGTTTATGCGGCGCGACTCAACTGGATACTGGCGCCGGCCTTCCTCCTGGCAGCCCCTCTGTTAGCGTTCGCGAGCTTTTTGCTGGGCGGCAAAATGCGCGATAAGCAGCGGAAGATCGTGGTCGAAACGGTCCGCCTGGCTGGCTCGGCCACGGAATCCTTGCGCAACATCGAAATCGTCAAGAGCCTCGGCCTCGCGAAGCAAGAGGTGTCGCGTCTCGACGCCCGCAGCGGCCGCATTTTCAAAATGGAAGTAGAGAAGATCCGGCACGCCCGGCGCTTGACCTTTTTTCATGGAGCTTGCGTGAACCTACTGCGTTCCGGCCTTGTCCTCCTTTTCCTCTACCTGGTATTCACAAAGCAAATCACCATGGGACAGTTTTTCTCCCTGTTCTTCTACTCTTATTTCATCTTTTCGCCCATGCAGGAAATGGGCAATGTAACGACGCTGTATCAGGAGACCGAGACTTCGTTGAAGAATATCCAGGCGATTTTGCAAGCTCCGCAGGAGGAGCGTCCGGCGCGCCCGACGCCAGTTGGACCGCTAGAAACAATTACGTTCCGGAATGTCACGTTTCAATATCCGGCGGGAAGCAAGCCCGCTGTGCGCGGAATTGCGTTCGTCGCTGAGCGTGGGGAAACAATCGCGTTCGTCGGACCTTCGGGCTCCGGGAAGACGACGCTGGTGAAACTGTTGGCCGGTCTCTATTCACCGCATTCCGGCGAGATTGCCTACAACGGCATACCCGCTTCTCAGGTGGATCTCGATAGCCTGCGGGAGCGCATCGGCCTGGTGACGCAGGATGCGCAGCTCTTCGCCGGGACCATTCGCGAGAACTTGATTTTCGTGAAGCCGGACGCGGCCGATGAGGCCTGTCTCGAAGCGCTTCGGCACGCGGCCGCCACGGATCTGTTGGCGCGCGCCGAGCAGGGGCTGGATACGATCATCGGCGAGGGCGGAGTAAGAGTATCGGGCGGTGAGAGGCAGCGCATCTCGATCGCGAGAGCTTTACTGCGCGGACCGGAACTGCTGGTGTTCGACGAGGCCACATCGGCGCTCGATTCTCTTACCGAGGAAGAGATCGTCCGGACCATGAAGGCGCTCCATCGCAAAAGACAGGCGATCACGGTGGTGATCGCGCACCGGCTTTCCACGGTGCGGCACGCGGATAGAATCTACGTGCTGGACCGGGGCTCGATCGCGGAGACGGGCAAACACGAGGAATTGCTCCAAAGGCGCGGACTCTATCATGATCTTTGGCGGCTGCAAACCGGTGGAACCATTGCGCAAGCTGCCGTTTGATTGGGTGACCGCGGCGGCGTGGTTATTTGTTCTGGCCCCGATTTGCATCCAGCTCCGAATCGGCTGGCTCGTATGGGGAAGCGACCTTGCCGGCATGGACGACCCGGCTCACTTCACAACCGGAGTGATGTTTTATGAGTACTTCCGGCACGCGCTGTTTACCAATCCGATGGAGTTCGCGCGATCCGGTTTCCAAAAGTAGCGTTAGGCCACTGGCCGCCCGTCTACTATGCGTTGCAAGGGGCGGCATATGCAGTTGGCGGTCCTTCGATACGGGTTGCGAGAGTCTTGAGCGCAGCGATTTGTTTCGCCATCGCATGTGTGCTGTTCACCCGCGTGCGGAAACTTCACGGCATGGCGATAGGAGCTCTATGTGCCGCTTGTTTTCTGGTGCTCCCTCCGGTCCAGGGCTCGACGTGGCTGGTGATGTCGGACCTTCTGGTCGCGCTGTTCATGTTTCTTGCCGCGATGTCCTTTGCGGATTTCTTGGATTCAAGCAAACCGCGGCACGCCGCATGGTTCGCGGCGTGGTCGACGCTCGCAATCCTGACCAAGGGAAACGGCTGGTCTCTCGGTCTGTTTGCCCTCTTCGCGCCGCTCTCTGCGCAGCGATTCTCTTGTTTCCGGAGTAAGTGGTATTGGATCTCCGGAACCGCGGTGGCGATGTTATCAGCTCCGTTTTATTGGTGGATGCAATCGCTCGAGGTCGGGTATCCGGCCGATACAGCGCATCTGGCCCGCGGAGCCCTGGAGGTCACGAGCAGATTGGCCATCCTCTCACCTTTCACTGGATTTCTGCCCCTGTGGGTCATCAAAACGGCGTTTGCGAGGAGAATCAAGCGTTTGCCTCCAGGATGCCTCTGCCCGGAGCCTCCTTTCAACTAACATCGATTGATGGTTAGGCTCCTTTTGGCGCTGGTCGCCTACGTCCGTGCCTTCTTCGTGTCTCGCCACAAACTCGCTCTGGAAGCGGTCGCACTTCGACAGCAACTCGCCGTGTTCAAGCGAAAGCAGGCCCGTCCGAAACTGGGCACTCTCGATCGAATGTTCTGGATTGCGCTCCGCCACTTGTGGCCCGGCTGGACCGAGGCCCTGATCATTGTTAAACCGGAGACGGTAGTGTCCTGGCTTCGCGCCGGCTTCCGGTTGTTTTGGCGATTGCGGTCGAGTTTCCGCCGGCCGGGACGACCGAAAATCAGCCAGGAGATCCGCCAATTGATTCGGCGCCTGGGGTTCCAGATTTCTGAGCCGACCGTATCCCGATATCTGCATCGGCTGAAGCGTCATCACAATGAGGGCAAAGCGAGACGCTGGATAGCCTTCCTCAACAACCATCGCGAAGTGATCGCAGCGT
>JAOAPR010000093.1 GCA_025463005.1 Bryobacterales bacterium | reverse complement strand
CGCACTCGTGCTCCTGCGTCTTGCTTTCCGCTCGATTTATAGCGAGTGTCCTCCTGTCGCCAGCTCGCCACGCCAAATTCAATACTATTTTTGAGCGTGTGGCGAAAAAGCGATCCCTCGAATCTGTATAGCATCGGTTCGTAGCGCGATTCTGTCTTCCAAACAAGCTCGTGGGCGTAATGCCGGAACATCGTGTTGCCGAAAGCGGCGACCATAGGCTGAAGTCCCAGGGTTTCGTGAATGAATAGAAGAGTCCTCTCCCGATTTGAAATGAACGCCTCTTCGCCGTTTGCCTCGCGAGCAAGAGATTGTTTTAGGTTTGCGTTCATACGGTCCTGGTTGTTGTCCTGGAAAGTTAACTTGTGAAACAGAAACTCATCCAGGTGCGGCCACAGTTTTTGCGGACCGTTCCCGTCCAAGTGCATGTCGGCTTTTAGGGACCCATCCGGTAATTTGAGAAACACAACATGGGTGGATGGGTTGTCTTCCTCGCGATATGCCACCGTCGAAATCGGATGAGTATGCGCGAGGCGGCTCCAAATGCGGTCTTTCTTATACTGCGGGTCCGACCCCAAGTAGTCCAGGAGAAATTCCGCCCCGGATACGATGGGGACGTACTTTTTGGTAGGCGTGCCGAAAACTATGCGGTCAAGCAGGTTCTGGTGTGACAACTTTTCATTCAAGTTGTCCAACAGCGAATAGTGGGCTGTCTGTGTCTGGCCATGCGCACAAGCAGCGAGCAACCCGACGACGATAACAAGTTTCAAGCCGGTCCTCTTCATCCCCGCTACCCGTCGCAGTCGTCTGCCCGCTTAACGTCTTCTGCCGGAAACAGACAACTAGCATCGAGAGCAGATCGATTCTTTAACGGATTACGCCCGCCTCCAATGCTGCAGGCATTCCTGGCAAATACCTCCAAGTGTGATAGACAGTATATTCCGTTGGCTTAGCGAAAGGAAATGGGTGAGTTTCCAGTCTCCCTTCGCCGGGATCTTAGAGGCTGGCAACGATTGGGATTCGCCGCGCCCTGCGTTTGCGCAGCAAGGCCACGGTCCCGATGCCGAGGAAACCGGCGCCGATCAGGAAATCGGTTTGCGGTTCCGGTACCGCTGTCCCCGACCCACCTACCCAGCCTCCAGTATTTGCTGCATTGCTCACATTTCCAGGGCAAACGTAGCCGAACCGCTGCTGGTAGTTGAGGAAAGGTTGTAAGTGCAAAAAAAGTCGGTGGCAACCTCGCCGGAAACCGCGGGGTAGGAGGCAAAGAGAGTCGCGGCAAGATTCCACGAAGTGATATGCCCAACGGAATCGGTTCCAATCTGGGCCGTCTGGAAGTTCGCAGCGGGGTCTCCTACGAAAGCGGTCGGATGTATAATTTATGGCGAACTGCAAGCCATACGAACGTTCTGGGTTATTTAGTTAGGGCACTGACAGTTACCTGGAGGCAATATATGAAGCGGATTTCGACTTTGTTGTCGGCTGTACTCTTCTGCGCAGGGCTTTCGGCGCAAACCTCGGTCGTAGCGCGAATTTCCGGAACCGTTCAGGATCCCACTGGGCTTTCAGTCCCGGACGCTCAAGTTTCGGCGACTCAGATCAACACCGGATTAGTCCGCACTACCCAGAGCGGACCGGACGGCGCTTACGTGCTGCCGAGCCTGCCCATCGGCCCCTATCGCCTGGAGGTCAGGAAAGAGGGTTTCACCGTCTACGTTCAGTCCGGAATTGTCCTGCAAGTAGACACGAACCCGACCATCGATATCAGCTTGCAGATCGGCTCGGTGACTGAGCAAGTGCGAGTGGAAGCCGCGGCTTCGATGGTCGAGACCCATAGCACTGGCGTTGGCCAGGTGGTCGATATGCAACGCGTGCTGGAGCTGCCCCTCAACGGACGCCAGGCAACTCAGCTGGTTCTTACGGCCGGGGCCGCCGTCACGGTTCCCCTGAGCAATGTCGGGCAATTGTATTCCGGCAAGAATAACCCCGACGAATCGCCTATCAGCGTGGCGGGCGGGGGCGCCAATAGCGCGCTGACGTACTTATTGGATGGCGGGACGCATAATGATCCGATCAACAATTTGGGCCTCCCCCTTCCGTTCCCGGACGCTCTTCAGGAATTCAAGGTCGAGACCAGTGCGCTTCCCGCGCAGTATGGACAGCACGGCTCGGGTGCGGTGAACGCGGTCACCAGATCGGGTACCAATGAGTTTCACGGCGACGCGTTCGAGTTCATTCGGAACGCCTACTTCAATGCCCGCGATTTTTTCTCTCCGGTGCGCGATTCGCTCAAACGTAACCAATTCGGAGGCACCCTGGGCGGGCCCATCAAGAAGAACAAACTCTTCTTCTTTGGCGGCGCCCAGTTCACCATCCAGCGCTCGGCTCCGATCACCGGAACCAACTACATCCCCACGGCGGCGATGCAGACGGGAGACTTTACGGCGATTACTTCCCCGGCCTGCAATGGCGGCAAGCAGATCACATTGAAAGCGCCGTTCGTCAATAACAAGATTCCAGCGTCACAGTTGAGCCAGCCTGCACTCAAAATGCTCACCTACGGTTTCGGGACCGCTGAAGACAACTGCGGGACCGTTCATTTCGGTTCCCTTAACAGCTTTAGCTCGCAGTACGGGGTCGGGAAGATGGATTATCAGATCAGCGCGAATCACTCCATCTTCGGACGCTACTTCGGGGCGCATAGTTTCGCGCCACCCTCGTTCACGGGATCGCCGTTGTCCATCACCCAGCCGTCTCCGGACGATCTGGTCACCTCGGTGGTCATAGGGGACACCTACATCATCAATGCCCAGTCGATCAATTCGTTCCGCGCCAGCATCAATCGATCCGCTATCGAAAAGACCCAGGTGCCGTTCTTCGGTGCCGCCGACCTGGGCATCAAAGGTATCTATGAAGCGATCCCCAGCTACCTGCTGGTGACGGTTACCGGAGCTCTTTACAGCGCGGCGGGAGCGACCTATCCAGGTTATCTGTACACCACCAGCCACCAGTTTGCCGACGATGTGAGTGTGGTGAGAGGAAAGCACGAGATCCAGTTCGGCGCGAATTATATTCGTCCGGTTCACAATATTTGGATTTATTTGAACGCGGCTGGAGCCTTCACATTCAACGGCCAGACCACCGGTCTATCGATGGCTGACTTCCTCATCGGCGCGCCATCCAACTTTTCGCAAAACACGGTCAGCCTGGACCGCGAGCGGGAACGGTATTTTGGGTCGTACATCCAGGACACGTGGAGAATGACCCAGCATCTGACGGTGAGTTATGGCGTTCGCTGGGAGCCCTATTTCGGGTCCGTGATTCCGCAGGGCTGGGTCAGCCATTTCGATATGGGGCAGTTTCTCCAAAATACGCATTCGACGGTGTATCCCAATGCTCCGGCCGGTACGCTCTACCCTGGCGACCCCGGATACCAGACGGGGAATCGTCCCATGAACCCCAAGCTGAACGATTGGGCGCCGCGCATTGGCCTGGTTTGGGATCCTAAAGGAACCGGGCGCATGACCGTGCGGGCGTCGTGGGGAATGTTCTACGACCTGCCCTCGACTCTGTTCTATTACGGCTACTCGAACGAACCGCCCTGGGGCCAAGCTATTTCAATCAATAATCCTCAGGGCGGTTTCTCAAATCCCTGGCAGGGTTATCCCAACGGAAATCCGTTTCCGTATACATTTAGCAAGAATTCGGTATTTCCGACTCTTGCCCCTTATGTAACCGTTCCGTTGAACTACCATCCGCCTTACCTGAACCAGTGGAACCTCAGCATTGAGAAGCAAATCGGGACTAATTGGCTGGCCAAGGCAAGCTATCTCGGATCCAACACGATCCACTTCTGGAGCCCCCAGGCGCTGAATCCCTCGGTTTATATGCCGGGAGCTAGCTGCGTCATCAACGGACAAACCTTCACTCCCTGCTCCTCCACCGCAAATCCGACCCAGCGCCGTCTCCTGACGCTGCTCAACCCGCAACAGGGACCGTATTACAATTCCATCGTTAATCTGGACGACGGCGGCACCACCAGCTACAACGGGTTGTTGCTTTCCCTCCAGCACCGCTTGTCGAATCATTTCACAGTGCTGGCGAATTACACTTGGTCGCACTGCATCTCGGACCTGGGGACAACGTTACTCGCAGGTTCCTACACGGATCCGAATGACCGCAGGTTTGATCGCGGGAATTGCCCAGGGACCGACATACGGCACAATTTCAATCTCTCCGCCGTGCTCCAGTCGCCGAAGTTCTCCCAACGACTTATGCAGTCGGTAGCCGGAAATTGGCAGCTTGCGGTCATCGGCGCCGCCCGGTCCGGCAGCAATTTCTCAGCCACTACCGGAATCGATAACGACCTGAACGGAGTAGGCGGCGACCGGTCCAATCAAGTACTTCCAAATGTGTATTGCGCCGACAAGAATATCAATTGCTGGTTGAACCCGGCGGCCTTCGGCCCGAACACGATCGCCAATGGGGTCCGAAGCAATATGGGCCCCAATACATTACGAGGCCCCGGCTATTTCGATATGGACCTGGCTCTGACAAAATCAATCCCGATCACTGAACGACAACGAGTTGACCTCCGCGCCGAGGCGTTTAACGTCCAGAACCGGGCGAATTTTCTGGGATCGAGCCCAAATAACCCCAGCGCCGTGTCAATCGGATCCCAGAGCGGCACCGCCTTCGGTAAGCTCCTCTACGACGTCAGTCCCAGAATCATGCAGTTCGCGATCAAGTACGTTTTTTGAGGACCGAAGGAACGCTTATTTCAAGTTCTTCTTTTCATCCGCCCGCGCGCCTCCCAGAATCCCTGGGAGAGCGTAGTTCCCCTCATGGCAGGCGTGCTCAAACAGCGGACCGTCACTCGCGATCATGGGGATTTCCCCTTTCCACGGTCTGGTGAACGTGCTCGGATCGTCAATCGCGAACTCGTAGAGAAGGATGTCAGGAGCGGTCCTGGTGAAGCGTTCCGTTAGATGCAGACTCTCGTCGGCCCCGCGAAATTTCGTCTTGCTGGTGAAATTGGTCGTATCCACCACCAGGCTGTTGCCCTCCCAGTGCCCGCGTGCATCGCCCAGCCATTGACGAACCGCGGACGGAAGGTGCGGACGGCCATCCAGCGGAATAATGCGTACATCATGGATGACCTCCATTAGGAGTGCGACGGTACCGGGTGTCTGCACGACCTGATAATTCGTCGTAAGCGGACCGTACTGGGAATTGTTATAAAAACTCGGAAGCATCGGGGGTCCGGCCATCGGGAAGAGGATGCAGCGGTCCATCAGCGGGCGGTCCTCGGGACCATCAGCCGGATGTTCTCTCGCATAGGCCCTCTCCGCCTGAACCCTCTGCTGCGCTTCCGGAGTGAGCGCGGGAACCTTCCCATCCGCCGGATCCACGATGATCGAGGTTCGCAAATTTGGCGCGCGCTTGGAATCGCCGTCCCACCAGAAATCGTTGTACGTGCCAACCTGCCCGGCGGCCAGCGGCTTTTCGCGCGAAGTGCGCGGAAAAACTTTCGCTTCGTACGCGGCCATTTCCTCCCGGGTTAAGAATTGCTTCCCTTCCAGCTCTTTGGGACGCTCCAAGGGAATGATCGAAGCGTTGCTCCAGATGCCCTGCAGATCCGGTTGGCCATCCGCAGTGCGGGGCGGCGTCCACGATTTATTTGCAGGCGCCGCTTTCTTTGCCGGCGAGGGGCTCTGAGCGAATACGGAGATCGCCAGCGCCGTCAGGGCAATCGCGGCGGCCAAAGCAAGCCTTTTCGGCATGAAATTGTCCTCGGTTCCGTCCAGTAGAATACACCGATTTAGGAATGCGATGGTAGCCGTTCGGTCGGATTTCGCAATTCCGCAGTGACATTGTTCTGTGCCGAAGTAGTAATCTTAGACACTATGTAGCGTCTTCCCGGCGTTACGTCCGCGTAGCATTCTCTTGATTTGAAATAGGAGGGTTCCATTCATGAAGCAAATACGTCATAACTGGATTGCCTTGGCCGCGGTGGCCCTTGCTTTCCCAATCTCTGCCTTGGCCGATTTAAGCGACACGAAGACTCTGACTGCGACCCAGTCCCTGAATCTGAGTACGGGTGCGACAACTACCTCCGGAGGCGACCTCCTATGGAATGGAACCAGCCTCACTCCGCAGGGCGCCGCGAAGGCGGCTATTCTCCCCGGCGTATCTTTCGCCGCCATAAACCAAATCGTTATACAGGGCGTGTTGGCTGCGCTAGGGTCCTCCGCGGCCATTCAGAGCAGTTCCCTCACCACCGGAACAGTAATCGGGGTATTGACCAATGCATCGCTTCCCGCCAAAGTCATGGTGACAGCGATTAGTGGAAGCTCGATCACGCTGCAGTTCACTACTTATGGCGCAGCCGCTGGAAGCGGCGGCCCCACCATCAGCCGCGTCACGAACAATTCCAGCGATATCTTCCCTGGCTTGCCCAATTCAGGCATTTCGCAGGGAGCTTTATTCAAGGTCGTGGGATCGGGCTTGGCCGATGACGGCGATGCAAATCTTCATGACAGCCAGCCAGGGCTCCCGACCACACTCAACGGGGCGAAAATTACCGTGACCGTTGGGAGTACGACAGTAAATGTGGCTTTGTATTACGCCACCCCGACGCAGATCGATGGAGTTCTGCCGGCCAACACGCCGATTGGCTCAGGAACTCTCACCGTTACCCACAACGGTACGGCTAATGCCACGATTCAAATCGTTGCCGCCGCACCGGGCATCACCACATACAGCAACGGTACGGCCGTCGCCCAGGACACCGCCCGTCCGACTGATCCTTACGGCGGGCTGATCACCTTTACGAAATCCGCGGCTCCCGGTGCCATCATCGTCATCTGGGGGTCTGGGTTCGGCGCCACTTCCGATGACGACGTGAAATACACCGGCAACCCGCATCAGACGAGCGTTTCCTACACACTCTATGTCGGAGGTGTACAGGCGAATGTCGCTTATGCAGGCCGATCGGTATATCCGGGCGTTAGTGTCTTCGTCGTGACCATCCCTCAGAACGCTCCCACCGGCTGTTATGTTCCGATAGCTGCTGTGACCGGCAATATTGTGAGCAACATCGCGACCCTGCCGATCCACGCCGGTGGCGGCGTATGCTCCGATCCCCAGTACGGGATCACCGGCGACCAGATCTCGACGTTCACGGGACAGACTACGTTTAAGTCCGGTGGTGTGAGTGTGTCTCAATCGACTACTCCGGGAGTGGGCGGAGCTCCTGAAACAGTCACCGCGGCTGGAGCGTCCTTTTTCCAGGTTTCCGGCGCGTCCATTACCGGGGGTTCACAGGTTTCGATTGGGGGATGTATTGTAATCCAGACCGCGCCGGGCCAGACTGGCGGCGTAACGGGCAGCACAACCGGACTCGACGCAGGAACAGTTACCGTAGCCCCGCCGGGCAGCGCTCCGATTACGTTGACTACGAATCCCATTGTCCCGGGAATTGCCTTCGCAACTCTTTCAGCCATACCGTCGACCGGAGGATCATACGTGTTTAACGGCTCGGGCGGAGCCCAGGTCGGCAAGTTCACCGCGACTGTGAACTTTGCTAACCCGCTGCTGACCTGGACCAATCAGAGCGCGGCCACAACCGTTACCCGCAGCCAGGGACTCCAAGTCACTTGGAGTGGTGGCGCCGGTGGCACCTACGTCACGATCTTTGGAACCTCCTTCAATGTCAGTTCGAGTACGAGCGGCACCTACATCTGTCTCGCTCCAGCGGCAGCCGGGCAGTTCACCGTGCCGTCTTATGTTTTGCTCAGTCTGCCGTCAGGTACCGGAACTGCCTCGGTTGCGAACTCCACGATTCCGACTCCGTTTTCGGTCAGCGGTGTCGACTTTGCGAACGCGACCGGATCCATATCGGTCTCGGTGAGTTCTACCTACAACTAGGTCAGTGCGGGGGCCGGTGGTCGCACCGGTCCCCTGATTCGGATACGTTTCGATTTGCCGGCCGATTGACCTACCGCTTCGCGCCCGCCGCGTCTCTCAGGGCCTTCAGATGCGGGAGGTCGCGATCTTCCTCGTGACATGCGGCCTCGGTCAGCTCGAACTTGTCGTTCTTAAGCGGAAGTGCAATCGTCCACGGCCGCGTATACACCACCGGATCCGTCACCGTCGCGTCGTAGTTGACGGTGTCGGGACCTGCCGGTGTGAATCGCTCCACTACGTGCTCGGCGTAGCTGACAATCTCGCCGCCCTCGTTCAGCCAAGTCTTGCCGTTGAAGTTGGTGGTATCGACAACCAGGGTGTCGCCCTCCCACCGGCCCACCGAATCGCCTTGCCACAAACGGATCGAGTCGGGGAGGTGGGCACGCCCGCTCAACGCCACAATGCGCCATGACATGCGCTCGTGCAGAACTACGACGTAATCGGATGTTTGAATGATTTGAAACGCCGTCGGGACATACATCGATCGAGGAACACCGGCAGGGAAACAGTGCGCCGTCGGATCGTCGTAACCGCGTTCGGTACGGTTCCGGTCGGCCCTTTCCTGCACGGCCCATGGCTGCATCGGTAGACTTCCGTCTGGCGGATCGATGATTACGCCTCGTCCGCCCGGGGTGACATCGTTGCCGGCGCGTTTTTCCAGGCCGTAGTTCGCGCCTCCGGCGTCGGGCACGTAAAAACCCTGAAAGTCCGGCTTACCGTCAGCCCTCCGCCGAATGTTCGTCGCGGATTTCACTGGAGCCGCGGGCGAATGCGGAGCGGCCGCCGTCGACGTCGTCGCCGCAGGCACGGTTCCGTGGCCCGGATACCACGTTCGCTCCTCACGCGTGAACGCTCCACTCGACTCTTCGGCTTCCGCCTGACATACGTATTCGAAAAGCCTGTCCCGATCGGTCCGGCGATGCAAGGGAATGTCGACCGTCCACGGTTTCGTAAAAACCTTCGCGTCTTCGATGGTCGCTTGGTACTGAATCGTATTGGGATCGGTCATGCGGTACCGCTCGACGACGTGGAGCGCGTCGCTGTGAAAGTCCCCCGCCATGTCGAACCAGGTCTTGTCATTGTTGTTGCTGACGTCCACAACCAGCGTGTCGCCTTCCCACCGGCCCCGCGAATCACCCATCCAGGAATCGAGGTCGGCGGGGTGCGGACTGCCGTTTGTGTGAATCAGGCGATAGTCCAGGGACCACTCGAAAGCAATTGCAACGGCCTGAGGCGTCTGGAAGATCTGAAACGGAAAATCCAAATACATGATCCGAGGCACGCCGGGTATGTAGCATTGATTGAGCGGATCGGCCTTCTGCCGATTTTGAAAGTTCTCAGCCTTCTTCGCAGCGGCCCACGGCTGATACGGGATTTCGCCGCCTGCGACAACCGACCGGCCGGCCGGCATATTGTATCGAGCCGGGTGATCCTGAAGATCTGCTGCCGCCGTGCTGGACGCCTGCCAAATGCCTTCGAGGTTTGGCTTGCCATCGGCCGTTCGCGGCAAATTCTCTTGGGGAGTAGGAGTGCGCTGTGCGCTGGCGACAAACGCGCTTGTCAGGGCGATCACGGTGATCGTTGCGAGACGGTGCATAGGCATACGAGGGATTTTTTCTTTGGGTTGGCGCTCCTCGAATCAGTTAATGATCCGAGCAGCAGTTCAAGAACTATCAGACCACAAATTCGACATCGTCCATCGGTTCCAATCGGACCACAGAGGTGCGCGGGAGAGCGGAAGCAGGCGCCTCTTAAACGAGGCCTCAGAGCTGAGGAGAATCGGACCCCTCAACGCCGAGGACCATGCGCATGGATTGTACGATCTCCACGACAGAGTGCAGGTGCTGTTCGAGGGTAAGTGGGTGGATAGCGAGGTCGTCACCACCAGGGCGCTGGGCCAGGAATACGAGGTGACCCTGCCGGGAAATCGTACGGGATGGGCCACTCCTAAGGACATGCGCTTCGTGGCCGTGGCACCACCCAAGCCGGTCACCAAGGCCGGAGTCCCGCCCAAACCGGGGTTCACGAGCTGCGCCGGCAAGATCGAGGGGCGATACGCGATGTCGAATGGCGGACCTGGGCCCAGGATTGTCTTCCAGGCCGGCAAAGCGAGCATCGACGCAGGTTTCGGTGAAGAGCAAAGAGAATGCTGGATCAGCGGGAGCCAGGTTATCCTGCGCCTGGTCGGCGATATCCTCAACGGGGGACAGGACCTCACTTTCGACTTAAACAAGGATGGGACCCTCGACTCGGCGGACTTCGGAGAGCTCAAGAAGCAGAACTAAAAAAAGATTATGGGATCGCTTCCCGCCCGGCGCCTCCCTATCTGAAACTTGTAGCCAACTCGTCGCATCCAGAGAGTATGCGAACCGGGTTTTTCCTTGTTGTTGCGATCATAGGCGCGGATTGCGTGACTGTCGGACAGCAGCCGGCGAGCGGCAACCCGCCGGAAACTGAGGACAAGCGGATTTTCGGCATCATTCCCAATTACCGAACGTCTCCAAGTCTTATTGATTACAAGCCCCTCACGCCGCGAGAGAAGTTCATGATTGCCACTCAAGACTCATTCGATCGTGGCACCGTCGTTTTGGCTGCTGCATTTGCCGGGGAGGGCCAGTTGACCAACGCAAACCCATCGTTCGGACAGGGGGCCGCTGGATCCGCCCGGTATTTCGGAACCGCCTACGCCGACTTCGTCATCGGGGATTACATGACTGAAGCAATCTTTCCCACCATCCTGCATCAGGACCCCCGATATTTTCGGCGCGGTACAGGAAGCGGCTGGTCCAGGATCGGCTACGCTGTCGGCCAGATCTTCTGGACGCATGCCGATACCAGCCGTGGGCAGTTCAATTACTCGGAGATCCTTGGGAACTCGACTGCGGTCGCAATCTCAAACGCTTACTATCCAGACAATCGCAACGCTACCGATGCCGTGTCGAAGTTGGGCGTTCAAATCGGTGTGGATATGGCCGCCAACGTTCTGAAGGAGTTCTGGCCAGACCTCAACCGGAAGTTTTTGCACAAGCACCACGGAGACCCCGTCCCCGTCGAGAACTCACCCCAATCGACGACCCCCCCGAAAACACCCGTGCGCTAACTCCGTCGCGTGATAGACTCACACCCATGAGTGACACGCATCCAACACGCCGGGAAGTTCTCCTGGGTATGGCTGCTGCGCCGCTCCTGGAAGGCACTTTGGAGGCTCAGGCCGCCGATCCATCCGTTTGTTTTCTGAGCACGGTTGAGATGGCCAGGTTAATTCGAACAAAGAAGCTCTCGGCCCGGGAAGCGCTGGCCGCGCACCTGAAACAGATCGAGCGCGTGAACCCGAAGGTCAATGCCATTGTGACCCTGGTGCCGGAAATGGCGGCCGAGGCCGCCGCGAAGGCAGATGAGATGCAGGTGCACAATGAGACATTGGGGCCGCTTCACGGACTGCCGGTCGCGCACAAGGATTTGCTCGAAACCCGTGGTATCCGCACCACCTTTGGATCGCCGCTCTATAAGGACAACATCCCTACAGAAGACGATATCGTTGTCGAGCGGATGCGTCGAGCGGGAGCAATCACCATTGGCAAAACCAACACGCCGGAATTTGGCGCGGGATCGCAGACCTTTAATAAGGTCTTCGGCGCGACACTGAATCCCTACGACTTAACCAAGACCTGCGGTGGATCCTCGGGAGGCGCAGCAGTAGCGCTGGCCTGCGGGCTGGCGCCCATTGCCAGTGGCTCCGATACCGGTGGTTCCCTGCGTAATCCTGCCGCATTCTGTAATGTAGTAGGCTTCCGGCCCTCGATCGGCCGCGTACCGAACCCGAAGGCGGCGTTCGCGTGGTCGACGCTAAGTACCTCTGGATGCCTGGGGCGTTCCGTGGCCGACCTGGCGCTCGTACTGAGTACGATCGCAGGGCCCGATGCTCGCGCGCCGCTCTCGATTAACGAGCCGGGGGAACACTTCGCGCGCCCGCTCGACCGCAGCTTCAAAGGTGTGCGCGTAGCCTGGTTCAAGGACCTTGGCGGTGTGCCTTTCGACCCGCGTGTGCGCACGGTGGTGGATGGGCATCGCAAGACATTTGAATCACTGGGGTGCCTGGTCGAGCAGGCTGAGCCGGATTTTGCTCCTGCCGAGATCGCTTTTCGTGTGCTGCGCGCCTGGAACTCGGCCACTACTTACGGGGCGCGACTGCATGAGCACCCGGACGCTTTCAAGGACACGCTCACGGCTGAAATCGAGGAAGGGCTACGACTGACAAGCTCGGATGTCGCACGCGCCGAAACCGCCCACAGCGAGCTTTGGCGGCGATTTCAGGCGTTCCTCGAAAAGTACGAATACTTCGTTCTTCCGACGACGCAGTTGCCGGCATTCGACGTCAACACGCCGTACCCGACGGAGATCGCCGGCATGAAGTTCGAAAATTATATCGACTGGATGAAGTCCTGCTGGTATATCTCGGCTACGGGCAATCCAGCAGCCTCCGTGCCGGGCGGTTTCACGCCAGAGGGACTTCCAGTTGGCGTGCAGATCGTCGGCCGCAACAAAGAAGACTTTGGCGTCCTCCAAATGGCCCACGCGTTCGAGCAGGCCACCGGGTTCGGTAAGAAGCGCCCTGCCATCGCGTAGATAGCCCGCGTTGGTGGCAGCGGCGGAGTATACTGCGTCACGGAGGCGGCATGACACATTTTCAGGCGCAGGGACTGAGGGCGCTGGTCTTCGGGCTGCTTCTTTCTCCGCTGACAGGACAGTGGATCAGTTATCCGACGGCCGGCGTTCCCCGAACGCCGGACGGAAAACCAGATCTGGCCGCGGCCTGCCCGCGCACCGCCGACGGCAAGCCGGATCTGTCGGGCTTGTGGGTCATGCAACCGAACCGGGATGCCACCCCGAATTTTCCCGGCTGCGAACCCACCGCCGAAGAGTTCGCCAACATTGGCTGGAGCCTTAAGGACGGCTTGCCGTATCAACCCTGGGCAGCGGACCTCGTTAAGACCCGCCGCGCCGAACTGCGCCTGCACGATCCGCTGTCGTACTGTTTGCCCATCGGGCCGGTCCGGTTCCACACCTGGTCAACCCCCAGGAAGGTGATCCAGACTCCTGGACTCCTCGTCATCCTCAATGAGCTGAACGCGAGTTTCCGGCAGATCTTTACCGATGGACGACCTTTGCCGGTCGATCCGAATCCGTCCTGGAACGGCTACTCCAGCGCGAAGTGGGAAGGCGATACTCTAGTCGTGCAGAGCAGCGGTTTCCGCGAAGGGCTGTGGCTCGATAGCACGGGAAATCCGATGACCGATGCGGCCAAGATGACCGAGCGCTTCCGTCGCGTGAACTTCGGAACAATGGAAATCGAAATCACTCTGGATGATCCCAAGGCTTACACCAGACCGTGGACTATCAAGCTGAATCACAGGATCAAACTGGATACGGACCTGCTGGACTTTATCTGCACCGAGAACGAGAAGGACACCTCCCATTTCTTGGTTAAGTAGAGCGGCAATCACCGCCAGTGAGCCGAGCCGCCTGGCCTAGTGTCCCAGCCAGCGGTCGATGAGCCGGACCGGGCGATTGAAGTCGCGCAGCAGATAGATCTGCGATTTTGCGCGATAGATCGACGTCAGGAAGCTCTTGCCGTCCGGATTCAGGCTGAAACCGCGATACGGGAAATCCGCGAGCAAATATCCAAAATCGACAGCGCCGCCGACCATGCCATAGTCCGCGATTTTAGTTTCGCGCGCCGACGCCACATCAATGCGCGCCAGAATATGGTGGCGATGCTCGTCAATGGCGATGCCATAGAGAGCCGTCCCGTCCTTGGACCATCCGTACGTCTCCCACTTGCGTTCGCTCACAACCCGTTTCTGTTGACCATCCGGGCTCACCAGGCGCAGTTGCGATCCGTCGCGATATGCGATCCAGGCGCCGTCGGGCGACCAGCGCACCGGCTGCGGCTCGGTCGTGTAAGCGACGAGATCGGGCGTCGCGTTGCCCCCGACACGTGCTTTGGAGACTGTATTGCGGCCGTCACGAACGCCATAAAAGGCGATCCATGCGCCGTCGGGCGACCACGACGCCCCGCGCTGTTCTTGGGCCGGATCGTTCCACAACCGCGACGGCGTATCGCCGGAGAGTGATGAGATCCATACGGAATAATCTCTTCCGTCCTCCATGCGGTAGGCGACCCGCGTGCCATCCGGCGAAATCGCGGAATCCAAAAAGACCGGCGATGACGTTCCAGGGAAGTCCTTCGCGCTGGCAATCAATCGCTCCAGGCCCTGGTTGCGGTTGCGCATCCACAATTGATCGCCGCCGCTGCGATTGGTGATGTACGCAAAGCCCGAGCCGTCCGGAGACCAGCTCGGAGCCACCTCGTCGCGCGGCGTGGCGACGACGTCGCGCGGCGGCGAGCCGTCCAGCGGCACCTCGATCACGTCATAGCCTCTCTCCATCAGGGGCACCGCAAGGATACGGCCGTCCCGGCTCACCGCGGGAGTGGTCTGGCTGCCGGCGGAAAAAAACCGTCGCGACGCTCCCGTGGAAATGTCCACTACCGACAGGTCAGAATCGGACGGGTTAGTCACGTGGATCGCCACAACCCGGCGTTCATCGCTCCAGAATGCAAAATCATCGATGGTCGGCAGGCCTTTCATCAGTTCGGGCTCTCCGCCGTCCAGCGGCACTTTCCAGAACTCCTTGTCCGCGAAGATCAGCCCCACAAACCTGCCGCTGGGATGGATGTGCATGGCGGTTCCGATGGAAGCGAAAAAAGTGGTGAACTTTCCGCGGGTGTAAAACTGCGGCGCGGCTTCGGGAGGTGAGGCAAACGCCAAGCGATACTTGCCGGTATCGTCCCTCACCAGTAGCGCCATGGTTTTTCCGTCGGGCGTAAGCTCCGCTGTCAGGACGTTGTCGCGCACCAGTTGCGATGGTCCCCCTGCCACGGCGATAGAGCGGACGCTCTGCGTCGGGAACAAGCCCTCAATGAAATAGATTCGCGTTCCGTCAGCCGACCAGAACGGTAACGAGCACGACGCGGGCTCATGCGTAATCTGGGTCGGTGCGATGCTGTCCAGTTTCTTGGTGAACACCTGGAACGTGCCGTCGACCGCGGCTACGTACGCTATACGGTCGCCCGCTGGCGCCCAGCGCGGGTTGGCCTGGAGATCCAACTCGGTGGCGAACGGCTCCGGACGCGGAGGCTCGGGCGCAGGGATGGACCAAAATAGCGCGACGCCGAAACCTGCGAACGCCGCCGCGGTCCCACCCGCCCATGTGCGCCATCGCGGGCGCCGAACTGCGGGAGCCGCCACCGCGACCAGCGCTTGGGGACCGCTCGCGCTCACTTCCGAGAGCCGTTCCCGGGCAAGTTTCAGCTCGCGGTAGAGATCCCGAGTCGAGTCATAGCGTTCAGCGGGATCCTTGGCCATGCACCGCTCTATCACCCAGCGCAGCGGTGCCGGCACGGTGGGCGGCAAGGGCTCGGCTTCGTCGCGAATGATCGCCGTCATCGTTTCGGCGGCACTGTCGCGAACAAACGCCCGTTTATGCGCGGCCAGCTCATAAAGGATGAGACCAAACGCAAACTGGTCGCTGCGCGCATCCACTTCCGCACCGCGGGCTTGCTCCGGACTCATGTACGCCACCGTTCCCAGCACCGTCCCCGGATTGGTGGCGGCAACCACGGTTTGCGTAGCGTCGGATTCGGCGATGGCGCTGGTGCGTTTGGCCAGTCCGAAATCCAGAATCTTGACCCGGCCCGGACTGTGGGTCTGCGGTCCCGTCACAAGGATGTTATCCGGCTTCAGATCGCGGTGCGTGAAGCCAGCCGCATGCGCCGCCGCCAGCCCGTCAGCGATCTGCACCGCCAGGTCCAACAATTTGCGCGGCGAATCGACCCCAGCAATGGGCGACCCGTCGATGTACTCCATGACCAGGTAGCCGCGGCCCTCTGGCAGATTGCCCTGGTCGTAAAGTTGGCAGATGTTCGGATGATTCAGCGCGGCGATCGCGCGGGTCTCACGTTCAAATCGTTCACTGAACTCCGTCTTGGACAGCTTAATGGCGATGATCCGATCGAGACGGGTGTCGCGAGCCTTGTAAACTTCGCCCATCCCGCCCGCGCCGATAGGCGCGAGAATCACGTATGGCCCGAGTTGGTCGCCCGGAGAAAGCGGCATAGCAGCGTTTAGCTAAGTTTAGCCGATTGCTCTCGCGGGGGAGGCCCAGTAACCATTCACCGTAAAGCATCCTACAATACACCTATGTCACTCGCGCCGAATGATCGCATCGGGCCCTATGAAGTGACCGGTACGCTCGGACGCGGTGGCATGGGTGAGGTGTATCGCGCACGCGACGCGCGGCTGAATCGCGATGTGGCTGTGAAGGTTCTACCCGCCGCGCTCGAACGCGATCCGGAAAGGCTCGCCCGCTTCACTCGCGAAGCGCAGATTCTGGCCGCACTGAACCATTCCAACATCGCGATGCTGTTCGGACTGGAGGACGCTGGCGGAAACCGCGCGCTGGTGATGGAGCTGGTGGAGGGTCCCACCCTGGCCGACCGCATCCAACAAGGCGCAATTCCTCCCGACGAAGCGGCGCCCCTCGCGCTCCAGATCGCCCAGGCTTTTGAATACGCGCACGGCCGCGGGGTGGTGCATCGCGATCTCAAGCCCGCCAACGTGAAGATCACGCCGGACGCCCGGGTGAAGGTGCTGGACTTCGGATTGGCAAAAGCGCTCTCCAGTGAACCCGAGCGCTCGTCAGATCCCAACAACTCGCCGACCATGACCCTGGGCATGACCGCGGCCGGGGTGATTATGGGCACCGCCGGCTACATGAGTCCTGAGCAGGCCAAAGGTAAATCCGCGGACCACCGGGCCGATATTTGGGCCTTTGGCGTGGTCCTGAGTGAGATGTTGACAGGCAAGCCTCTCTACTCCGGCGAGACAGTGGGCGACGTCATGGCGTCCATCATCAAGGACGAACCGCCGCTTGCACATCTGCCCGCATCGACCCCTCCGGGAATTCGTTATCTCATCGAACGGTGTCTGCAAAAAGATCCGCAGCAGCGCCTGCAGCATATGGGCGAAGCACGCATCATTCTGGAGCATCCTGAACGGCACGGCCCCGTTTCGCAAAGCACCGTCCCGCAAAGTTCCGTCCAGGGCAGGCCGGTGGCCGCGCGCTCGCGCCTGGCTTTGGTATCAGCGTGGGCCTCGGCTGGGGCGCTGGCTGTGGCAGCCGGAACCCTCTCGTTCATACATTTTCGCGAGCACGCCCCGGTGGAAAGCAGCCTGCGTTTCCAAATTCCGGCGCCGGGCAAGTCGGCGATTGGAGCTTTTCGAATATCGCCCGACGGCCGATACCTGGTCTTCATGGCCGGATCAAAGCTCTGGATGCATCCGCTGGATTCGCTTGAATCCAAGCCACTGGAGGGAACCGATGGCGCATCGTATCCGTTCTGGTCGCCCGACAGCGAGAACATCGGCTTTTTTTCGCAAGGCAAGTTGAAGAGGATTCCCCGCACCGGGGGCCTGGTCCAAACCCTTTGCGACGCTGCGGCAGGCCGCGGTGGCACATGGAGCCGCGAAGGCGTCATCGTTTTCTCGGCAGGGCCCAACACTCCGCTCTACCGCGTTACGGCCGCCGGCGGAGCGCCCGTGGCTTTAAACAAGCTGCCGGGGCACACCAATGCGGCGCAAGGGTATCGTTTCCCGGAATTCCTTCCGGATGAGCGGCATTTTCTGTACTTGGCGCAATCGGACAAGCTGGAAGAGAGTGGAATCTACGCGGGCGCCTTGGACGGGACCGCGGTGCGCGTGCTGCCGGGTTATACCAATGCAATTTTTGCCCCGGGACGACCAGCGGCCGGTTCGGGGCATCTGCTGTTCCGCCAATCCGGCACGCTCATGGCACTGCCGTTCGATGCGGACCGGCTGGAGCCTGTGGGAGATGCCTTTCCAGTAGCGGAACGAGTCGGCATGGCCCCTTTTACCAACACCGGGTTCGGAGCCTTCTCCGTGGCGAGCGATGGAACGCTGGTCATCAGTTCAGGCGAGGTGGGGAATCAGCAGGTAGCCTGGGTGGATCGCCAGGGCAAAAAGCTTTCGGTCGTTACCGAGGCTTCCCTGGATACCGCCATCATCGGTAGTTCCCTCGACCTCTCCCCGGATGGACGCACGTTGGCCTTCGTCGTCGGAAATAACGAGGAGTCCACCATCTGGCTTCAGTCCTTATCGGGAGGGACTCCAACCCGCTTTACGTTTGCGACCGCAAGAAACGCGAATCCGGTGTGGTCTCCGGATAGCAGCCGCCTGATCTACATGCACAGTAATCAATCCGGCTACAGCTCCGCGCTATTGCTGAAACCATCGAATGGCGCCGGCAAAGACGAGGTTATGTTGCCGGAGCGGTCGTTAAGTGGAGTGAACCAGCTTCCCTATGACTGGTCGCGCGACGGTAAATGGATCGCCTTCCGCAACGACGCCCCCACACCCGACGTGTGGTTGTTTCCGGTGGGAGGGGACGGCAAACCAGTGCCGTTCATCCAGGGACCGTCCGCCGAGATCGATGCCCATTTTTCACCGGACGGAAAATTCGTCGTCTATCAATCCGACGAATCCGGCCTTCCGCAGGTATACGTACAGCCGATGCCGCCCAATGGTTCCAAGTGGCAGGTTTCAAAATTGGGCGGCCAGACTCCGCGATGGACGGGTTCCGAGATCTTTTACATAGGCCCGGATCAAAAACTGATGGCGGCACCGGTCAAGACAGATCCCACCTTCGTTTCCTCCACACCCGAGCCGTTATTTGAAACAGGCAACGCCTATGCCCCCGCCCCGGATGGAAAGCGCTTTCTCGTGTCGGTGCCCGTCACCGGCGAGTCAGCGCAGTTACCGCCCCTTACTGTGATCACTCACTGGGAGACCGGGCTAAAGAAGTGAGGGCGAGGCCCCCGCTCCTGCTTCAGCCTTGTACTCACCTCAGCTATCCTTGGGAAGAGCGCGTAGTTCTTGATGGGTGGTGCGCTTGGGCATTCAATCGGCCGCTTCATCATCCTCCCGCCGTTACGTTAGTCTCCCGAACGTTTGCCTGCTAGTGCTGCTTGTGGTGATCCTGGCTCTCGTGCCGGGAGCCCTGTTGGCACAATTGACCACTGGCGTCATCGAGGGAACTCTCCGCACGCCAGATGGCCGTCCGCTGGCCGGATCGCCGATTCTCATCACAGGCGGAACTGGTTTTCGCACCGTCATTCACTCCAACTCGAACGGCGGGTTCTCCATCACGCTGCCCTACGGTCAATACCGGTTCTCCCCCGACATGCCGCAGGCGACCCAGCCTTCCGGCGCCGCTGTCTTCGTCGCTCCCTTGCAAACCGGACACATCGATCTCATTGTCGACGCATCGGGGTCAATGCGCGTCGTGCAACCCGCGGCCCGTACGCCAGGTATTTGGGCCGATGCCACGCGAGGCAGTCTATACCCGGAGGCGTTCAGCTTGCCCGGGCTACTGGTGAGCCGCGAGCCATCCAGTGTAACCGAGCCACTTGATCTAACCGGCCTTGGCGACAACCGGCTGGCGATTGAGTCACAGCGGGCAATCTCCTGGACCGCTACGCAGTACAAGCTCCTGGGCATGGATGCGACCGACTCCTATCAGCCCGGACTGCCGGCCATCTTTCCCGACGTCCAAGCGCTCGAGGAGATCGTCGTTCGCAGCGCATTTGCGCAGACCGCTTCGTCGAGTGACGCCACCGAGGTCGGCCTCTTTCTGGGCGAGCCGGGAGCATCCTGGCATGGCGCGCTTTCAACGGCGAACACCGGTCGTGCGCTCTCCTCAACGAACCTACCGGCGCCGGCCAGCCGCGGATTGGTACAGCAGGCCGACCAATTTCGCTGGTTCACACGAGACCGGCTGGAGGTCGGCGGACCGCTCACCAGGTGGGCCGACTTTTTTGCCTCTGGAACCGGTCAATGGGTCGCGCAAACTGAACCGCTCGCCGCCCCCGGAACCGATCAGCGCAGCCGGTTGTTGTTTGGAAACGCTCGCGGACGTGTCCGGGCCACTGATCGCGATCGATTCGATGCGTTGTTTAGCGGCTCACGGATCGATCTCTCCGATGGCGGCGTGCCCGCGGGGCTTGAAGCATTAACCGGTAACCGCATGGCGCCGTTCTTCGCTCTGCCGGGCGGATTTCCGGGCGAACCGGAGGTTGACCATTTAGATTTTTTTCAGGTGGGGTGGACGCATCTTTTGCCCGAATCCTCCCATCTGGGCCTTATCGAGGTGCGCTACGGATATTCCGTGGCGCATCTTGACACCAACACCGTCACAAACGGGCAGAGCCGCATAGAACTTTTCTCCGGCGTGGTTTCAGGAGCGCCGCCGCTCGGGAATCTTGCCGTTCGAACGCGCCACGGAATCGAAGCGGCCTGGCAGCCCGCTGCGCTGCGTGCCCTGGGGACTCGACATCAGATCGTTGCCGGTGGAGGATGGAAAAGGTCTGAGCCGCGCAACCGATTCGCGACTCCTTCCGGCATGAACCTGATTAGTGCCGACGGGGCCCCTGCGTTGGTGATGCAGTTCAACACGCCGCTCTATTCCCGCGAGCTGGTGAGATCCTTCTCCGCCTATGTCGCGGACCATGTGAGCTTGACGCCTTCCCTGTCGCTGGACCTCGGTGTTTTCGCCGATTTCGCGCGCGGATCACTCCCGGCTCAACCTGATCTGATCGTCTGGAACAACCTGTCGCCGCGTGCCGGTTTTGCGTGGCAACTTCCGCATTCGCACGGCTTGGTTCTCCGAGGCACGTACTTTCGCTTGTACACGCCGCTCGCGGGAAGGTATCTCGACTTCGGAAATCCGAACAGCCTGGGCGGCAGCGCATATCAATCGATCGCTGGCGGACAAGGCAGTCTGCTGTTCCGCTTCGGCGGACCTTACTCGTCCATCTCGCCAGATCTCCACCGGCCCTATTCGGACGAATTCGACATCGGCGCGGAGTTTCCTCTCACGCGAACAAGTATCGTGAGTGTTCACCTGTTTCGCCGCGACGACAAGAATCGTATCGCCGCCATCAATACCGGCGTGCCGGCCCAGGCGTTCACGCCCGTCTCCATCCTCGATCCAGGGCCTGACGGGATTCCAGGCACGTTTGACGACCAGCAGCTTACTGTATATGCGCAGAATCCCGCCACACTGGGCCAGGACCGCTACCTGCTGACAAATCCGGCCGGGCTGCGGATGCTCAACACCGGTGTATTGGCCGAGGCGGCCACGGAGTGGCGGCGATTGACGCTTCGCGCGTCCTTCCTGGCCGAAAAGTCATACGGACCCACCAACCCTGGCGATCCGGTCTACGAAAATGATCCGGGCGTTATCGGCGCTCTGTTTCTCGATCCCAATACCGCTATCCATGCCGCCGGCCGAAGCTTTGTTGACCGCGCCTACGTGGCGAAAATTCAGGCCACTTACCGGCTCCCTTCGGCCTGGGGCGGCATCGAACTGGCGAGTGTGGCCGACTACATGGACGGACTCGTGTTTGCCCGACAGTTACTCGTCGCCGGCCTTCCACAGGGTCCCTTCGTCGTCGCCACTACGGTGCGCGGCAGTCCGGAAGGCGGTAACCGCGCTGAATATGTGATCAATTGGAATCTCCGCCTTATCCGGCAGTTCCGCCTTGCCGTCGGCAGACTTGCGCTATCCGCCGAGGTTCTCAACGTGACGAATGCCGCGCAAAGACTCCAGGAAGACGATCGCAGCGGCCCTTCCTTTAACCTGCGATTGCCCGTTTCGATTCAGCCGCCGCGCATGGTCCGTCTGGGGTTTCGGTACGAGTTCTAGGCGACAAGCCGCTAGTGCGTTAGATCGTACACGAAATAGTTCATCGCAATCCGGTAGGCCAGCCCCGCCCACTTTTCCGAGTACCGCGGATCGTCGGACCACTCCCAGGCATCGCCCAAATCCATGTTGTGACAGATCGCGACGATAATGCGCCCCTTGTCGTCGTACACTGCGCGCCAGTGTTCGGGCTTCCCACTCTCGTCCTTTTCATACGTTTTCCCGCTATGCAGGTACTGCTCCCCGGGGATCTGGACCCGATCGTCCAAATCATAGATCGTATGAAAAATCGCGTCGCCGTTCGGAATATCCACCACCGGACGATTTGGTAAGACTCTTTCTAGGCTTTCGATGAAGGTCGCCCATTCCCGGTTTGCATGAAAGTCATCGACCATCAGAAAGCCGCCGCGCATGAGAAAGTCGCGGAGCTGGTCCGCTTGGTCCTGCGGCAGATCCCAGTGCCCAACCTCGACGCCATACAGCATCGGCCAGTTGTAGATATCGTCGGTGTGGTCGAGCTCGGTCACCTGCTCCAACGAACGCGCATCGATGCGCGTCAACCGGCGAACCCCTTCTAGCAGGTGCCGATCGGAGCGAGGATAATCCATGGTCCAGTAGCCGGCAAAGCCTCCGCCAAATCGCCCGAATCCGCCAAATGCGTTGTGGGGATAACCGGTGATATCCGGATAACGCAGCCGCGCGCGAGTCCACTCGTGGGGCGTGTTACCGTCGGGCGGAAGAGCGAAGTCCTCGTATTCGATCGCTGGCCACTCTTTGTAGGGCTTCTGCGCTCGGAGCGCGCTCCAGGCGCCCAACCCCAGTAAAGCAACGGCGAAGGCAGTCCAGAATCGCATGACCTCTCGCGACCGGCTTCAGAATAGCATGCGCGGGCGCCCTATATTCGCCGTTAACACTAGTCTGCCGACATAGCTCGTGCTTTTCGTTCGACCTGCAAGCTCGCGCGTAGTTCACCGTCGAGGGCGATAAGCGACTCAGTGCTCGTTTCCGATCCCGTCGGCCCACCGCCCGGCCAGGGCGAAAACACCTGGACCGTGATCGGCGGCGTTACTCCTTCATCCCTCAACAGGCACAAACCTTGTTTTTCCAATTCCTTGAGAAAAAGCGAAATCTCCGCCCGATTCCTTCTCAGTGCGCCCAGCGCTTCCTCATCGATCAGGGCAAGACCCGTGGCCGGATCGATTCGCGTGCTGAGATAGATGTACAACTTGAAGGCCGAATCCGTCAGAACCGGTACCAGTTCCGCTATATAAAGCAGTTGCCGCTCGATCCCGACGGAATTACTATCCCCGACCGCTGCCGTCCGCGCAGGGGTGTTCGTCCGGGCAGAGAGTTGGATCGAATGACGCGGTTCGGCCCTTGCGGACCGGATTTGAAAGTCCGCATATCGCCGCTGGTGGCTCGATAACCGCATGATCAAGGCCGCCAGCAGATAAAGCAGCGCCACTGTCAGCTCCACGACGTTGTTTAGCGTCCGGCTTGAGAAAAGCGTCACCAGGCCGATCTCTTTCAACAGACGCAGTCCCTGATAGATCGCCAGTAAACCGATGAATCCCAGGAGAAACCGATCGAGCGTATCGTAAACGGATCTTCGTAACAACCAGAAACACCAGAAAATCGTGGCCAGGCAGACCAGCACAGCCAGCGCTGCTGACGGCGCGAAACGGAAAGTATGCCACAACATATCCTTGTTCTTCGGCTTTTCTCAGCCGATTCCCGCTGCAGGTCGCAGTCATATTCTAGTGAATTGTGCCTTAGGCGAACTCCACAAAACAACTGAGTACGGCCGGACCGCGACAGTCCGGCAACGACGCTCTCGTGTCGCCCTTAAGACGTACTAAGGTCAATATTCAGCCGAGTTATCGCGATTTGTGCTCGTGGGCCAACAAGTGAGCCTTGGGCTAGCGGTTCTGTGAGGGATCGCTGTTCTTGAAGCGATTCTTGTTGATCTTCAGTGATCTGATCTTCGACTCCACGGTGGATCGTGGCATACCAAGTTTGGCGGCAGCGCCGGAAGGTCCGAACACCCGTCCTCGGCTTTCGCTTAATGCAGCCTCAATCATTGTTTTCTCCTGCGAAGGGGGTTTCTTAAATAGTTCAGCCCCGCTATTCAGCTCAGTCACAGGAGGTTGTCGTGAAAGCCAACTTTCATCCACGGAGAAAGTCGCTGTTTCACATACAATGACAGATCGCTCAATCACGTTCTGCAATTCGCGAAGATTACCCAGCCAGGGGTACGACTGAAGCAGATCGAGGCTCCTTTTGTTGACCGCTTGAAAGGTCTTTCCTGCCTTCCTCGCGTAACGATCGATGAAGTACTCGACCAGCAGGGGAATGTCTTCTCTTCGTTCCCGCAAAGGAGGAATCTCGATAGGAAAAACGTTGAGCCGGTAAAACAGGTCGCTCCGGAACATGTCCGCAGCGGTGGCAGCCTCCAAATCGCGGTTAGTAGCAGCAATCACCCGAACATTGGTTCGGACCGGTCCAGTTCCGCCCAGACGCTCGAATTCGTGCTCCTGCAAAACACGCAGCAGAGCGACCTGGGTTTCGGCAGGAAGCTCTCCGATCTCGTCCAGGAAGATGGTGCCTCCTTCGGCCAGCTCAAACCGCCCTAAACGCCGCTGGATTGCCCCCGTAAAGGCGCCTTTTTCATGCCCGAACAATTCTGACGCGATCAAGTCGCGCGGGATTGCTGCGCAGTTCACACTCACAAATGCGCGTGAGGAGCGTCGGGAACGCCTGTGAATGGCGCGGGCGACCAGTTCCTTGCCCGTGCCGGTCT
>JAOAPR010000058.1 GCA_025463005.1 Bryobacterales bacterium | reverse complement strand
GGGGCGTCATCCCGCCGCCGCCGTCCCGGATCTTCGCGGCAAGCTTATTTGCAGCGTCGGCCTGACCGGCGTAGCGCTTAGCGATTTCGCTGTAGGCTGGTCCCACCACCTGGCGATCCTGGGCATGACAAGAGGAGCAGTCGCTTGCCTGGATCAGCTTCTGGCCATCCTGTCCCAGAGCAGCAACCCCGAGCGCTGTTGCGCACATAATGAGTACTCTCATTTGTTTACCAGCACGCCGTTCTCGGTCAAAATCGACGTCAATTCGGCCTGGTGCTTTTCGATCACGTCGTCGAGTCGTTTCTTCAACGCGTCGTTGCCCTCGCGGACCCCCATCGACATGGGGAACGAGTACTGCTCCGGGGCTCCACGCGACCTTGTATTCGGAACTGGCACAACCTCCAGGTCAGGATAGGTTCGCAAGAACGCCCCGATCGCCGGTTGCCAGGTGATTAGGACGTCGATTTTGCCTTCTTTCAGCGCGGTGAGCATGACCGCAGGCGATTCCCCGCCCTCGTCTGACACGTCGAATGCGACGACCTTGCCCGGGGGCGTGCCTGGAATGAAGCTTCGCATCTTCAAGGCGTCTTCGGCAGGCGTATCTCGCTCGAAACCGACCTTCAGTGGTTTAAGCGCCGGCGAATCCATGCTGGTGATGTCGTACTTTTTGCTCTTGGGGAAAACAAAAACATAAGACGAGATATAGTAGGGCCGCGTAGTCAGCTCTTCCCGGCTTCCATAGGGAATGCTCATCACCACATCGCACTTTTTGGCATCGAGCGTGGAGGACAGGAATTGAGAAAACCCGCCGTGACCACGGTGGCTCGCCCAGGTGTATTCCAGTGGTTCACCCAGCGCTTTCGCGACCGCGCTGGCGATTTTGTTCTCGAACCCCTCGCCGGCTCGATTCGAGTAGGGCAGGTAGTCCGGGTCCGCGCAGACCGTTAGCGCCGCGGCTGGAACCGAAAGCCAGACCCCCATTACTGCCAGAGGGCCAACGCCCCTGAGTTTCATAGTCTTCGACGAGGCTATTGCTTAGTGGTGCGCATGTCAAGGGGGTTGCGTGCGGATATCGACATTGTTAGAGTTCCTCACATGGTTACAGAGCATTCTCGCCGCGCCTTTCTCAAACACGCTTCTTTGCTCGCATCATCGGCCGCGATTTTAAGCAGGGCTGAGGCCGCCGATGACAAGTTCGTTGTGGCGGACACTGCATTCGGCAAGGTTCGAGGCATGGACGCCGACGGAATCAAAACGTTTAAAGGCATCCCTTATGGCGCGAACACCACGGGGAAAAATCGCTTCATGCCGCCAGTCGATCCCGCCAAATGGACCGGAGTGCGCGATGCCCTGGTATTCGGCCCAAGCGCCCCGCAGAGCGAGCCTGGCGTTCGACGTTCCACATCAGACATCGCCGTTGCGGGAGCGGGCCTCACTAACGAGAGCGAAGACTGCCTGGTACTTAATGTCTGGACACCTGCAGTTAACGACGGCAGAAAGCGTCCCGTTATGTTCTGGTGCCACGGCGGCGGCTTTGCCACCGGTTCGGGATCCTCGCCCGGCACCGATGGGACCAATCTCGCCCGCCGCGGCGATGTAGTGGTGGTGACCATCAATCACCGGATCAACGTGCTCGGGTTTACGTATCTCGCAGAGTTCGGCGGACCTGATTTCGCGCAATCCGGCGACGTTGGGATGCTCGATATTGTGCACGCGTTGAACTGGGTACGGCAGAATATTGCGCAATTCGGAGGCGATCCGAATACGGTAACGATCTTCGGCCAGTCGGGAGGCGGCCGCAAGGTTGGTGCGCTGCTCGCCATGCCGTCCGCGAAGGGATTGTTTCATCGCGCCATCATCGAAAGCGGTCCGACGATCTCGCTGGTGGAGCAGAACCAGGCCACGCGGGTCGCCAGTGAACTGCTCACAAAACTGGGGCTCGGCAAATCGCAGGTGCGCGAGCTGCAGAACCTTCCGGTCGAGAAGATCATGTCAGCGTACTTCGCGGTGACACGCAGCATGAACGTCGATCAGATGACGATGGGCTTCTCACCTACGGTGGACGGGAAGGCGTTACCCAGGCATCCTTTTGCACCAACGGCATCAGATGTGTCCGCAAGCGTACCGCTAATGCTTGGATCGACGCGAACAGAGCTGACTACGAGCGCCAACGCCGCGGCGTTTTCGCTGAACGAAGAGGGTTTGCGGGGGCGCATAAAAGGGCTGTTGGGCGACCACGCTAACCACGTGATTGACGTGTATCGCACGGCCAATCCCGGCGCCACGCCATCGGATCTATATTTTCTGATCGCCAGCGATAACCGCTATGGCGCGCCGGTGATGAAGATTGCCGAGCGAAGGGCAGCGCTCCAAAAGGGTCCCGTGTACTTGTATTACTTCCGCTGGGAGACGCCCATTGACGGCGGCCGCCTTAAGTCGCCGCATACGATCGAGATTCCCTTCGCGTTCGACAATATTAAGACCAACCGCATGACCTCGGGCAGCCCGGAGGCGCCGGCACTCGCCGATAAGGTGAGCAGCGCGTGGATTGCGTTCGCGCGGACCGGCAATCCGAATACACCCAAGTTGCCGCAGTGGCCGGCGTTCAATCCGAAGGATCGGCCCACTATGGTCTTCAACAACCAGAGCACAGTGGAGAATGATCCACTTCGCGATCAGCGCCTGGCGATGTTCAGCGCGATGAATCTGACGTAGGACCCGCACGTTTTCTAGCAAAGAGGAGAGTCCCATGAAATCCGCAATCCTTCTGATCGCGCTGGCGGCGATCGCCGCTGCCGCTGAAGACGCACCAAAGATGAAGAAGTTTCTCACCAAACCACTGGTGATCGAAGATCAAGGCAGTTTCTTCATCGGAGGCGTGCCGAAGGTCACCAACTACGCCACCGTCCCCGGGGCCAATCAGCAGCCGGCTCCCAACCAGATCACGATCGGCCAGATGTACGTCCAGTTCCAAATCCCCCAAACCAAGAAGCGCAACACGCCGCCGGTCATCATGGTGCATGGATCGACTCATACTGCGGCGTGCCTGGAGTCGACACCGGACGGCCGGGAAGGCTGGTATCCCTATTTCGTTCGCAAGGGCATCTCCACGTATCTGGTCGACCAGGCAGGACGCGGCCGCTCCGGGTTCGACGAGTCCGTCCTTCATGAGGCTGCGGCCTTGATCCGAAGCGGCGACGTGTCGAAAGGACTGCCCATGATCCCTGCGTTCGGCAGGATCACAGACAACGGCGCCTGGACCCAATGGTTCGGCCACCTGGTCCCGGCGGGCTCGACTATCCTTACCGGCACCCTGATACGTCACGGCGATCCAGGCGACCCGCCGACCGACGCCGCTATCCATGGCAACGATTATTTTCCCGCGTACCCGCTCGGGGCCGTCGACGCGAAGATAGTCTCGCGCGCGGGAGCGATTGGGCCTGCGCCCATGGGACCCAGCGATGATTTTGCTCTGGAGTACTACAAGCAGTTGGTTCCCAACGCGGAGGCCACTCTGCCGGGTTCTATTTGCGCCACCTGTGAGCCGAAAGAAATCGCCCCGGCCAATACATGGACGCCGCAAGACCTGGCGCTGTTGGTCGAGAAACTCGGCGGCGCGGTCGTCGCTACGCACTCACAGTCCGGAATCATGGGGCATCACATGGCCCGCATTTTGAAGGAGCGGGGCCATCTGGATCTGCTGAAGGGTCTAATCACTATCGAGGGATCCTGCTCGCTTCCGAACAGCGGGCTCAAGGCGGAGGATTTCGACAATATTCCTTATCTCGCCCTGAAGGGAGACTACACGGCGACCAGCGAGGTATGCCAAACCACTGTGGACGCGATCAACGCGCGTCGCGCGGCCGGGCATGGAACGGCCAAGGCGGAGTACATCAAGCTGGACGAAATCGGGAACCCGGTCTTCAAGGGCACAACCCATATGATGATGCTGGGCACTAACAACCTTGAAGTTGCGGACGTCATCCTGAACTGGGCGGAAGAGAACATACCGGCGAAGAGCAAGAGCGCCAAGACCAAGAAGTAATCGTCATCGTTTGAACAGCCGAGCCAGTTCATTCAAGCCAAGGCAGTTGAGAACCGCTCCTTTTTCCAAGCCAGCGCGACGCGCTTGGTCTATTCCGTAACGGATGAGATCGAATTCGCGCGTGCTGTGTGCATCCGTTGACACAGCAATCTTGACGCCGGCGGTGCGGGTGAGCCGGGCGTTTTCGGCGGAGAGATCCAGGCGGTCGGGACTCGAATTAATCTCGAAGAAACATCCGCTCTGTTTGGCATGCGTGATCACGCGATCGATGTCAATTTCGTAGCCGGGGCGTTTGAGCAGCAGCCGTCCCGTCGCATGGCCGAGAATCGTGAAATAGCGATTGTCCATGGCGCGTAGAATTCTGGCTGTCTGCTCGGCCTTGCCCAAGCCGAATCGTGAATGAATGGAACAGACGGTATAGTCGAGTTCCTTCAGCAGGTCGTCCGGATAATCAAGCGACCCATCCGCGAGAATATCGACTTCGGCTGACTTCAGTACGCGAATCCCTCCGCTCAGCTTGTTGTTGAGCTTGTCGATAAAACGAATCTGCTTCCAAAGATCCTCGACCGGGACGCCGCGCGCGATTTTGAGACTCTGCGAATGATCCGTGATGCCGATGTACTCGTACCCTTTGCTCCGCGCAGCAGCCGCCATTTCCTCGATGGAATTGGAGCCGTCACTGGAAGTTGAATGGGCGTGGAGCTCGCCACGAACGTCGTTTAGCGATACCAGCGCAGGCAATTTCCCTTCCAGCGCGAGTTCTATCTCGTCTCTTCCTTCCCGAAGCTCGGGCTCGATGAAATCCAGCCCGAATTTGCGATAGAGCTCGGTTTCGCTTGGACAGTTTTCATCAGACGCTTCCAGAGCCTCAAGTTTTCCCGCCAGTTTTTCGAGCATTTGCAGGTGCTTCGGCGAGCCAGTGGCCCTGATGAGGGCGATTCCCCATTTCTTCGCGGGGGCCGCTTGTATCCTCAATCGTATGCCGGAGGCGAGCGCAAATACAGCTTGATCCTTCTCTAAATGGAGAAGAGCAGTCCTGCCCCCATACTGTTCGAGCTTCGAGACGACCGCCGCAAGATCTCTGGTTTCAATGACGAAGGATAACTCGTCAATAATCTCTACTCTGCGTCGAACGTCACCCGCGACCGCCGCGCGGTCGACCCGGCATTTGACCAGCAGGAATTCCTCTACGGCATTGCAGAGCGCTTGAGCTTTGTAGAGAAGCATCTGATCGCTAGCGGTGAGGCCCTGGCGGACGTGCTGATCCATCCTGTGGCCGAGCCTTTGTGCAATCTCGCCACTATCGAGCTTTTGTTGGAGCTCCTCTACTGAACCGATGTTGAGTTTCTTATAAATACGGAGGATCCGTTTCGGATCGAGACGGGGATGCTCGGCCAAGGCCGCCAGTTCCGGGGCCGCCTGAGCGCGCAGCTTTTCGAGCTTGTTCAGGGTGCCGGTGAGGACGATCTCCCGTATGGCGCTGCTGATGGCGGCGCCAATTCCCGCGTATTGAGTAAGATCCGCATCCTCTCGAACAAGCTCATCCAGGCTATCCGCTAATGCCCTGATTTTTGCAGCGGCGCGCTGATAGGCCTTGACCTTGTAGAAGTTCTCTTTGCCGGCTGAAAGGAGCTGAGCAAGGCTCATCAGCCGATCCGCAATCTCTGCATTGCTTAAGACGTGCGTGGGCGTGGCTGGCATGTCTTGCGGCACTACTCCGATATGAAGATTGGTATTTTTCTGTTTTCGTTTACGGAATCCTGATCACGTTGGAAAGAGCGCCAAACTCTTGAAACAACCGGTAGAATCACTGTGTCAAACCAGATGAATGAAGTTTTTCTCGCTGGGTGCTCGACACCCTGACAGAGTTCAACAGGAGAAGCCATACATGCGGTACAGAATTTTCCTTCCCATGACACTCGCCATCTTTTTGACGGCATTGACTCAGGCCGCCTTTGCGCAAGGGCCGGTTGGAGACGAGGTTATGGTTACTTTTGACCGCGCGGTGCAAGTAGGCTCGTATACACTGCCGCCAGGCGATTATACGATTCGCCAGGTGACCAGCGCCAGCAACCCGCGCGTGCTTGAATTTACGTCCGATAACGGCACCAAACTGGATGCCACCGTCACAGCAATTCCGATCATGGAGAATACGCCTCCATCGGGAACAAAGGTCGTCCTTGAAGACGAAGGTGGAGGCGCGCGACTCTCCCGGATCTGGGTCCAGGGAAAGACTTATGGGTACGCGTTTCCGGGATCAGCGGTCCCTGCGACCAAAGCCCCCGCTCAGGTGACTCTGGAGGCGCGATTTACTCCGGCCGCCCCGCCGCCCGCAGTAGTCGCGGAAGCCCGCCCCGCCGAGACACCGGCACCCCCGCCACCGCCACCGCCTCCGCCCGAGCCCGTTGCCGAGACTCCGCCCCCGCCGCCACCGCCACCTGCGGAAGAGGTCGTCGTGATCGCTCAGAATCGCCCGGCCGAGACACCGGCACCACCGCCTCCGCCTCCGGCGGCACCCGAAGTTCCGGCGACTGCGCTGGGATGGGTGCAACTAGCGTTCGCCGGCCTGATGATTACCACCTCAGGTCTGTTCTTGTATTGGCGGGATCGACGAAGGGTCCGTTAACGGGGCCTTGATGAGAAGAACAGCCCTTGTACTGATCGCGCTCGGAGTTGTGATTGCCATGACGGGCGCGTCACTTCGGTTGGCCGCGTGGATCGGCCAGACCGATGCGAGGGCCAACTGGGAGAAGGAAGTCGCGGAGCCAGGTTCAACTGCGAACGCGACGGGAGTGTTTACGCGGCTTTCCTTCCCCGCACGCGGGCGCGAATTTTTCGTGCTGGACGGAGCATCGCGAGCGAATCTTTTGCTCGGTCCGGCGCATATCGAAGGGACGGGCACGCCCGGAGCAAACGGAAATTTCATCGTTGCGGCGCACCGCGATACACATTTCCGAATTTTGAAAGATTTGAAAAAGGGCGAGCTGATCACCCTGAACCGGCGGGGTAGAACATTTCAGTATCGGATTGTGGCGCTCGAAGTGGTACGCCCGACGGACAACAGCTTCTATCAGCCCACCAGCACCCCTGTCCTCACGCTGGTGACCTGTTATCCGTTTTACTATCTCGGCAGAGCGCCGAAGCGGTTTATCGTGCGAGCCGAATTGCTCGAATCGAACAGCTAGGGCTGTTCCAAAATCGTTGCTCTAATCTTTGGGGTCAATTCAGGAGGTATAACTATGTTTCGCAGTACGTTTCAAGGGGTGGCGCTAGGCCTTTGTCTAGCGACGGCGCCTTTCGCATTGGCGCAGAACCAGCCACCTCAATCGGCTACAGCATCGCCCGGCACCTTTTCCGGTCGACTCACGGGTGCAGGGATGGATGGAGCCACCATTACTCTGATGAACACCGCCACTGGCGCGTCCCAGACTGCGACGACGGACAGCACCGGGGCGTTTTCATTCTCAAACCTCACGCCGGGATCGTATCGCGTGATGGTGCGCCTGCGGTCGGGTCTGCAGTTGGGCGAAAACTCGCTCGAAATCACCCCCTCGGGCGCCAACCAGGTTCAGGTTGTTTTCACCCCCAGCGCCACGGCGCCGGGCAACCTTGAAATCGACGGCAGAGCTCCTACGCTGGAGACCAATTCGGCAGAAGTCTCCAGAAGCTATGACAGCCAGACCATCCGGTCGCTGCCGCTTCTCGATCGCCAGCATCTCGAGCTCGTCACGTTGATGCCGGGCATTACCCCGCCCTTTCCAGCAGCCGACCGGATCAACGATCCCCAGCGGTTGCCTACCTTCAACGTGAATGGCCAGCCGGCCTTTGCGAATCTGTACAACCAGGACGGCACCTACGACAATGAGCCGTTTTACGGCCGTCCTCTGCGCGTAGAGCCGGATGAGGCGGTTCAGGCGCTGGAGGTTCGCACCAGCAACTACAACGCCGAGTACGGGATCGCCGCTGGGAGCTGGTCGAGCACGCTAACGCGCCCTGGCACCAACGCAATTCATGGCAGCCTTTTCGAGTTCAATACCAACAGCTTTTTGCGTACCGGCCGGTCGCTCGAGTCGTCGCAGTCCCCATCACGGTTCAACATTAACCAGTTCGGTGGAACAGCCGGCGGGCCCGTACTTCCGGACCGCGCTTTCTGGTTCCTGTCCTATGAAGGCTTCATTCAACGTGGCCGCGATGAGGCCGTTGCAACGGTTCCAGCCGTCGGCCTTAGTTCGGGCAATTTCAGCCAGATACCGGGCGCGGTGATCTTTAATCCCTTAAGCGGGACTCCGGCTGGCACGGGCCGGACGCCCTTCGTTGGAAACGTTATTCCTCTTTCGCAGCTCAATTCATCGTCGCAGCAGATTCTGGCTTTGGTCCCCGCCGCAAACGTGGCCGGCTTCTCCAACAATCTGGTGGGCTCCGTTCCGTTGCTGGACGACGATCACCGCATCGACGGAAAGCTGGATCACCGGTTCTCCGAAAAGTCGACGGGTTTCTTCCGTTACGGTTTCACTCAGGCCAGCGTGAACCAAGGATCCTTGCTCGGGGTGGTAGGCAGTCCGCTGGATTCCGAGTTCCGCGGGATGAACGCGGTCGCAGGCCTCACCCAGGTTTTCACTACGAACCTACTGGGCGAGATTCGCGTAGGGTATGACCGGTACCGAAATCAAATTGCTCCGTGGAATTCAAACTCCGCGGGAATCTTGTCAGCCTTTCCTAACGGTGTTCCTACAATCAACATTTCAGGATTCACGCCCCTTGGGTTTCCGGCGAATATCCCCAGAAAGGAAATCGACAACGTTTACGACGGTGCGACGAACTGGAATTTCCACACGGGAATTCAGTCCCTGAAATTCGGGATCGCAATACGGTCTCTCCAATCGAATGGATTCAGCAACCCCTTCTTCGGCCCTCTGGGGAGCTTTATATTTGGTCCCGGAGCCACTTTGGGAAGCACCGCTTCCGCGGCGAACCTCAATCCCGCGATTCTGCAGGCGAACGCGCTCGCGGGCTTCCTTACAGGCACTCCGACGCAGTCCGGCGTATCCAGCTTCACCACCAATCCTTCGTATCATCAGATGCAATATGGGGCTTACATCACTGACACGATCAATCTCTTCCAACACGTGTATCTCGAGTTGGGCGTCCGATACGACGTCTTCCGTCCTCTTGAACCCGGACAGGCCGGCGGAGCAGTTCTTTTCGATCCCGCGACCAACACGATAACTCCCCTCGGCCTCAACGGCGGGACCAGGCGCTCCAATCGAACTGACGTGGACAACGTAGCTCCTCGGATCGGGCTGGCATTCCGGCCGATCAGCAGAATGGTGTTCCGCGCTGGCTACGGCATCCACTATTTCCCGGTGCCCTTCTTCCTGACCGACTTCAACCCGGTAGCGTTGGGCACTCAGAATGGAATCGCGGGCGGTCTCGGGACCACCACATTCACCGTTCCGGTAGTCCCGGCTACGGGCGCCACCGCTCCGAATCTGCCGTATTTCGTGAGCTCAACGCGCGGCTTAGAGACACCGTATCTCCAAACCTACAGCGGCATGATCCAGGGCGACCTTGGGAACGGTTTCCTTATGGACATCGGCTATATCGGCAACGTCGGTCGGCAATTGCCGTTTAGGGCGGCCCAAGTGGGCCTGCCTGGCACTGGGCTCGCCGGCCTGCCAGCCGGCCGCACTGCCCTCATCGTCCAAACCGGAACAGGCCTCACCAGCAGCTACAATTCGCTCCAGGTCAACCTCACCAAGAGGTTTGCCGCAGGTCTCGCGTTCTCGGGCGCCTACACTTACGGCAAAGCGATTGACCATGGGATCGATCTGATCGATCCGTTCAATATTCGGAACAACCGTGGTCCGGCAGACTGGGACCGCACGCACATCCTTTCCATAAGCCACCTCTGGAGGCTGCCATTCGGGCCCCGTTCCGCTTACTTCAAAACGGGCTGGGCGGGCCGGATACTGGGCGATTGGGAGCTCAACGGCATTCTCCGGTGGGCCACCGGCACGCCGTACACGACAACGGTCGATCCCGTGGCGTGTGCATGTCTGGGGGCGACGTCCGTGCCCGCCAATTTCAACGGGCTCGGGACTTTCGTCAACGGATCGTCTACCTTTAATCCCGCTCTGTTTACGACGCCTACCCCCGGCACGTTCGGAACACTAAGCCGCAACGATTTCCGGGGGCCCGACTTTTTCGTCTACAACGCGGCCGTCTTTCGCAATTTCTCATTTCGTGAAAACATGAAGATAGAATTACGAGGCGAGGCGTACAATCTGACCAACACGACGAATCTCACTAATCCCGTCTCTAACGGGACGTTTCCGGGCTTCGGCAATACAGTGAGGACGTTGGACGGGTTGGGAGGACGGCAATTCCAGGTCGCGGCGAGAATTCTGTTCTAGCCGTCGGGCAAGTTCACCTGGCGCAACCGCAGCGCGGCACTTTCAGGCGTGATGTCGCGCTGCGGACCCGCCAGGAGCTCAAAACCGACCATGAATT
>JAOAPR010000050.1 GCA_025463005.1 Bryobacterales bacterium | reverse complement strand
GTGATGCCGGCGGGCAGCCTGCGCCGCGGTAAGGAGACCGTAGGCGACCTCGATCTTCTGGCAACAGGTCCGGGAGCCGAAGCGGCCATCGACACGTTCACAGCGCATCCGAAGGTTCATGAGGTGTTGGGAAAAGGAGGGAACAAAGCCAGCGTCCGGTTCGGTCTCGAAGGGTTACAGGTGGATCTGCGAGCGCTGCCCAAAGAGAGCTACGGCGCCGCGCTGCAATATTTCACCGGAAGCAAAGAGCACAGCATCGTCCTGCGCAGCCGGGCGCAGCGGATGGGCCTGACGCTCAGCGAATACAGCCTGTCGCGCGTGGAGAGCAAGGAAATCGTGGCTCGTGAGACCGAAGAGCAGATCTACGAGGCACTCGGTCTCCGCTGGATCCCGCCCGAGTTGCGCGAAAACCAAGGTGAAATCGAGGCGGCCGAGGCAGGCACACTCCCAAACCTGGTCACGTTGCCCGACATTCGCGGCGATCTGCACATGCACACGCGCGAAAGCGATGGCCGCGCGACGCTCGAAGAAATGGCCGAGGCCGCGCGTGCACGGGGATACGAATACATCGCGATTACGGACCATTCCAAAGCGTTGGCGATGGCTAACGGGCTGGACGAGAAACGGGCCGTAGCATTCGCGCACCAGGTTCGTGAGATGGATCAGAGTGGGCTGGGGATTCGCGTGTTCTCAGGCCTGGAATGCGATATTCGCCGCGACGGCACCATGGACCTGGAAAACGATGCTCTAGGTGAGCTCGATTTCGTGATCGGCAGTGTGCATAGCTATATGAACCTGGAAGCCGCGGAAATGACCGACCGGCTGCTGCGGGCACTGGAATGCCCGCACCTGCGTGCGCTGGGGCATCCCACCGGCCGCATTCTTCTGAATCGTGATGCCTACCCGTTCGACTTCGACGCTGTAGCGGCGGTTGCGGCGCGACGTAACGTATATCTCGAAATCAATGCCAGTCCCGAGCGCCTGGATCTGACGGCATCGCTGGTGCGTGCGGCGAAAGCGCGGGGGGCGAAATTCGTCATCTCGACTGACGCGCATCATCCCAAGCATCTTGCGAACATGCCCTTCGGCGTTCTCATGGCGCGGCGCGGGTGGCTGGAGCGGGGCGATATTCTGAACACGCTGCCTGTCGACCAGTTCGCGCGGACACTTAAGTCCACAAGCAAATCCAAATGAAACTTATCTCTTCCAAAGAACTTATTCGCACACCCATCTTCCGCGTCACCATGGATCGCGCGCTGGATCCGGACGGATTCGAAATCAAACGGGCCATCGTCCAACACGGCGGGTCGGCCGTGATGATGCCGATCGACGACCGCCGCCGCGTGTTGCTGGTAAAGCAGTATCGTCTGCCCGCACGCCGGTACATGTGGGAGCTGCCGGCCGGTCGCATTGACGAAGGCGAGACCCCGCTCCAGGCCGCGAAGCGCGAACTAGTCGAAGAGGCGGGTCTTCGGGCCAGAAAATGGGCGAAGCTGGCCGAGTTTTATCCCAGTCCCGGTTTCCTGGCCGAGAAGATGACCATCTATACGGCACGAGATTTGATCCAGGGAGAATCGAAACCCATGGAGGACGAGCGCCTCGAGCCCAAATGGTATACGGCGCGCGAAATCGATCAGATGATCAAATCCGGCAAGATCATTGACGCGAAGACGATGATTGGTTTCCTGCGCTGGCAGCGTTACCTCGGAGGAAAGTAAACATCGCCTCAAGCGCCTGGGCGCGATGGCTGACGCGCATCTTGTCGGCGATGGGCGCCTCTCCGAAGGTGCAGCCGAACGGTTCGTAATAAAACAGCGGGTCGTATCCGAAGCCGCCTGTGCCGCGCGGCGCATCCAAGATGTGGCCTTCGACGGCGCCGCGAAAGGTACGGACCAGCTTGCCATTGTTCACCAGGGCAATCACGCAGACGAAGCGCGCCCGCCGGTCGGCGATCCCGTCCAGCCGCTGCAGGAGTAGCGTGTTGTTGTCGGCGTCCGTTGCCTCGGGACCCGCATAACGGGCCGAATGCACTCCCGGCGCGCCCCCGAGCGCATCGACCTCCAGCCCAGAGTCGTCGGCAAATAAATATCCGTCCGTGAAGCCCCCGTAATACAGCGCCTTGATCGCAGCGTTGTGTTCAAACGTGGATCCGTCCTCATCGGGTGGCGGCACGGGGCGGGGAAGCTGCCGTAGATCGAAGTCCGGCGCGGCGAGCTGAAACTCTCTCAGCTTTCCTGGATTCGACGTCGCGCAGTAAACGGTCACGAACCCTCGAAACTCTTCTGGATCGCCACCAGCTCGTCGATCCCCTGCCGCGCCAGCGCCAGCAGGTCAGCCATCTGCGCATCGTCAAACGGCGTCTTTTCCGCCGTGGCTTGCACCTCGACGAATTTGCCGGCCCCGGTCATCACCACATTCATGTCGACCTCGGCCTGCGAGTCTTCCTGATAGCAGAGATCGAGCATCGGCGTGCCACCGACGATGCCCACGCTGGTGGCGGCTACGAAATCGCGAATCGGCGACTTCTTGAGCGCTCCAAATTTCACCAGTTGCCGCAAGGCAGCCGAGAGAGCGATGTACGCGCCGGTGATGGCGGCCGTGCGAGTTCCTCCATCGGCCTGCAGCACGTCGCAGTCAAGAATCACGCTGCGCTCGCCCAGGGCGTCCAGATCGATCACCGATCGAAGCGACCGTCCGATCAGCCGCTGAATCTCCATGGTGCGGCCCGATGCGCGTCCTTTCGAGACCTCGCGGGCCGTTCGTGTCGCAGTGGCGCGCGGCAGCATGGAATATTCGGCGGTCACCCAGCCTTTCCCCGATCCGCGCAGGAACGGAGGAACGGTCTCTTCTACCGACGCCGCGCACAGCACGCGCGTGTTGCCGACTTCAATGAGTGCCGACCCTTCGGCGGTTAGCAGATAATCCGTGGTGACCTTCACGGGGCGCATCTGGCCAGGTTTTCTTTTGTCGATTCGCATTCAGCTTCCGGACCGCAGCACCAGGTAGAAGAGCCAAAAAATCAGAGCGAAGCCGAACAGAACCAGCAACCCACAGGGAAGCAGGCCTCGCTTCGAGTTGACTTTTCTCTTCTTCGATCCCGCGGGTTTGAATTTTGCCATGGACGCCAGGTGGGTCTTACTTCTAGATCTTAGCGCGAGGCTCGCGCAGATACCGCAGCAAAGCGTCAGCCGACCCGTCGAAAAAGCCGTCCAGGAGCTGCTTCAATGCGTGTTGGCGCAGCGCGTCGCGGCTCAACTTGGGCCGGTACATGTACGAACGGCCCGGCTTTCGACGGGTAACGCAGCCTCGCTTCTCGAGACGATCGAGCAGCGTCATGACGGTCGTGTACGCGAGTACCCGCTCCTTCGATAGGGCGCGGCGAACGTCGTGAACCGTGCCCTCGCCGAGCCGCCACAGTGCCTGCAGGCAGGTGAGCTCGAGCGGCGGAGGAAGGCTGTGCGTTCGCGCTGGACGTCTCAAGAGTTGCTGCCAAGTGCCCCGCGCAGCTTGTCGGCAAAAAGCGATCCCGGCTCGGGCGCTTGCGGACTTTCCTTCGCCGCCGGTGTTTCGACCGCGGGCTCCGGCGCTGCATCCAGGTACTTGCGCTTCTTCAACGCCGACCGATCGAGCGCCGAATTGTAGCCGGTCCACACGCCCTGGATCTGCTGGTCGCGATCGATCAGCGCCCGCATGCATTCCATCTTGGAATCCATGTTATCGAGCAGATGCAGCAGCAGAGCCTCGGGAAACAGCGGGATTTTCGGCGAACCGAACTCGAGCTCACCATGATGCGAGAGGATCATGTGGATCACCAATTCTCGCAAGCGGGGCGGAAATTCAGGCATCAGCCGCAGTTTATCCAGAACCATCTGAACCCCGATCTGGATGTGTCCCAGCAGTTGGCCTTCGGTGGTGTAGCCGAAGCTGCGCGCGTAGTGCAGCTCGCGGATCTTGCCGATATCATGCAGCAGCACGCCCGTAAGCAGCAGATCGAAATCGATGTGCGGATAGTTCGCCGTGCTGGCCTTCGCCAGGTTGCATAGCGAAAGCACGTGCTCGATCAGGCCGCCGATCCAGTTGTGATGTACCGTCTTAGCTGCCGGCGCGGTGCGGAAGGCCTGGGCGATCTCTTCATCGGCGAACATCGATTGCAGCAGGCCTTTTAAATGCGGGTCGGACATGCCCGCGATCCAGCCTTGGAGCTCCCGGAACATTTCGTCGCGATCGCGCTTGGAGGCCGGGAGATAGTCGGCCAGGTCGATTTCCGATTCCGGCACCGGCTGGATCTTATGCAGCGTGAGCTGCGGGCGATTCTGGAAAATCTGGAACAAGCCTTTGATGCGAACGAAATCGTCGCGCTCGAAGGTGTTGAGCGAATCTGCCGCGTTGTCCCACATCTTCGCGTCGAGGTCGCCAGTCCGGTCCGTGAGGGTTAGCGAAAGATAGGGCTCGCCCGATTTCTTCTGGCGCACGTCCTTATACGAAACCAGGAACGTGCCGTGAACGGTTTGGTTGGGTTGAAGCTCGCTAAGATAGGGCGACTTCATTGACCCCTAGCGCGACGAGGAACTTCCGGACCGCTTTGTGCCCGGAATCGGAACCACCCCCAGGACTCGTTTCCTTGAGGGAGTATCCAGGACTTGTTCCTTAGTGACCGTCTCCGGCTTGAGCTGCGCCGGATCGCTCCAGGCGGTGTCCTTGGCGGGAGCCGCACCGGTGTCCTCGTATCCAGGCTTGATTTCGAGAAACGAGAGTTCGCGCAGCTTGGTAAGGTAGGCGCGCAAAGCGGCCTGCTGCCGGGAACCCAGAATCCGATTCTGAATCTCGGGCTCCACTTCCTCGAAGTCCGCCAGGCCGGCCTTGTGGTGCTCGTCTACTCTCAAAATCAGTAAGCCGCTGCCGATGTTGATGGGGTCGGTGACGGTTCCGCGCTCTTTGTCCCAAACCAAGGCTTCGATGTTGGCCGCCAGGTCGCCTTTCTTGTACGGGTCCAGAGCGCCGCCGTCTTTCGCGGTTGGCGAATCCGAGTTGGCCTGCGCCAGCTCCGCAAAGCGTTCGCCCTTGCGAGCCCTCTCCACCAGGTCCTTGGCTTTCTTTTGAGCCGCCGCAAGGGCAGCGGGATTGTCCTGCTTGCCTTGGGTGGAAATCGCGATTTCCCGGAGGAACACGCGCTCCTGGCGCTGGAACTCGTCCTTGTGCTCGTCGTAATAGGCGCGGATCTCTTCGGTCTTGAACTGGATCTTCCGCATCACCTCTTCACGGATGACGCCCTGTACATAGTAGTTGTTCTTCAGATCCGCCTTGAAGTCTTCATACGACTTCCCGGTTTCCTGGCGCACCAGGTCCTGAAATTTTTGCGGGTCGGCGGTATTGGTCTGGCGCTGGAGGTCGGCCAGGTACTTGTTGACGTCGGCATCCACCTTCAACTCCAGCTCCTTGCCTTTCTGGGTCAGCAGAAGGTTGTCGATCTTGTTCCGCAGCAGGTTGGGGAGTTCCGCCTTGAGGGCGTCTTCGAGTCGCTGGCCGGTGAAGCCGTTGGCGCGCAGCTGCTTTTCGAGGTCGGCGCGGTCGTGATCGAGCTCGACGTTGGTGATGATATCGCCGTTGATCTTACAGATAATCTGCTCAATAGTGACAACGTCCGCCAGCGACGCTAGGGCGAAGGCAGCAAGTCCTGCAACAACCGTTACGAGATACCGCATGTTTCGATTATATCCCCCAGGGTCGGAAACCGCCTACCGAGCCTCAACAGCAGCCTTACCGAGCCGCGACAGTAATGGAGCGGTACCCCCGCCCTGTTAGAATGAGATTTCCGCCTCATGCGCCGCGTCCTTCTTCCTCTCCTTTTTCTGCTGGTGTCTTCCGCCTGCAACCGCTCCGCGCCGGCCGGGGTGGCAGCCACCGTTAACGGCCGCGCGATTACGTTCGCAGAGCTCGACAAACAATACCAATATTCGCAATTCGGCCAATCCGAGCACCCCAGCGACGACCAGGTCGCCATCCAGCGCCTGGAGGTCCTGCGCACGCTGATCGACAACGAAATCATGCTGCAGCGCGCCGAGCAGAGGGGTTTGATGGCAACCGATTCGGACGTGGACGCGAAATTCGCCGAGCTTAAAGCTCCCTACACGCAGGAGGAGTTTCAGAAGCAGCTCAACGAACGCAAAATGACCGTGGAGGATCTGAAAGCGCAGCTCCGCCGCGATCTCAGTGTTCAAAAACTGCTCAACAAAGAAACCACCTCGCGCATCAGCATTTCCGACAAAGACATTGCCGATTTTTATAACAACAACAAGGCCAACTTCAATCTGCCCGAGCCTCAAATTCATCTGGCGCAGATCCTGGTGACGCCAAACCCCAATCCCAATGTCCGCAATCTGCGAAACGACAAGGCTCAGAATGACGCGCAGGCGCGCAAGAAGATCGATAGCCTGTACGCGCGCGTCAAGCAGGGCGAGGATTTCGCGATGCTTGCGCAGAACTATTCCGAAGATCCCGATTCCGCCCAGGCCGGCGGCGATCTGGGCTTCGTGCGCGAGTCAGCGCTGGAGCAAGCCAACGTCGAGCTGAAAAAAGCCATCATGGCCCTGCAGCCGGGCGAGGTGACGCCGGTGGAGCGCACCGCCGAAGGCTATCGCATTCTGAAAGTGATCACGCGCGAGCCGGCCGGCCAGCGCGTTTTAGGCGATCCCGCCGTTCAGCAGACCATCCGCGAGACGCTGCTCAACCGCAAGGACCAGTTGCTCAAAGCCGCCTATTACGAAGTCGCACGCGACGAAGCCAAAGTGGCGAACTACCTGGCGTCCAGCATCGCCGGCAGTAGCGAACAGAAATAGGATCAGCCCGCCGCTCGATAACTCCCCAGCACGCGCAGGAAATCCGCGACTTCGCCCAAGTGGGCCAGCGCATTTTTCACGGCCTCATCGTCATGCCGCCCCAGCAGGTCCAGGTAGAACAGATACTCCCACGGCTTCCCTCGCAGCGGTCGCGATTCGATTTTCACCAGGTTCAGGTCCCGGAGGGCGAGCGCGCTCAGTGCCCGGAACAGCGCTCCCGGAACGTTTCGAGTCGAAAATACGAGCGACGTTTTCCAGGGCGTCTTGCCTGCCGCGCGGCGGGGCTTCGATTCGGCGGACTCCAGCAGAAAGAAGCGCGTGTAATTCTGGCGGTCGTCTTCGATGCCGCGCTTGAGTATACGAGCTTTGTAAATTTTCGCAGCCAACTCCGAGGCGATCGCCGCGCCGCCCGCTGGACGCTGCTCCATAATCATCTTCACGCTGCCAGCGGTGTCGTAGAACGATTCGCGCTCGATGCGCTTGTGGCGCGCGAAAAAATCCAGGCATTGATTGATGGCTACGGGATGGGAATACACCGTTCGCACCTGGGCGAAGCTCATCCCTGGCGGGGCAATCAGATTGTGTACGACGCGCACGTTCGTTTCCGCCGTGATGGCGAAGTCGTACTTCAACAGTAAGTCGTAGTTGTCGTAGATAGACCCGTGCAGCGTGTTCTCGATCGGGATCGCCGCGGCGTCCACTGAGCCTTTGTTCAGTGCGGCGAATACTTGATCGAATCGCACATGCGGCACGGGACGCGCTTTGGCGCCGAGAAGCTGCAGGATCGCCTGCTGGCTGAACGCGCCCAATTCTCCCTGGAATCCGACTCTCATTTGCTCCCTGTCCGGCCTGGGCCGGTTCCATGTGTTCCATCCCAGCGGCGTGCTTCCGGCGACGGTAGACCGATCAGGTCCAGCACACGGTCCACGCTATGATCCACGATCTCTGCCACGCTTTCCGGCCGGTGATAAAAAGCAGGCACAGGCGGCGCGAGGATCGCCCCCATCTCCGCCAGCGCCGTCATCGAGCGCAGATGGCCCAGATGCAGCGGCGATTCACGCACCATGAGCACCAGCTTGCGCCGCTCTTTCAGGGTCACGTCCGCGGCGCGAATCACCAGGTTTGAGCTGATCCCGGCGGCGATCGCCGACATGGTGTGAATCGAGCACGGCGCGATCACCATACCGCCGGTCGAGAACGATCCGCTCGCCAGACGGCATCCGATATCTTCCACAGGGTAGGAACAATGTGCCAGCGCCTTAAAGTCCGCCGCCGCTTTGCCCATCTCCAGAAACACTGTGCGCTCGCCGGAGCGCGTCATAATCAAATGGATTTCGACGTCGCCTGCCGCGCGCAGTTTTTCGAGCAGTCGCCAACCGTAGATCGAGCCGCTGGCTCCGGTGATTCCCACCACCAGGCGGACGGAGTGATTTGCCACACACCGAATCTAACAAAATAGAGGAATGGCTGACGACGTTAAGCTTTGGAAGCAGATGGCGGCCGAGTCGGCGGTGGCTCAGGTTTCGAGCGGGATGATCGTCGGACTCGGGACTGGCACGACTGAAGAATTTGTGCTGCTGGCTCTGGCACGCAGAATCCGCGAGGGACTGCGGATCACGGGCGTCCCCACCTCCGAGCACACTGCCGCGCGGGCCCGCGAGCTGGGAATCCCTCTGACTGAGCTCGGCGCGAAGCCGATTGACATCGCCATCGACGGCGCCGATGAAGTGGAGCGAGACACCTTGCACCTGATCAAGGGCCACGGCGGGGCGCTCTTAAGGGAAAAGATCGTGGCGCAAGCCAGCGCGCGATTCCTGGTCGTTATCGATCAAACCAAGATGGTCAACGTGTTGGGCGTCGGACCGGTGCCGGTCGAGGTGGTTCCATTCGGCTGGCGGGCGACAGCCCGCCGTATCGAGAGTCTCGGCGCGAAACCCGAACGGCGGGAGTTCCTGACCGATAGCGGTAACTTTATTTTGGATTGCGCCTTCGGACCCATCCAGGCGCCCGAATCTCTGGCGAACGATCTGGACCACGTGGTGGGAGTTGTGGAGCATGGCCTGTTCATCGGTCTAGCCACGGAAGTCCACGTGGGGGAAGCATCCGGCGTCCAGGTTTTGACTAAGCGTGATTTACGTCAGCTTCCGAAGTAACGCCTTCGCCTCCCGCAGCCGCTCGAACTGTTTTTCGGCTTCCTTAAATGACCGCGTATGCACGCACCGACGCGCGCCTTCGTGCTCCGCGGGATGTCGCAGATGCAGCATCTCATGAAACATCACGTACTCCACCGCCAGCCGGGGCGTGCCAGGACGGTCCAGAATGCGGCTGAGTACAATCGCGTTGTGCGGAGGATCGTAATGTCCCAGCATGGTGCGCGACGCATGCCGGCTCCAGCCCAGTTCGGGGCGCGCCATCAGTCCGAAGAAGTACCGCAGGTTCAACTCTTCAAAAACTTCGACTAGATCGAAGTGCTTGCCTTGGGGAGGCTCCACAAGCTTACGCCCGCGGATCTGCTTTACCAGGTCCAGGCTGCGGCGCACGTCGCGGCGATTGAGATAGCGCCGGTATCGGTCGTTGCTTGCCGCCGGGATCGGCCGGCGGAAGAGCTTCGCCAGCAGAATCTCCGCCAGCGCCTCATGGACGCTTTCCGGCGCGCCGGCCAGAGTGTCGGCCATGCGTACCCGCAGCGCTCCTTGTTCCAGCCGGATCTGCGCGTTCGCATTCGCGTACCGCCGGACCTGCACTTCGATCGAGGGCAGGGGAGTGCGCGGCTTCATCCGCCGGAACACGCGCGCATAAATCTGTTCCGGGGTCGCCATCGAGCTCTCGACGTGCATTTCCTTCAAAAGGTAACATGGAGCGTTGCCCCTTGAGGGCTCATCGTTCACACGAGGAGACATTTTGCCCGGAGTCACTATCAGCGCCTTGGGCTGCTACGCGCCGCCAGGCGTTCTTACCAATCACGATCTTGAAAAGATGGTCGATACCAGCGATGAATGGATCCTGCAGCGCGTGGGGATCTCCGAGCGCCACATCGCCGCCCCGGAAGTAGCCACATCGGATATGGCCGTGGAAGCGGCTCGCGCGGCGTTGGCTCAGCGCGGCATAGATGGTAGCGAGCTCGACGCGATCCTGGTCTGCACCGTCACCCCCGACATGCTGTTTCCCTCTACCGCTTGTCTGGTGCAGCACCAGCTCGGCGCCAAGCACGCCTGGGGATTCGACCTGGTCGCGGCCTGCTCCGGCTTCGTCTACGGACTCACCACGGCCGCGCACCTGATTCGCGCGGGAACGCACAAGAAGGTCCTGGTGATCGGCGCCGACACGATGTCGCGCATCATCGACTACACCGATCGCAACACCTGCGTGCTGTTCGGCGACGCAGCCGGCGCCATGTTGCTCGAACCATCCGAAACCGAAGATGGATTTATCGGCTTTCTCAACGAGATCGACGGGTCCGGCGGCGACTATCTCAAAATGCCCGCGGGTGGCAGCCGCATGCCCGCCAGTGCCGAGACTGTTCGCAACCATCTGCACTACGTCAAGCAAGATGGCCAGCAGGTTTTCAAATACGCCGTTCGCAAGATGTATGAAATCTGCTGTGAGCTGCTGGACCGCCACGGCCTCACCGTGAAAGACGTGAAACTTCTGATCCCGCATCAGGCCAATCGCCGCATCATCACCGCCATCGCCGAGCGCCTCGGCATGGATTGCGATCGCGTCATCATCAATATCGACCGTTACGGCAATACCACGGGCGCCACCATTCCCCTGGCGACGCGCGATGCCATCGAGAGCGGAAAACTCAAGAAGGGCGATATCGTGCTCTTCACTGCGGTGGGCGCCGGCTTTACCGTGGGCGCGAATCTGTGGCGCTGGTCGTACTAGGGCGCCTGCTAATGCAGCACGATCTCGCGCGGTCCATCGTCCAAGCCGAAAATGCGGATGATCTGGGGACCGGCCGGCTTGGCCGGCTCCGGCTTGAGAACTGGAGCAGCGGCCACAGTGGCCGTCCGAAGACCTGCCAATAACTGCTCAGCGTTGATCGCCATGCCCAACGTGACGTTGTTCCGATCGATGCTGATCTGGATGCCCCGTGCGACCGGCGGGAGCGACACGACCATCTGCTTCAGCGCTTCGGCGAGCTGCGCGGCGGATTCCTCGGATGAAGCATTGAGCACTGCTCCCAACCGCAACCCATTCTCGACGGATACCCCGCCTTCAAATCCCTCCGCCTCCGCCTCGATCGGAACGAAGCGCTCCGCCAACGGATCCGGCAGACGAGCGGCTACCACCCACAGATCGTCCTGAGCGTAACGTGCGGCGCGGGCCAACAGCGGAGAATACGCACGATCCGCTTCCGCCGGCAGGTTTCGGTCGATCGCGTCCTGTAAATTCTTCAGACGGCCGAGCAGTATGAGTTGGTCGCTGATGCGTGCGATGCTCAGCGTCTCCTTGCCGGGAGCCACCCACAGCTCGACGTCGCGGTAGAGAGCTCGTTTCAGCCCCTTCTTGGCCGCTTGCTCACGGATCGTCGCAGTCGGAAAATTCCCGGCCGCCACCGCCAGAAACGCGGGCGACGATATTAAGAGCTGGCGTGCTTCTTTCAGACACTCCAAATCCGGAAAGCCCAGGCCGCCGTCTCCGGTCAGCTCGCCGGCGATGGCGTCGCCGAATGGCGACAACCGCACATGCTCCCACTGGATTCCCACCAATGCCGTTGCATCGGGCGAAGCATATCGCCACCAGGCCGGATGAGATTCGGCGGAGCCCGTTCCGATGCTCAGAAGCAGTGCGCCGACCACAACAATTAGCCGTGAAGTCATCAGAATGGTCATCGGACGAATAAATCCAGCAGACTAGGCGGTAATTTTTACGGTGGCTTTATGTACCTTCGTTGCAAATACAAGGGTTAGTTCTTGGTAAGTTGATTGCTCTAACTGAAACCGCATGAAACGAAACGAGTACGCTGATGCGTTTCAGAACGGATACAGTGCCACTCGCCGCTTTCTGCTGTCACGCGGCGCGGCGGTCGATGAAGCGGAGGAAATCGCTCAAGCAGCTTGGGCTCGCGGTTGGGAATACCGCGACCAGTTGCGCGACCCGTCGATGGTGAGCTTCTGGGTGAACTCGATCGCTCGTAACTTATTTCGAGCGCGATTCAGGAGTCCTGCGGTGCTTTCGTTGGACGGCGTGGATCCGTCTTACACCATGACTCTCGAGGAGCAGATCGAGATTCGCCGGATGCTGGACCTGTGCCCTAAACGTGACCGTGCGCTTCTGGAGAAGAGCCTGGAAGGCTACTCCGCCGAAGAAATCGCGCGCGATCAGGGCATCAGCTCTACCGGCATTCGCGTGCGTATGTTGCGGATCCGCCAAGGTATCCGCGCCCAGCTAGCCATCGCCGCGTAAACTGGGGTGGATGCCCTCGGACACGGTGCTAGAGCTGCGCCGCGTGTCGAAAGATTTCGCGACGCAGCGGGCGGTTGCGGACGTTTCTCTAAAAATTCCGCGTGGGGCGTTCTTTTCGCTGTTGGGGCCTTCCGGATGCGGGAAGACCACCATTCTGCGCATGATCGCGGGCTTCGAAACACCGACGGGCGGCGAAATCTGGCTAAACGGCGAGCGCATTGAACACCTGCCGCCTTACCAGCGCAACGTCAACACGGTTTTCCAGAGCTACGCGCTATTTCCCCACCTGACAGTCCAGGGAAATGTCGAATTCGGCCTCCGCCACAAAAAACACAAGAAGGGGTCAGACGACATTAATCGGGTTCTCCAGGTTTTGCAACAAGTTCGCCTCGAAGCCAAAGCCTCCCGCCGACCGTTCGAGCTATCCGGCGGGGAGCGCCAGCGAGTCGCGCTCGCCCGAGCCATCGTGCTCCAGCCGGACGTCCTCCTGCTGGACGAGCCGTTATCCGCGCTCGATCCCCAGTTGCGGAAGCAGGTCCGGACAGAATTGCGCGACCTGCAGCGCCGCGTCGGGGTCACGTTTCTGTTCGTGACGCACGATCAGGAAGAGGCGTTGTCGATGTCCGACCAGATTGCGGTGATGAACGGGGGCGCGCTGGAACAAGTCGGGACGCCGCAGGAGATTTACGCGCGACCGCGGACGCGCTTCGTCGCGGATTTCCTGGGCGCGATGAACTGGATTGATGGAATCGGCGTGCGCCCCGAAGCGATAAGTCTGACTCCGCAAGGCAGAAAAGCTGTCGTAATCGGCGTGGCGTTCCTGGGTTCGTTTTGTCAAATCGAGATGACACTCGAAACCGGCGAAACGATCCACGCGCAGGCGGCGCCGAGCGCCTGTCCTCCGCCGGGCCAGACCGTGTATGTCACGTGGAACACCGACGATGAGATTCATCTCTAGATGAAGCTGCGCAACGCCTTTCTCGCGCCGTCGGCGGTCCTCATGACGCTCACCATGATGGCGCCGCTCGCAATCATCGTGGTCTACAGCTTACTAACGCGGGGAGCGTATGGCGGCGTTGAACTCCCCTGGACGGTGGAAAACTTCACTCGCCTGTGGGACCCAGTCTATGGCGCGATCTTCCTGCGCTCCCTGGGGATCGCCGGCGTGGCGACCGTGCTGTGCCTGGTTCTGGGTTTCCCGTTGGCGATGTTCATCGCCGGCTCTGGACCCCGCAAGAATCTGTACCTGAGCCTGGTGATTCTGCCGTTCTGGACCAGCTTCCTGATCCGCACCTACGCCTGGATGTTTATCCTCCGAGATACCGGAATCGTAAACTCGGTTTTGCAGTCGCTGGGAATTATCCGCGAGCCCCTTCCGTTGCTATATAACGACGGCGCGGTGATCCTGGGACTGGTGTACGGATTCCTGCCGTTCATGGTGCTGCCGCTTTACGCCACGCTCGAGCGCCTGGATCCTAACCTGCTCGAAGCCTCGGCCGACCTTGGCGCGCGACCGTGGGAGACGGTGGTGCGCGTGACGCTGCCGCTGTGCGCGCCGGGGATCAGGGCCGGCGCGATCCTGGTGTTCGTGCCGTGCCTGGGCACCTACCTTACTTCGGACTTGCTGGGGGGCAGCAAAACGGTGCTGATCGGTAACCTGGTGCAGAATCAATTTACGGCCTCGCGCGACTGGCCCTTCGGCGCGGCTTTATCGCTGGCGTTGATGGCTATCGCCATGCTTCTCTTGTTCGCGGCACGTCGTAAAGGAGAGGAGTTGCTGTGAAGAGAGGACTCGCCGTGTACGCCGTGGGCGCCTACGCGTTCCTGCACGTGCCCCTCCTCATACTCGCGGTGTTCAGTTTCAACTCCTCCCGGTTCGCCGTCTGGCAGGGGTTCTCGCTCCAGTGGTACCGGGCGGTCGCCGCGGACGGAAATCTAATCGAAGCATCCGTCAACAGTCTTCTTATCGCCATCGCTGCCACCACCGCCGCCACCATCGTGGGGACGCTCGCGGCCTATGGTCTCTGGAAGCGAGGATCGGCATGGCTTTCCGGATCGATGTATCTTTCGCTGGTGACGCCCGAAATCGTGACGGGAGCCTCACTGCTGGCGCTGTTTCAATGGATCTTTCGTTTTCTGCATCTGCGGCTGGGGATGCACACGGTGATCCTGGCCCACGTAGGTTTCTCGCTGGCGTATGTGGTCGTGGTGGTGCTCGCCCGGCTGCGCAGCTTCGATCGCACGCTGGAAGAGGCTGCGCTGGATCTTGGCGCGACGGAATTCGGCGCCTTCTGGAGTGTCACGCTGCCGTACCTGGGCCCGGCGATCGCCGCGGCGGCCATGCTCGCCTTTACTGTCTCCATCGACGACTACGTGATCACCAGTCTGGTCGCCGGGGTCGATTCGCAGACCCTGCCCATGGTGATCTATGCCCTGGCGCGTCGCGGCGTGAATCCGGCGCTCAACGCGGTCTCCACGCTGATCGTTGTCGGGTTGGGCGTGCTGATCATGCTCTCAGAGAGGCTGCGTCGCGCATGAACCGGCGGACTTTTCTGATCGGAGCCGGGTCGGCCGTGGCGTGCAGCCGCGGTCCGCGCCTGAACGTTTTCAACTGGTCCGATTACGTCGCGCCCGATACCATTCCCAACTTCGAGCGCGAATTCGGCCTCACTGTCCGCTACGGCACTTACGAAAGCGTCCCGGAGATGCTCGCCAAGGTCATGAGCGGCAACTCGGGATGGGACGTCATCTTCCCGTCGGCTGAATACATCCAACCGATGCGCGACATGGGGCTCCTTGGTCAACTGCGGCATGAGTGGCTCCCCAATCTCGGCAACCTCGGTCCGCAGTTCCAGCAACCGCCCTGGGACCCGGGACTCGACTGGTCGGTTCCCTACATGCACGGGGCAACCGGCGTCGTTTTCCAACAGAATTTAGGATGGACGCCTCGCGCATGGTCGGATTTGTGGGACGCGCGTTTGGCGGGCAAGCTCACCATGCTTGACGATCCGCCGGAAGTGTTCGCCGCCTGCCTGAAGACGTTGGGCTATTCGCTCAATTCCGCCGATCCGGGCGAGCTCAGAGCCGCCCAGCAGCGGGCGATCGCACAGAAGCCGCTGGTCCGCGCCTATCTCAATGCCGAGGTGCGCGATCAGTTGGTCGCAGGCGACGTGGCGGCTGCCGAGGCCTGGGCGGTCACGGCCGCACAGGCCATCGCCGCGGCTCCCGACCGTCTCGCGTTCGTGTTCCCGGCAGAAGGGTTTCCGCGCTATGCGGATAACGTCGCGATTTTGCGCGAAAGCAGCCATATGGAAGCCGCGCACCGCTTTCTGAACTATTTGCTGCGCCCCCAGGTGGCTGCGGCCATCGTCGAAACCACCCGCACGGCGACGTGTAACGGCGAAGCCCAGCGGTTCCTGCCGGCGGCGCTGCGCTCGGACCCGGTGCTCTATCCTTCCCCCGAAATTCTGGCGCGCGGCGAATGGTTCGCCCCCCAATCGGCTGCCTCGCAGCGCCTGCGCGACCGCTTGTGGACCGAAATCAAAAGCACATGAGGATCAACAGCTGAATTTCGTCCCCGCCGCGATACACTTAAACTAGCCGCTGCCAATATGCCGCAATTCGTGTTGCCGGTCATCCCGAAATTGACGCTTACCGCGGTGATCGACATGCTGGCCGTGGCCGTGCTGCTTTACCACTTCATCCAGATGCTGCGGGGCCGCCGCGCCATGCATGTTTTCACTGGTCTGCTGGCGCTATTGGCGCTGTATCTGATCGCCCTGTCCATGCGGCTGAACTTACTCCGGTCGGTGCTGGCGGCCCTGGCGCCCTACACCGCCATCGCATTGATCGTAATGTTTCAGGCTGAGATTCGCCGGCTGCTGACCCGCATCGGGCGCGTGCGCTGGCTGGGACTCGGAGGCCAGTTGGAACGCCGGGAAGTGGTGGATGAAATCGTCCTCGCGGTGCAGCAGATGATCGAGGACAAAATTGGCGCGCTGATCGTGGTGGAGCGCGAAATCGGCCTGCGCACGTTTGTCGAAAGCGGAGTGGCGCTGGATGCGGTGGTATCGCGGGATCTGCTGTGCGCGATTTTTCATCCGGGCGGCCAGCTTCACGACGGCGCAGTGATCATTCAAGGCGACCGCATCGCAGCCGCAGCCTGTTTCTTGCCGCTACATACGCATCCCGTCACTATTCGCAAAGTCGGGACGCGTCATCGCGCCGCCATCGGCGTGACCGAGGATACCGATGCGATGGCCATCGTGCTTTCCGAGGAGCGGGGCCAGATCTCGATTGCCTGGCGTGAGGAACTGGAGCAGGACATCGGCGTCGACCGCCTGCGCGAACGCTTGATTTACCACGCCACCGGCCGGGGTGCCCGGCTAGACGATTCGCCCGAGCCGGAATTGAGGCGCGCCCAGCCATGACGGCGGTATGGCGCGCGCTGACGCATAACCTGGGCTGGAAAGTCGTTTCGGTGTTCCTGGCCGTGCTGCTCTGGATCGCCGTGGAAGGCGAACCCGAGCTGGTCACCGTACAGTCTGTTCCCGTCTTTTATCGGAACGTTGAGCCGACCTTGGCCCTGGTTGCGAGCCCTCCTGCGACGGTGCGACTTGAGCTGCGCGGACCATCCGACGTCCTGAGCCGGGAGAATCTGTCCAACGTCGCATTACTTCTGGATCTGGCCGCCGTGACCGAACCGGGCGAGAAAGTCTTTCCCGTCTCGCGCACTAGTGTGGCGCTGCCCGTGGGCGTCACTTTCGTCCGCGCAGATCCGCCCGAACTCACGCTGCACCTGGATCGCGCAAGGGAATCGAAAGGGAACCCCGCACCGAAACAATGAGACAGTTATTTGGAACCGACGGCATCCGCGGCATCGCCGGGGAGTATCCTCTCGATCGCCCGACCACCTTTGCCGTGGGCGTGGCGCTGGCCCAGTGGATCGGCACCAATCACCTGAATCCGGAAGTGGTCATTGGGATGGATACGCGCGAGTCCGGGCCCTGGATCGCGGAACACGTCGCGGGAGGATTAGCCCAGGGCGGCGTACGCGCGCGCAACGCGGGTCTGATCACTACGCCCGGCCTGGCTTATGTCGCCCGCACGGGACCGTTCGCGGCCGGGGTGATGATCTCGGCGTCGCATAATCCTTTTCAAGACAATGGCATCAAGATTTTCGACCATTCCGGTTTCAAGCTGCCCGATCAGCAGGAGCACGCTCTCGAAGGCTACATCTTTGCCTGGACGGGTTCGGGAAAATCGCCCGCACCTCAACGGCTGGTCGTGGATGAAGGGCTCGACCGCGCTTACGTGGAGCATCTTGCAAGCACTTTGCCGGCTGGACTTTCGGGCATGAAAATCGTAGCGGACGCGGCTAATGGAGCGGCCAGCTACCTGGCGCCCGCGGTCTTTGAGCGGCTGGGGGCCAAGGTCGATTGCATCCACTGCGCGCCGGACGGGAAGAACATCAATCTCGATTGCGGCGCTCTCCACGTGGAGTCGCTACGGAGGCGCGTGCTCGATACCAGCGCGACCCTGGGGGTCGCCTTCGACGGCGACGCCGACCGGGCCATCTTCGTTTCGCATTCCGGCAAGATCGTGGATGGAGACGCCGTGCTGCTGTTGGCCGCATGCCGCCTTCAGTCCACGCGGGGCCTGAAAGAGGTGGTCTCCACCGTCATGTCGAATCTTGGCCTGGAGCGCGCGCTGGGCCGGCACGGTATCGGCATGGTGCGGACTCCGGTGGGAGATAAGTACGTCCTTGAAGAGATGATTAGGCGCGACGCGCTACTGGGGGGCGAGCAGAGCGGACACGTGATCTTCCGCGAATACGCCACCACCGGCGATGGGCTTCTGACGGCTCTGCGCGTGTGCGAAGTGATGCGCCACTCCGGGCGCGACCTGGATGATCTCACCGCCGAGCTGGAGATTTATCCACAGCGCCTGGTCAACGTGCGGGTGAAAGAACGCCGCCCGCTGGAGGATCTGACGACGGTGAAAGAAGAGATTCGCCGTACCGAGGCCGAATTCGGCGACGCCGGCCGCGTCGTTGTGCGGTTTTCGGGCACCGAGCCGCTGGCCAGGGTGATGGTCGAGGGGCCGAAATTGGACCGGGTCGAGCATTTCGCCGAATCCATCGCGGCTGCGATTCGCAGCGAGTTGGGTTAGCGGCAACCTATAATTTAAGAAGCATGTTCTTTCGCAACGAAAAACCTCATGAGTGGACCTTTGAGGAGCGCCTCGCCAACCTGAAGCAGTTCGGTTTTGAAGTCCAGCGCCAAGGCGCCGGCGCTTTGGTCACCCGCGATGGTTGCGGAGCGATGGTCGAGGATCTGGGCGGCGGAAAAGTCAAGGTCGGCAAAGCAGGCGTGCTGGTGGGCGGTGAGATCGCCTCGCTGGTCCATGGCGGCTATCAGATGTTTCTGCGGACGCCTTCGGGCAAAGAGATTCCCGCGCTCGCCGACCAACTCAAGACCCTCCATGCGTTCGACGAAGATCTGCGCGAAGGACTGGGACTGACCAGCTTGTACAACTTGTCGCTGGGCACCACCGCCGACGATCATCTTTACGACCGGGTGGAAGAGCGGGACGCGCCGCGTCATCCGCGGCCGTGGGAAACCAAGGCAGCGCAGTCGTAGAGGCTATTTGAACTCGCGCCAGTTCGGAGTAGTGGTCGCGGGCTTCTGCTCGTTCCTGCAGATGTACTCGACGCAGCCTCTGCTGCCGATGCTGACGGGAATTTTTCACGCCAGCAAAATCGCAGTCAGCATGACCGTTACCCTGGCGGGACTGGGCGTGGCTGTCGCGGCTCCCATCGCAGGCATACTGGCCGATAGGATCGGCCGCAAGCGCGTGATCGTCTGGTCCGCGTTCCTCTTAGGGATCTGCAGTCTGGCTGCGGCGACGTCACCGGGACTCAACACACTGCTGTTCTGGCGATTCTGTCAGGGCTTGTGCACTCCCGGCGTGTTTTCCGTCACCGTCGCGTACATCAATGACGAGTGGTCCGGAGGCGGCGCGGGCTCGGTCCTGTCGTCGTATGTGAGTGGAACTGTCCTGGGTGGATTCTCGTGCCGGTTCATCTCCGGACTGGTGGCTTCACACCTGGGCTGGCGATGGGTGTTCGTCGTACTCGGAGTGCTGACGCTGGCAGGCGCCGCGGCGATCGCACGATTGCTCGAGCCTGAGCGGCACGTCCATCATGCGATATCAGAGGGCTCGTGGTTTTCCGCGGTCAAGTCGCATCTGAAGAATCGCCGGCTGCTGGGGACCTATGTCGTCGGATTCTGCGTTCTCTTTTCGTTGGTGGCGATCTTCACCTACGTGACATTCTATCTGGCTGCGCCTCCGTTCAATCTGGAACCCGCGGCGCTAGGATCGATCTTCTTCGTCTACCTGATTGGGGCGGCGGCCAATCCCGTGGCTGGGCGCGCAATCGACCGCTACGGACAGCGCATGGTGTTGGCCTGCTCGATCGGGGCGGGCGTAGCCGGAGTGTCTCTCACGTTGATCCACAACCTGTGGATGGTCGGGCTCGGGCTGACGATCTGCAGCAGCGGGGTCTTCGCGGCCCAGACAGCGGCCAACAGTTTTGTGGGGGCGGCGGCGGAGCACCATCGGTCGCTGGCGGTCGGATTGTACGCCGCGTTTTACTACGTCGGCGGGGGCTTAGGCGCGGCGATCCCAGGATATTTCTGGAATCTCGGCGGCTGGACCGCGGTGGTGGTGTTCATTGCGTGCGTGCAGATCCTGACCGTCAGCATGGCGCTGGTGTTCTGGAAAGGACCGGTGCGGGCGACGCCTGCTGCGGGATTCGTCGGCGCGCCAGAGCTGGAGTAAGTCATAGAGCTATAAATGTTTCTTATCGGACGCCCCTCTTGCATTTGCGATTCTTGTGCTGTATTCTTGAACTCATAGAGACGACGATGTCATCTGCAGATCCCAACCAGGCTCTCTCGCGCGGCAACGCGGTCTCTACCGAATTCATTCCAGTATTGGGTATCGTTCAGCTTATTATTGGGGTCGGTGTAACCGGCCCCGCCTGAACGGCCCGATTTCGTAGGGATACGGAACTTGGCCACTGGCGGGGGGAACAAACCCCCGGGCAGTGGCCTTTCCATTTTGGGAGGAAGGTGAAAATGTCGACCAACTTAATGACTGGCGCGCAGGTCGTCCTTGAATGTCTGCTGCGTGAAAAGGTCGAGTGCTTCTTCGGCTATCCGGGTGGCGTGACGCTGCCTTTATATGACGCGCTCTACGATCACGAGATCAAGCACATCCTGGTGCGGCACGAGCAGAACGCGTGCTTCGCGGCCGAAGGCTACGCGCGCGCCACAGGCAAAGTCGGTGTGTGCTGCGCGACTTCAGGTCCCGGCGCGACCAATCTGGTGACTGCGCTGGTCGATTCGCTGATGGATTCGATTCCGATCGTGGCGATCACCGGGCAGGTGTCCACCAAGCTGATCGGCAGCGACGCGTTCCAGGAAGCCGATACGTTCGGCATCACGCGCTCCTGCACCAAGCATAATTTTCTGGTGAAGAAACTGGCGGAGCTCCCGCAAATCATCCATGAGGCGTTTCACCTTGCGGCCACGGGCCGGCCCGGTCCGGTGCTGGTGGATATTCCCAAGGACGTGTTCCAGGCGCAGGGCCATTACACGCCGGTTTCGACAATTCATTTACCGGGCTACCGGCTGAACACCGAAGGGCATGCCGGACAGATCCGGCGCGCGGCCCAGATGATCTGGGAATCCGAGCGTCCGATGGTCTACGCGGGCGGCGGGATTGTGGCAGCCAATGCCGCGGACGATCTGCGCGAATTTGTGGAGCTGATCGACGCACCGTCGGTCTGCACGCTGATGGGCCTGGGTTCCATGCCCAGCACGCATCCGAATTTCATCAGCATGCCGGGAATGCATGGCAGCTACGCGGCCAATATGGCGATGACCGGGACCGATCTGCTGATCGCGCTGGGTGTTCGTTTCGACGATCGCGTCACCGGCCGCCTGGCGGCGTTCGCTCCACATGCGCGCGTGATTCACGTGGATATCGATCCAGCGGAAATCGGGAAAAATCGCGCCGCGGACATTCCCATTGTGGGCGACGTCAAGAAAGTCCTGGAGCGATTGAAGGAAGCCGTGCGGGAACTGGCGCCGGAAATGAAGGATAAGAACGCGGGCGCTCGCAAGGCATGGTGGGGGCAGGTCAGAGCCTGGAAAAAGGAGCATCCGTTGGAGCCCGAAATGTCCACGGACGAGATCAAGCCGCAGCACCTGATAGCGGAAATCGACCGGCTTTCGGGCGGCGAGGCCATCGTTGCAAGCGACGTCGGCCAGCACCAAATGTGGGGCGCGCAGTTCATCCGCTTCAACCATCCGCGCCTGTGGCTCAATTCGGGGGGCCTGGGGTCGATGGGCTTCGGTTTGCCGGCCGCGATCGGCGCTCAGTTCGCTCGGCCCGATAAGCTGGTGTTCGCGCTCGTCGGCGACGGCGGATTCCAGATGTCGATTCCCGAGCTCGCCACCATCGCAAATCACGCCCTGCCGGTCAAAATCATCGTGATGAATAACGGCCACCTGGGCATGGTCCGGCAGTGGCAGGAGCTGTTCTATAACAATCGCCTGAGCGCGGTGCAGCTGGATTCGTTCCCAGATCCCGAAAAGCTGGCGGGCGCCTACGGGTTCCGCGGCAGGACGGTGGAAAGCCCGCGCGAGCTGCGCGGTGCGCTCGAAGCCGCGGTGCGCGAGCCGGGTCCGTACTTGTTAAACGTGCGCGTTACGCCGTTCGAGAACGTGTATCCGATGGTTCCCGCGGGTGGCGCGATCAACGAAATGGTGCTGGGCCCCGTCCAACCGGTGGCGGTGTAAGGAGCACAGAATGCTGCAGTTGATTTCGTTATTGGTGGAAAACAAACCCGGCTCTCTCATGCGTGTCACCGGCGTGCTCTCGGCGCGCGGCTACAACATCGAAAGCCTCACTGTTGCGCGCACGCTCGATCCGGAGCTGTCGCGTATGAGCATCGTGGTCGATATCGATTCCAGCCAGCGCGCCCAGGTGATCAAGCAGATCAACAAGCTGGTCAATGTGCTGCAAGTATCGGATCTCACCGAAGGCTCGGCTGTGCGGCGCGAGCTCGTCTTGTTGTGGGTCGGAACGACGCAGGAAAATCGCGTAGCTGTGCTCAAGGAAGCCGAGATTTTCGGCGCGAAAGCGATCGAGAGTTCAGTGGACGGTTATGCTCTCGAAGCCACCGGCGATCCCGAGAAGCTGGATGCATTCGTCCGCGTGATGCAGCGCTACGGCGAGATTGAAGTGACCCGATCCGGCCTGGTTTCGGTACCGCTCGAAGCGAAGAAGCTGAAGCTGGCGCCGCCGGTGCGAAAAGAACATTTGGAAACCGACCAAGAGGTCCTAAAAACCACGGAGTGATTCTGTAAAGAGCGCACAGCGCGAGCGAGCACAGTATGGAGTATAGATCGAGGCCCGCTGCGTTGTGCGCGATGGAGAAATATGGTTACGAAATACTACGAAAAAGACGGCGATCCTTCGCTACTCAAAGGAAAGACGATCGCTATTATCGGCTACGGCAGCCAGGGCCACGCGCACGCGCTGAATCTGCGCGATTCCGGCCACGATTCGATTGTCGGCCTGCCGGAAGGCAGCAAGAGCAAAGCGAAAGCGGAATCCGCGGGGCTGCGGGTGCTCCCGGTCGCCGAGGCCGCCAAGGCCGCTCAGGTGATCATAATGCTGGTCCCGGATCACATCCAGGGCGAGCTGTATAAAAAGGACATCGAGCCGCATCTGACCGAAGGCAAGACGCTGATGTTCGCGCACGGCTTCAACATTCACTTCGGATTTATTACGCCGCCCAAGAACATCGACGTCAGCATGATCGCTCCAAAGGCTCCCGGGCACCGCGTCCGCGAGGTCTTCACGGAAGGGCAGGGAGTTCCCGGGTTAGTTGCCATCCATCAGGACGCTTCGGGGAACGCGCTCAAGAACGCTCTGGCGTATGGCGGCGGCATCGGATGCCTGCGCGCGGGCATTCTGGAAACGTCGTTTAAGGAAGAGACGGAAACCGACCTGTTTGGTGAACAGACGGTGCTGTGCGGAGGCGTCAGCGAGCTCATCCGCGCTGGATTCCAGACCTTGGTCGACGCGGGATACGCCCCGGAAATGGCCTATTTCGAGTGCCTGCATGAAGTGAAGCTAATTGTCGATCTGATTTATGAGGGCGGTCTCAGCTACATGCGCTACTCGGTATCGGATACGGCAGAATACGGCGATTACACACGCGGTCCGAGGATCGTGACCGACCAGACCCGCGCGGAGATGAAGAAGATCCTGGGCGAGATCCAGTCCGGCCAATTCGCGCGCGAGTGGATGGACGAGAACAAAAACGGCCGTAAGAAGTTCCTGGCCATGCGCGAAGCGCAGGAGAAGCAGCCCATCGAAACAGTTGGAGCCGAGCTGCGCAAGATGATGACGTTCCTGAAGAAGAAAAAGGAGGTCGGCGTACCGGCCGCAACCTAACTCCATGCGCGTCTTTACATTCGACACCACGCTGCGCGACGGCACCCAGGGCGAGGCCGTCAGCTTTTCGGCCGACGATAAAATCCTGGTGCTCCACAAGCTGGATGAGCTCGGGATCGACTATATCGAGGGCGGTTGGCCGGGGTCGAATCCGAAAGACAAGGAGTTCTTCGCCCGCGCGCGCGATCTGCAACTGAAACACGCGCGGCTGGTGGCTTTTGGCGCGACGCGCTTTGCCCGGAATACGGTCGAAGAAGACGCCAGCGTGAACGCGCTGATCGCCGCCGGTACTCCGGTGGTGTCGATTTTCGGCAAGAGCTGGGACCTGCACGTCCATCGAGCCCTGGGGATTGAGGAGAGCGAGAATCTCCAGCTCATCGCCGATACGGTGAAGTATCTGAAGGACCACGGCAAGGAAGTGGTCTACGACGCTGAGCATTTCTTCGACGGCTACTGCGCCAGTCGTGATTTCGCGCTGCGTACGCTGGAAGCGGCCAAAAAAGCCGGCGCCGACGTTCTATGCCTGTGCGATACCAACGGCGGCATGCTCACCAGCCGGCTCTCGGAAATCTGTGCCGACGTCCGCAAGAACTTCGACGGCATGCTCGGGATTCACACGCACAACGATTCCGAGCTGGCCGTAGCCAATTCGCTGGCCGCCATCGACCAGGGATTCGCTCACGTGCAAGGCTGCACCAATGGCTACGGCGAGCGCTGCGGCAACGCCAACCTGATCTCGATCATCGCCAACCTCGAATTAAAGATGGGCCACACTACCATCGGCAAGGAGCGGCTCGGGCAGCTCACCGCGGCCGCGCGGTTCATTGCCGAGCTGGCCAATCTGCCCATTCGCGGCGACCAGGCCTATGTGGGCCAGAGCGCTTTCGCCCATAAGGGTGGGGTACACGTCAGCGCGGTGCTGAAAGATTCGGCCACATACGAGCACATCAATCCCAAGCTGGTGGGTAATCGTCAGCGTGTGCTGCTCAGCGATCTTTCGGGGAAGGGAAACGTCCTCTACAAGCTCAAGCAGCATGGCCTGGAGGATCGCCTGGACGACACCGCCCGGCGTGAATTGCTCGATCGCATCAAGCAGATGGAGTTTCAAGGCTACGAGCTCGAAGCGGCCGAGGGTACTTTCGAATTGCTGGTGCGCGAAGCGCTGCGTCCGGGCCTGCAATTCTTCGAAGTGGTCAGTTATGAGACCACCACCAAGTCGACCGGCAGCACTGCCACGGTCACACTCAGGGCTCAGGACGGAGTTCACTCCGCTACGGCCCAGGGCAATGGTCCGGTGAACGCGCTCGATCTGGCGCTCCGGCAGTGTTTGTCGTCGCTTTACCCGGGCATCGCCGGCGTGCGACTGACCGACTATAAGGTCCGCGTGCTCGACAACAAGAAGGGCACGGCGGCACGCGTTCGAGTGCTGGTCGAGTGGTCCGATCACCGCCGAAGCTGGGCCACTGTAGGCGTCTCGGAGAACGTGATCGAAGCGAGCTGGTTCGCCCTGGTCGATGCCCTCCGGCTGGAGCTGATGCGGCTTAGCGCGGACGATCCCACCATTGAACGGGCCGTCGAAGACTACTGCTGGGGCGTCTGAGATCCCGGATTATAAGGGAAAACGCTCAAAAATAAGCCAAAACCCTAAGCGCTTCTTAAGGGGTTCACTGCGTAGTATTTCAGTCCCTGGAACCGTACCATGGGATCGATGTCATGGACGGATGACACCCGCTGTCTGTATTGCGAGGGTAGGCTACCTCTCTATCGCAAAATCACGCACGGACAGTTCTGTTCCAGCGCGCATCGCAAGGCATATTGGCAGGAGCAGGAGCGCTTAGCCGTCGAACGGCTCCATCAAACCCACCATTCGCTGCGCGCCTATCGCTCGCAAGCTCAAGCAGACGCTCCCGAACCAGAACCGGTGCCCATGGTGGTCGCCGCGCCTCCGGAGCTGCAGCCGATTCCTCTCCTGGAGGCTCCTGAAGCCATTCCCGCGGTGCTCAGTTTACTGGCGCCCGAGCTTCTTCCGAGCAGTGGAAGTTCGCCGGCTCTGATTGCACCCAATCCGGTGGTTTACGAGATCCCATGGCAGCCGCTGCCGCCTTCAAGCGTCGTGAAAGTTCCGGAAACTAGCGCGTTCCCGGAAGGCCATCCTGTCGCCGGCTGGGCTCGTCTTGCACCGCAGCCCTGGACCAGCCAGTCCGTTCTTGGCGAATCTGGCGGCGTCGAAGAATCCGCAGTCGCGCTTTCGCATCCGCAGTCAGCGAACCCCGCGGTTAGGATCCAAGCGGGCGGAATCGTAGAGCTGCCGTTGACCTTGGGACGTAAAGCGCCGGGAACGGTCGCCCCGATCGGATCGAGCCTCCAGGCTCTGACGATCGAACTGCCGCCGGTCATCGACGTGGCGTTCGAAGTTCAGCCGCAGAGTGATGTGCTGATTCAATTGCTCGACCAGCAGATTCCGCGCCCGGATCGTCTGCACGCGCTGAGTCAGTTTGCCGCGCACCAATCGGAGCTGCCCATCGCGGGATCGTTGCAAGAACAATTTGACGCTCCGGCATCCACCATATTGCCCGTGGCGGCGCTGTCGCCTGTCGTCCCGGATCATCACCTTTCCGTCGCGGCGATGCTCGCGCTTCCCGCTCGCGTGGAGCCGTCGCTAGGAAATATTGTCAGCCAGGCTGCAATTTCCGAAATCCCCGTGATCCCGCAAGGGATCGGCATTTCTGTTGTCGCCACGCCTGCCGTGGAACAGTCCGCCTACCAGGTTGGGACGGCTGGATTAGAGAGTCTTCCTTCAAGACTGCTAAAGCCTGCGCAGGGAGTTTTCGCACAAGCAACAGACTTAACCGCATTGGATCTGTCGACGGGAGTTTCGTCGGACATAGTATTTCCGAGCTTCGTACCGGGTCCCAAGGCCACCGCCGTGCCGCTACCGACCGGCATCCTTCCGCTGACATTTAGCAAGCGAAAAGTGGACGCCCC
>JAOAPR010000040.1 GCA_025463005.1 Bryobacterales bacterium | reverse complement strand
GGCCGGACTTTACTTCGATACCCAACTGCTCACGCAGCGCGGTGAATAGCCCAGGGAGGTCCGTGCCGGTCGCGTCTGAATCCGTTTCATCGGTGCCCGGAGCTGCCTGAACGTCGGGCGTCCACCTGTCCATGGCGAATTGCTAGAGTCATGCGGCGATAGGCGTCTGGTATAACCCTCGACAGTGTCTCCGCCACCCGTAGGAAGCGAAGTCTATTGGTGCTGCAGATCCTTCAAGAGCCGGTTCCGGCTGGCGGCCTTCCAATCCGGCGTGCGTTCGATGGGCATTATAGTACTGCTGGAAATCAAATAACTTCGTTTCCAGATCGGTCGTGGTCCAAAATAGGGTCCGGTCGAGGTACTCGCGCCGCACCGTGCCGATCAGTCGCTCTACAAACGGATGCGAAAGTGGAACGTAAGGAACCGTCTTGATTTCCGTCACCTCCAGTACTCGAAGATTGGCTTGCCACTGGTGGAATCGATACAGCGGATCATGATCAGAGCTGAGGTATGTAGGCAGACTGTGTACGCGAGTCGCTCTTTGAAACATCCGGCACAACGCGACGCCGTCAACGATGCCGGGGTGGACGCCAAATCCAATGATGCGACGGGTGAATTGGTCCATCACGACGAGAACCCAGTGTGTTCTCAAAGTTGCCGATTCGCATCTAAACAAGTCACAACTCCACAAACTGTCCTTCGTGTGGCCGAGAAACGTGAGCCAGGATGGACCTCCCGCATCAGAATCCCGCCGGTAATGCACGCTCAGGATACGGCGAACCACATCCTTATCGATCTCAACACCGAAAGCCAGCGCGATCTGCTGGGCAATTCGCGGACAGCCCCAGTTGGAATTACGCCGTTTCATTTCGATGACGGCGTCGATGAGCTCTTGCTTTGGTCCCCTCGGGCCAGATCGACGCCCGCGCTTGGGTGAAAACAGCAGGCGATACTTTCGCCTGCGGAGCAAGCTGTGGAGATGCAGTAGAGTGGAAGGCTTCAGAGCGACAGCAGAACGGGGAACGCGTTGTGGGCGTATGAAAAGAGTACACAAGCCAGCGATGATACGATCCGCGGCGCGCAGGTTGGGCGCACGCTTGCGGCCACGATTGAGGATTAGTAGTTGATGCCGCACCAGCACTGACTCAGCAACCACGGAACGGAAGCCTCCCGGTCTTGCCAGTCGGACCAACACGACGATCAAATGAAGGAAAAGAGTGACCACATCACGCATCCTGGGATGCTATCAAAACCTTCAAAACACTTGATCTCTGCCTCAAATTGCAATTCGCCATGGACACGCCGTAAGCGGTTGTGTAGTTCCGCGGGCGCTTGCACAATCTCGCGAATCTTGCCCGCCTTCCAACGAAGATCGGCCGTGCCATCACTCGCGGGGCGCTCAAAAGCAGGCTTGGTGGCAGTGGAGAGTACAAAAGAGCATCCCCAGTCCTCGGCTAGTTCGTCGATCATCCCGAGTAGCGGGCCAAGAAGATGGCGCGGCAGCACTTGAACCTCATCCAGAATCACAATCGAACGGGCGATGTTATGGATGCGGCGAACGTCGGAGGGATGGTTAGAGAATAGGCTCTCAAAGAAGCGGACGCTGGTGGTGACGATCAAGGGCGCGTCCCAGTTCTCCGTTTCGGGACGCTGAAACATTTGTTCGTAGCGTTCCGACTCGTCCGTTTGAACAGCGAAGTGCTGCTCATCGGCGACTTTCAGCCGTACGAAGGAACCCGAATGATGTTCGAGAATCGAGTCGGACCCAAAGACTCTCGCGTAAACATCCGCGTTCTGTTCGATGATGGATAGATATGGGATCACGATAATGATCCGGCGGTACCGGTCCGGCTCCATCGCCGCACGCCGCAATGCGAATGCCATGGCGGACAAAGTCTTTCCGCCACCTGTCGGCACAGAGAGCGAGAGTATTCGCTCTTGGAGCGATGCGGCGTTCAAGCAGTCGGATAGTACCTCGCGCCGGGTTGCGTTCACCACGCCGTCGCTTGTGCCAAGCTGATCGATGTGGGCAAGGAGCACGCGCAAACGCTGTTCTGCATCCAATGGCGCCTGTAGAACGACCCGTCCGGCCGTATCGAGCCGGTCGGCATCGACCAGACAGCTCAGGAGCATCCGGGTCAACAACTCGAACTTCCTGCCCATATTCTCAATAATCGGTGCAGGCTCGCTGAGCAATTTGGCGATTTCCGACGAATCCACGACCGCGCGATCCCTGAGACGTTCGGCTTCGTCCTGACTCTTGTTTATTCGGTCTCGGCATTCTCCCAAATCCGGGATTCCAGCGTGGTGCCCAGCGATGGCTGCGGCGATGTGAGGTGACCCCAATGCGTGAAACGCCATAACCGCCCCGTGAATCGCGTGAGGACATCGGCCCTCCCCAGTAGTGATCATCCGCTGGAAACAGTCTGAGTATTTTCCGTAGTCGTGAAGTAATCCGCACCTTTCGGCCAGTTCGTGAAAGTGCTTATACTGCGGCGCCGCACACTCCGCCAGCGAGCGGGCCAGTTTCGCAACGTCCCGAAGATGTCCCGCCAGCGGTTGCCAGGATGAGCCAGGAGTATCCCAAGAAAGACCTGCGCGATCCGAATGTGCCCAGAAGGTCATGCTGCGGAAATGAACCATAGCGTAGCACGCTGGTAGTTCGCACCTAATTTTTGCGCTTTTACGGTCCATGCTGCCGTACATGATAGTACCGAGCAGCGGATCAATATCATCAATCCCTATATATCTGCGGTCAAGGAAGGGAGGACGTCTTTACGATAACCCGCAGTCGCGGAGCGCTAGGCATTAAGTACCGGGCAACAGCGACCCAGCGCGTCAGGAGCTGCTTCAGATGCCGCTCCCCAAACGGGATCAGGAAATCCAGGTCTCCCGTCGGATCGTCCGCACCAGCCGTTACGTGAGGCGCTGCCGGAGGAACATCCGTACCGCTTTCTGATCCATGACCGAGATAGCATTTTTCTCGAAGGACTTGGACAAGGCTGTGACGGCGATGGGCGTGCGGAACACTAAAGACGCCAGTGCGAGCGCCAAAGGTAAACACCTTCTGTGAACGGCGGCTATGTTCTTAAAAGCAAGGCAGTCCTCGGTGGTTTGCATCACGAATACTGACTGGACAAGGTGGCTGCGTGACATTTCGAATCGAGTGTTTGCGGATCACAGCTGGCCCTTCCGAATTGCTAGCGAGCGCGGTTCCCAATCCGGACCGGAACCGTTTTGTCGACTACCAACCCAAATGATTACTTGACTAGCGTAGTGTCGAGGAAGGGCGCTGGACCGGGACCTACTGGCAGCCGGTGGTTTCCCTTCCCCGCTCATCAAACCGGACATGCCCATTTCGAGCATCTGGCTTTCCGACAGACTTCACCACAGGCTCACGGAAGTCGCCCAAGATGCACATCCCGCATCCGCAGCACTGCCAACTTTCCGAACACAACCGCATCCGAGAATATGGTGAAGCCGCTGGAGGAGATCTTGTGACGATGTCGCAGGAAGTACCGCACGCGGTCATAGACGTAATGATCGACCGCTCGATAAGCCATCAACCGCGTCCCGTAACCGAAGTAGTTCGCCCAGCCCCGCAGAATTCTGTTGAGCTGATCGCGCACTGCCGACCACAATGCCACGTTCTGGCGCACCAGCAGGTCTCCCACTTTCTGCCGCAGCCGGGAAACACTCTTCTTCGACGGGCTCGCCCCCGGATACTCATGACCATTCTTCCGAAAACGATGCGGCCCGAAGCTATATCCCAGAAAATCAAACCGCTCTCTCCGTGCCTGCTTGATGCTGGTCTTCGCCTCGTTCAAAGTGAGTCCAATCCGGGTCATCACACTCCGCGTCCAATTCAGTGCCTCTGCCGCGCAGCCGCGACTGAGAATCACGAAATCATCGGCGTAGTTGACTACCTGGGCTCGGAAAACCTCACTCCGCCCGGTGATCCGCCAGTACTTCAGAAAACGGTTCATGTACAGGTTGGCGAGCAAGGGACTGATAACTCCGCCCTGCGGGGTTCCACAGGTGCTTCCCTTCCCGCCGCTGACCCGCGGTTTCCCATCTTCGTCCCACTCCTCGACCGGAACCTTCAGCCACATCTTGATCAGATGCAGCATGTCCCCATCGACAATCCTCCGAGCCACGCACTGCATCAGTTCGGAGTGCGGAATGGTGTCAAAGTACTTCGACAGATCGGCGTCCACCACATCGGCGTAGCCTTCACAAAGTAGCTTGTGTACTTTCTGGATTGCCTCTTGCGCGCTCCGCTTCGGCCGATAGTCATAGGCATTCGGATCGAAGTCCGCTTCCAAGATTGGTTCCAGCAACAGCTTGGCGGCTGTCTGCACCACCCGATCCCGTATGGTCGGAATTCCCAGTGGCCGTTCGCCGCCGCCGGACTTTGGGATTAATACCCGCCGCACGGCTTGTGGTTGATACGTCTTGGCGCGAAGGTCCTCCCGGATGCCGTTCAGCCATCCTTCCAACCCTTGCGATTCGATCCCCCAGAAGCTCTGCCCATCCACGCCCGGCGCGCCCTGATTGGACTTCGCCAGTGCGTAAGCATGGGCTAGAATGTCTTCCCGGTACATCTTGTCGTAGAGCAGGTAGAAACGGTAGTTCGGCTCTTCCTTCGCCTTTTGGTACAGCTTTCTCTGAAGCATCCGGATCTTCATTGGTGTTTCCAGGCTCATCGCCAATCACCTCTCCTTTACTTCTTCCAAAGCACATCTGAAGTGAGGGTCCTTTCCTCCACCGGAATTACCCGGCTTCATCGGTCTTACGACCCTCTCCGACTCCCGGACCGGCCATCATCCTATAAATGATGTTGAAGATCTTCCTCCACCGGCGCCGGGCCTCCCGAATTTACGAAGACCACTTTCCCTGCATGCCGTGCTCAGTACCCCGGTGGACCGAATCGGTGCTGGTCGGTTTCTTCCCGATCCGTGCAGCCTTCCCCGATTAACAGGCGGGTCGGCGTCCACGACTTCACTTTCGAGGCCTGCTCAAGCTTCACTCGCGTTACGGCCTGCAGAATCGCTTGCCCACCTAAAGCGGGCTTTTGTCCCGAGGCTTCGACCTGGCCAGTTGCCCAACCAAGCCGCTCAGTAGCTTCCATGCCTACCGACAATTACATGGGTGGATTCCTCCTTCACAAGTGATCTACGCCGATTCGGCGCACTGTTAAATAACGGGCAACCCCAAAGCCGCCAGCAGAGACATTCGCCCTCATCCGCAGTGAGACCACGTTCCGGCCAAAATCGAAAGAAACGGAGACCGGACAACTTCGCGGAAACCCGCCGTGTTTGCGCATTTTGACGTATTCGTCGTGAACTAATGGGGAGAGACGGTTTGTACCCTATTAAGTGGGGGTTTGGAAACGTCTTTTAAAGGCCTTCTCTGCAACTCATCCGACGCGGGCAGGAACTTGCCAAGAGATGGAAGCCTCAGCCGGAAACACTCCTGGACCAACCGCAGAAACGTCCATAGAGGAAAACGGAATGCGCAGAAGGTCTGACGAAGGCAGATTGTTGAGGACCGGCGCCAAATCAGTTTCTTTGCGCGACAGATCCGACAGCTTCCGGAACTGGAGGACCAGGACTGAGAGGACCAACCCGAGGGCCACCAAGACTGCTGCGAGTAAGAGATTCATCAGTTCTGCGTTCACCTTCTGCCATGGATAATGCAACGGTGACGCCAAACTGAGGGCTTACTGCAAGTGATTCATTTCAAAGTGATGGTGGGCGCGACGATCTCTGTTGCCGCCCCGCTCGGCTTCAACGCAGGTTGATGCGTTTTCAACTCCGGTTGAATTTGGCCCGCGATCCCGTTCAGCAGCCGCCTTTGATCCGACAAGCTGATGATCCGCGCGCCATCGCCGCCGAAGCCCTCGCCGACGTGGCACGAAGGTGGCGCAATCGATCCGCTCAAAACTCGCGAGCCTTATCCAGAATGGGCCTCTGAAGCCGTCACCTGGGGGATGACGGACGGCCAGATCCGCCGTTGCTCGTCCCAAAGCACCTGCGACGTTACCGGGCGCAGTCGCCTCTCGAATACCCGCGGTGAGCCGGCCGGGAGCGTCAGAATCTCCTCCTGAATGCTGGGCGCCAGGTTGAGCAGGTTCATGATCTGCGTAATCCTCGCGGCCGTCACGTATCCCAATCGTGCGAGATCCGCATAGTCCTCGACCTCGCCCCGATCTATCATGCCCTGTCGTAAAAGAGGTCTGTCGGCTTCACGGCGTGCGGTACTCGGTCAACGAATCGCTCTGGGGTGCACTCCGGTCCCACTACCTGTTTCTTCAGCGACTGGGGCGAGGGGAAGTTCTTTCTGATTCCTG
>JAOAPR010000039.1 GCA_025463005.1 Bryobacterales bacterium | reverse complement strand
CAGGAATCAGAAAGAACTTCCCCTCGCCCCAGTCGCTGAAGAAACAGGTAGTGGGACCGGAGTGCACCCCAGAGCGATTCGTTGACCGAGTACCGCACGCCGTGAAGCCGACAGACCTCTTTTACGAGCGGCGCGAGCCCTGGATAGTGAACGTGGGAAACCCGGGGAAACAGGTGGTGCTCGATCTGGTGGTTCAAACCGCCCGCGAACCACGTGAGCCAGCAGCATTGGCAAGCGAAGTTAGCGGTTGCTTCGATCTGATGCGCCTCCCAACCAAGCGGGAAGGGAGATTCAGTACCAATGGATTGCGAAAAGTTCGTTTCCTCCACGCAGTGAGCCAGTTGAAATACAAGGCTGAGTACCAGCCCGAGCACAAAGGCGACGACCAGGTACGCGATCAACACTTCCCCAATCGGGCGTTGAGTAGCAGGCAGGGCAAACCACGCTCCCAGAAACGCGAGCTTGCCTCCCACCAGCAGAACCATCTCCCATCCTGTTGGCCGCGAAACCCGTGTCCGGCCAATCATGCCTCTTTTCAAATCCCGGTAATCGTCGTACAAGTGCCACTTGAACGCCAGCAGCCCGTAAAGCGGCCACAAATAGATGTGCTGGTACCGATGGAATCTCCGCGCTCTGGCATATGGTGACAGCCGCCCGACCCAGCCGACCTGAATGTCTTCGTCTGCGCCTTCGATGTTCGTGTAACCGTGGTGCTTCACATTGTGCTTCCGGTACCAGCAGTACGAACTGGCGCCAAGAAGATCAAACGTCAGCGCAAACAGCCTGTTTCCGAACCGCGATCTACAAAATGCGCCATGGCTGGCATCGTGGGAAACATTGAATGCAATTCCCGCCAGGCAGATACCGAGCAAGACCAACATGGGAATGGCGAACGTCCACGACGAAACATAGAACAGCAGACTCAAATAGAGGACAGCGGCCGTGGCGCAGAGAACCGCCGCTTTCGCGTACAATCGCATACCTCCGCGTACACGCCCACCAACCCGCTGAGAATACTCTTCGGCAGCACTTCGAAGATCCCGGCGAAGCGCATAGGGCGTCGGCCGCGCCGCCATACCCGACGGGAACTCACACGGGCGCCCGGCGCCCGGCAGCTCTGTCGTGTGCGCGTTCATTGGGAAGCTTGTCCCGGGGGTGGTTGCAATCCGGATGAATCCTGAAGCGCATCGTAAGACGCGAGCGCTGCCTGTCCTGTTGCCGTGAGATTGTTGCGATCGTCCAGGTATCCTAAATCTGCAAGCTCCTTAAGCGTCGTTGACCCTCCGGGACATTCCTCTAATCTTTCTACGTAGTCAGGTTGTTTCAGTAACCAGCCATTGCGTCTCAGACGAAGTTTCCATCCGCGCGCAAAGAATCCCCAGGACTGCGTATTGATTGATCGCCACACCTTTAATCTCAATGCAGCTTCGGCAGCTCACCATGGCCGTCTTGGAAGATCAGGATCGCCCTCCCCATCGAGACTGGTTCTGGTTGCGCTCGCATTCGTAACAATATAGAGCGTCCTTGCTCTGGAAGCCCTTGGGAATGCGGGGATCCTTTCGATCGCATTCCAGGCATTTGCCGTGCCGCCGACTGCGGCCGGCAGGATAATACTGGCAGCGTTTCGTTTCGGTTTTGCAGGTCTCGCAGTATTCTGAAGTCGCTGCAATCATCGGTTCGATTGTGTTGAGGGCCCGTACATATCCTCGACTGCGAGCTGCCTGAGATCATGCCAACTCGGCGTCGCGCGCGGGAGGATATTGAAAAACTCGCTGACCGGCGAATGTAGCACTTCTGTTCGCTGGCCGTGAGCCAAATATATGCCAGTTTTACGCAGTTCGTGGCACCGCATCTAACTCCGCGACCGGAGCCGGTGGCGGCATGCCTATCCGTGTAGGATTCGGGCGACTCCATCGGAAGCCCACATTTGTCACAACGTGCGAGCGCCATGGGGATTCCCCTTCTTAAAAGAGGAGTCCCAGGTTCCCGTGCGGCAACTCTTAGGATGGAATGCACTCCAAGGGTAGCACGGGCGTTCACAACGTCCATGCGGTGTTCCCGCTAGTGGCGTCCGTTGAAGAAGTAGGGCGCGGGCCGATGGATTCATGGGGTCCGTCTCCCGCCAAACCGCGAGCAGACCACTCCGGTCCAGATGCCAAATCCTCGCAATGACGGTGTATCGTTGGCTTATGGCTCTTTCGGCACGGAATCAACTTAAAGGTCGGATAACAGAGATCACCCTGGGTGACATCATGGCCCACGTCGTGGTCAAGATCGGCAAGCACACGATTGAAAGTGTGATCACGCGTCGGAGCGCAGAATACATGAAGCTCAAGAAGGGTGATACCGTCGAAGTGATCATCAAGTCCACAGAAGTAATCCTAAAGAAGTGAGTAGTAGGCTGGGGCCTCCACGGGAACCTGAGAACAACATGGCAGATAAGCCCAACAACGAAAAGAAGGTTAAGGCCAACGCGGCAACGGCTCCAGATTCCGCAGCCGACGAGCGCGCCTCACTAGCTGGAGCCACGCACGGAGCACCGCCGCCCGGTGCATCCGTGAAAAAAGGCAAATTCCTCGCAAGGAACAAACGTCGCCTCCCTCGACGGCAGAAGAAAGCCCAACAAAAGGCCGCAGCCCATCTGTAGAGTTTCGCTTGCTGGTGCTCTCTCCGCGCGCTTTCCCAATCGCTTCAACGCTAACGGTGAAACCGGCCAGTGGCCGAACACGTCAGCAACCGAGAGCCGCCTGGCGAAGTTCGGCCTGGAATTACATGCGGATAAGACGCGGCTGATCGAGTTCGGGCGGTTCGCCGTCCAAAACCGAGAGCAGCGGGGAGAGGGGAAACCGGAGACCTTCACGTTTCTGGGCTTCACGCACTACTGCGGGAAGCGCCGGAAGGACGGGGCTTTCATCGTATGGCGCGAGACGGCGAAGAAGCGGTTGGCAGCCAAGCTCCAAGCAATTAAGACGGAGCTGAAACGCCGCCGTCACGAACCGGTCGCGTCCGTGGGCGCCTGGCTCCACAAGGTCACTTCGGGTTATTACCAATACCACGCTGTTCCCGGTAACCTACATCGGCTTCAACTTTTCCGGGTCCCCCTGGACCGGCTTGCCCGGCTCATGGATCGCTGGATTCCAGCCGCTCGCGTTCTCCATCCTTATCCTATGCAGCGCTTTGACGCCAGTCATCCGAGGCGGGAGCCGTATGCGTAGACGCGCTCGTACGGATCTGTGCGGGGGGCGACCAGCAATGATCGTCCCTACCGCGACAGCCAACAACTCTATCTCCACCGATTTGGGTGCCGGTTAGTTGACGGCATCGTCCGAAATATCTGCCTAGTCTCTCTCAGCGGCTTGGCCCGCGAAACGGTTGGTCGATGTTTGGAACCGGCTGCCCGGCGTCACCGCCGTGAGCAAGTTTACGGGCCGCGCGCTACGATGATTGCGGTGGCGTCTGGTGCCCGCGATATCATGAGCGACCTGATCCTGCCGAGGGATCTCCCCACCGCCGATACGATGGCCTTCGGCACTTGATGGTAGTGATGGAGTATGCGACTACTGCACTTATTTACCGCCGGATTCTTCGTCGCGGCTCTTTGGTCCAGTCCCCAAGCTGCGGCGGTGCAACCCGCCACGTTGAAAAAGTCCGACCTCGGACAACGATTCCTGCTGCAGATTAGCTATGAACAGAAGAGTATCGGATTCAACACGAGCCGCAGCCGCATTGTCACGTTCGAGCGCGAGGATGCAGTCCTGCGCATGCTCGACATGTCGGGTACGCAAGGGAGTGATCCCACGCGCGTCCTGGCGACGATCCCCATAAGCGGCGAAACGCGCAGCACGCTCGATATCGATCTGAATGCCGGATTCGATACGGTCTCCCGCGAGGAAGACCGTACAGGGGAAGACTATTACGGCCGGATCGACAGCCACGATGCTAACGCGTTTCGGCTGTTTGAGCGGAAGCCCGTATCCCTCTCTTATCACGAAGCGACACTGGTATTCGACCAGGAAGCCCGGACTGAGGACGGCCAGCGCATCGTCGTTCACTACTATTTGAGCCCATATCGTCCGCGTCCAGATTTCCGTGCGTTCGAGATGAATAACCTGCGACGGTTCGGCTTCTACGAAACGTATCCTCAATGGCGCTCGGACCGCTGGGTTCTCTACGCCATGAAGTTCGACGTCCATGAGCCCATCGTCTTTGCGCTGTCGTCCGCGATTCCGGAGCGTTATCGGTCTGCTGTGCGCGACGGAGTGTTGTACTGGAACCAGGCGTTGGGGAGATCGCTAGTTCGGGTGATCGATGCGCCGCCTGGCATCCGCGCGCCGAACCCGGACTACAACGTCATTCAGTGGGTGACATCCGGAGCCTTCGCGTCCACGTCATACATCCAGAGCGATCCGTTGACGGGGCAAATCCTCCACGCGCACGTCTTCGTCCTGCCCGAGACCATGTCGGACGGCGATCTGGAACAACAGAACGACCATCTGAGATACATCGTGGCTCACGAAATTGGCCATGCGCTCGGTCTGCGGCACAATTTCGCGCTGGGCAACGCGACAACCGTTATGAACTATTTCAAGCTGCCCCGGATTCTGCAGATCGGCCGGCACATCGGAGCGGGCGCGCCGGCACTGCCGTATGACAGGGCAGTCGTGCAGCACGTATATCTTGGCGCGCCGCTCGATCTGGACATGCTGCCTCCGTTTTGTACGGACAGCCAGCGCCGATGCTTCCCGTTTCGATCCGGTCCGAAGGAATCGGACGGTATGCGGGGCGGCGCTGTAGCCGACGATAAGATTCCGGAGAAATGAGGATCGTCAATCGCTGCTGACGCCGGACTACGTTGCAAAAGTCGCAGGCGAATGCGGTCGCGTCACTCTGGAACAGGCCAACGCGGAGATGGAAGCGACGGTGTCACCGCGGACCCCAGCGGCCGGAGCCTGGTGATCAGCACGGTGGAGAGCGCCAAGGTACGACTGTTCCGCTTCCCGTTGGACGGGAGTGCGGAGCATGAGATCGCCACCGACGGTTCTGTGCCGCTGGCTCCTATTTTTCGGGGTGTCCATGGCGAATTGCTATACGAGGCCGACATCAAGTGTTTTGTCGGGTTTTGATAGCATGCGAGGATGCGCGATGTGGTCACGCTTTTCTTTCATTTGATCGTCGTCGTAGTCCGACTGGCAAGACCGGGAGGCTTTCGTTCCGTAGTTGCCGAGTCAGTGCTGGTGCGGCATCAACTACTAATCCTCAATCGTGGCCGCAAGCGTGCGCCCAACCTGCGCGCCGCGGATCGTATCATCTCTGGTTTGTGCACCCTCTTCATGCGACCGGAACGCGTTCCCCGTTCTGCGGTCGTTCTGAAGCCTTCCACTCTGCTGCATCTCCACAGCTTGCTCCGCAGACGAAAGTATCGCCTGCTGTTTTCACCCAAGCGCGGGCGTCGATCTGGGCCGAAGGGACCCCACCAAGAGCTCATCGACGCCGTCATCGAAATGAAACGACGTAATTCCAACTGGGGCTGTCCGCGAATTGCCCAGCAGATCGCGCTGGCTTTCGGCGTGGAGATCGACAAGGATGTGGTTCGCCGTATCCTGAGCGTTCATTACCGGCCGGAATCGGATGCAGGAGGTCCATCCTGGCTCACCTTTCTCGGCCACACGAAGGACAGTCTGTGGAGTTGTGACTTGTTCCGATGTGAATCGGCAACTTTGAAAACACACTGGGTTCTCGTCGTGATGGACCAGTTCACGCGTCGCATCATTGGATTTGGCATCCACCGCGGCATCGTTGACGGCGTCGCGTTGTGCCGGATGTTCCAACGAGCGATTCGCGGGCAAAGTCTGCCTAAATACCTCAGCTCCGACCATGATCCGCTGTATCGATTCCATCAGTGGCAAGCCAATCTTCGAGTACTGGAGGTGACGGATATCAAAACGGTTCCTTACGTTCCGCTTTAGCATCCGTTTGTGGAGCGACTGATCGGCACGGTGCGGCGCGAGTACCTCGACCGGACGCTATTTTGGACCACGGCCGATCTGGAGACGAAACTATTTGATTTCCAGCAGTACTATAACGCCCATCGAACGCACGCCGGATTGGAAGGACGCCTGCCGGAACCGGCTCTTGACAGATCTGCATCACCACTAGACTTCGGTTCCTATCGGTGGCAGAAGCACTGTCGAGGGTTATACCAGACTCCCATCGCCGCATGACTTTATCAATTCGCCATGGACAGGTGAGCGAAACGGGCTATTGAGAGCAGCGGACTCATAAACAGTGTGGTCCAACGTTAGCGGTAGTCACTGTGTTGTACTGTCCGTCGCTTACGGGTGGTGTTCAGTTACCGGGAGTCGTGGGTACCCAGAGGAATACTCGCACGGGAAGCACACGGGCTACCTTGCATTGGCGTCCGCTCGGAACCAAACAGCGCGCGCCGGTGTCTAATTAGCCGGTTTTTTCGTTTTAGGAGGACCATGCGCATTCGCATTTCACGACTCGCTGGCATTTCAGCCATTTGCGCCGTCGCGGCTGTCGCTCAAACGAAACTCGAATTCGAAGTCGCATCCATCAAGCCCACAGCGCCCGACGCGCGCGGTATGTTCATTCGGCCCGGCCCCGGGGGAGGGGTCAGCATAACCAACATGACGCTGAAGGAAATGATCCTCATCGCCTGGCGCATTCAGCCCTACCAAATCTCTGGCGGACCGGAATGGCTCGATTCCATTCACTACGACGTCATCGCTAAACCGGAGAACCAGTCCGCGCAAAGCGAACTTTCCCAAATGCTCCAGACCCTCTTGGAAGACAGGTTTCAGCTTAAGTTACATCGCGAAACCAAAGAGCTACCTGGATACCGGGGTCTGTTCGTCTACCAGGAGGCGCTCAAAAGGCGAATGCGCCAGAACAGCGACGCCGTCCTTCTGGAGTCCGCACGCACGACAGCTAAGTCCAAAAACGCATTGATGACTGGGTCTCATCGAGGTATTCCGAACACCCCCCCGCTTGATTCGTTCGCGAACTCGCGTCTGGACAGACTTGAGGAACTTCGTCGCGAGCACAGACCCGAGCTGGCTTCCGTCGTATTCGCGAATCCTAATAATGACAACCATCTGGGGAACCTGCTTTCGCTCAAACAGCAGCTCCAGCGAGTCGAACAGATGGAATTCGGACACAGTATTGGCACAGCCGGAAAGGGAGGCCGACAGGATTTCCCAGTGGCCAGTACCCACGTGCGAACCCGTGCGCTGAACGAATCAAGCCCGGCGTCGAAGACGTCCCATCAACTCCGATCATAGAAAGCGGGTGGCTCGATACCAAGCGCCCGCAAATAGACGTATCCTTGACCGCGATGGTGGGTTTCATTGTCGATCGCGTACAAAATCGTGTTGATTCCGCTGTTCTCCCACTGCCCGAAGGCCTTGTCAACCTCTGCGAAACGGTGCGCTGGAATCGTCGGCCAGACCGCGTTGATCTCTTCCGTTGATTGATCCCACAGGGCTAACAGCGCCGCCTTTGTTTTCGGTGATGCCGCTTCACCGAACGATGTCCACTTGCCCGTCGCGACGCCGCACGCAATCGGTGCCGCCATCTTCACAAATTCCATCGCGAGTTCTGAAAACGGGCGCATACCGCCGACCGAAAAACTGAAGAGCTTATCCTCCGGGAAAGCCTCAATCATCCGCCGCGTGAGCCGGCGATGTCCTTGCCAGTGAGCCAGAAGCACTTCCGCCGTAAGAACTGGTACCTTATCTGGGCTTGATACGTTTGCAGCCGATGCCATGTGTAGGTCTCCTTATTGAGGGCGTTCGTGCGCCCTCAAATCAACTCTAATCGGGATTGCCGACAACCTCTGTCGTAATTCCATGGCAAGATGAAACTCATGTACGACCCGATTATGCGCGTACTCACCGTGCTCGAAATTCTTCAGGCTCGCGATCATGTCAGCGGGAGCGAACTCGCGGCGCGCCTCGAAGTCAACCTGCGCACGGTGCAGCGCTATATCGCCCGTCTTCAGGATTTGTGCGTGCCCGTCGAATCCGTGCGTGGCGTGGGCGGTTTCTACCGGTTGAAACCGGGATTTCGCTTGCCTCCGCTCATGTTCACGGATGAAGAGGCCTTTGCCGTGATGCTCGGTTTAAGAGGACTTCGACATTTAGGTCTGTCGGCATTCGCTCCCGCCACGGAGGGTGCCGCCGCAAAGCTCGCGCGCGTTCTCCCGGAGCCATTGCGGAACAGCATTCAGATGGTCGAGGAAGTGGTCGCGTTGGAACCCGGTCCTTGGGTGGTTTCGACTTCGGCGGAGTCGTTGATCCTTGTCTCCACTGCGATCCGGGCACGGCGCAGGCTCACGTTTGCGTATCAGTCGCACACGGGGGCTTCTTCGCAGCGGGAAATCGAGCCTTATGGGGTGGTCCACATGGACGGCCGCTGGTACATGGTAGGCCGTTGCTTGCTTCGACAGGCCCTTCGTACTTTTCGCCTCGACCGGGTTGCACAACCTGCAATTGGCGAGGAGTGCTTCGAGCCTGCTTTCGATTTCGATATCAAGACGTATCTGAACCGGGGCATGCCGTTTATTCAATCCAGGTTTGCTATCGAAGTCTGGGTGGATTTGACGGCTGCCGAAACGCGGTCCCACTTCGCGCCTTACCGGGTTGCGATGCGTGAGGAGAACGGCGGGACCACTCTGCAATGCGGGCGCGACAACCTAGAACTTTTCGCGGCGATGTTATTGAGCCTCGGCTGCCGAATCGTGGTACGTGAGCCCCCGGAACTAACGGAGGCATTTGCTACGCTTGCAAAACGTGCAAGCGACGCGGCAGCTACGAGCACGCTTGCAGGTTAGCCCGCCAGCATCCTTGACCAGCTCCGCCCGACGATTTCAAGTTGTCATGGAATTGATGGAGCAGGCGAACATGCCTACCGCGGCAGGCGGTCGAGTTCCGTGGAATGCCTATGGCATAGAGCCTTATTCGGGTTTAGGTTCCCACAACGCCGTTTGTGGCCAATGTCCGGCCTGCGGTCCGACCGGAGCACTATCGTTGCACTGCGCTGTTTGGGTGCAATGGATCGTGTGTGAAGCTGCGCCTATCCGATATTCAATCGGCGAACCGCAGAAAGAAGACCCGCGCTATTCTCATTCACGGAGGCATAGAGCATGAAGAACCTGTTCGATTCGGCGGTGGTGAATCAAGTAAAGATCCGGCTGGGAAAACTGGATCCACAAAGTGAGAGGCGCTGGGGCAAGATGACGGCGGCGCAGATGCTGGCTCATTGCTCGGTGAGTATGCAGTGGGCGGTGGGAGAAGTGGTGCCCGAAAAGGGACCGCTACCCGTACGTCTGATCGGGCGTCTGGTGAAGCCGATGGTGTTTCGGAACGAAGACCCGCTACGGAAGAATTCGCCGACGGCGAAGAGCCTAACTGTGACGGACCAACGAGACTTGAACAAGGAACGCGAGCGGCTATCGGGATTGATAGACAAATTTGCGGCTGGAGGGGCGGATGGGTGCACAAAGAATCCGCACAGTTTCTTTGGGAAGATGACGCCGGAGCAATGGGCGATCCTAATGTACAAACATCTCGACCATCATTTGCGGCAGTTCGGGGTGTGACTGTCTCAAGAACGGTGAGGTTCGGAACCTAATGCATAGCCGCATCGTCTCGTGGACCGCCCGAACGACTTGTATAGTTACATTCTCGGCTCATACCGCATCGCCACCGCCCCTGAGCCGAACTCCACCCGGCTAACAAGCCTCAAGTCGACACACTTCGATAGCCCAGCGAACAACGTCGGCCCTTGGCCCGCTAGTCTCGGGTGCACCACGAACTCGTACTCATCGATCAAGCCCAGCTCCGCCAACGCCAGCGGGAGCTTTACGCCTCCCACAAACAGTCCCTTACCCGATTCCCGCTTGAGCTGCTGAACGGCCTTCTCTAGATCCCCGCGCACGAGCTCCGCGTTCCAATCGACTCGGTCCAGGGTGCTCGACACGACGTACTTCTTTGCCGCGTCGATCGTCTGGGCGAAGGGTTCCATCCAATCAGGCCTCGCTCCCGCCGGCGGCCGAAACGCTGCCTCCATCATTTCGTAAGTCACCCGCCCAAAGAGGAGGGCATCGGCCTGATCAATGTTCTCGATTGCGTGACGGTGCAATTCTTCGTCCGCGGGTATTGCACGATGATCGCAGCACCCGTCCAATGTGACGTTGATGGAATACCGAAGGGGTCGCATTACGCAAGAATACCGCCGGTGGGTATCCGTGCATCGCCAAGTTCCCAGAATGCCGTTCACGGGAGTTTGTGGCTTGGCCACTACGACGGTTTGGCTCCGTACCGAACCAGGCGATAAAGCAGCAGGTCTGCTTTTCTTAGAGCAGTTTTTTCCGCAGGACCCATGTGGTCATCGAGCGTTGATTTTGTACCACGGTCGTCTTCACGGGGTCGGCCAATTCGGCGCCTAACCATTCGGTGAGCGAGCCGAGCAGGGTTTCCACGCGCGGCCCCAACGCTGCGGCTCCGGCTCTTAAACAGAGAGTCAGAGAGTTGTGTTTGGCTCGCCACCTAAGAGACGAACCTAAAGTGAACAATGGCCAAGGTTTTGAGCCTCCGGAGCGTCTTCGAAAGGTACGGGACCGAACGGGCTTGTGTGGACCTTTAACCCAGTTACTGTGCCCAACTGGAGTCAGTTGCCGAAACTGCGGCAACCGGCGATGTCCGGCTTTTGATGTCCCCGCTGCGTCCGGCAAGGTTCAGCATTTGTACCAGTGCGCCCACTGCGGGCCTCAATTCAGCGTGCCCTCCGGCACCGTCTCTAGTTTTTTCGCGTCAGAATGAGCTGTTGATGTGCGGGGGCGAGGCTGCGCGATTCAGTGGTGCCGAAGCCGGCATCATCGAGCATGCGGCTAATCTCGGCAAAGGTGTACGCGTCGCCGGAGGGCGTAGTGCCCAGCATGCGCATGGCGGAGAGGGCTCCGTCGGGCGGAGAGACGCGATCTTCGTTCGGTACGAACTCGATCACCGCGACACGACCGGCAGGCTTGAGCGCCGCTCGGACCTTCTTGAGCAGCGTTACGTTGGTAGCGCTATTGAAGTGATGGAGGAAGTTCGGCAGCAGCGCCACATCGTATCCGGTACCGAAGTCCACTTCAAAGGCGTTGCCGGGGACGGTGCGAAAACGACCAGTAATTCCCATCTCCGCGGCGTTCGCCCGGGCAACGTCAAGTACGTTGTCCCAATCCTGAAAGGTGATTTCAGCGGCGTGGTTGTGTAGTGCAACGTGGATACCGAACAGGCCGTGACCTGCCGCGATGTCGAGAACCCTCGCAGGCTGCCCTGGTGTGGTGAGGTGTGGCGCGGCGATGCTCGCAGGCAGGGCGAACATGGGAGCCATGTAGCGTGCGAACTCGACCCAGATGTTGTCATTTGGCGCGAGTGTGTGATCGGTGGCTCCGCCGTTGCGGACCAGCGCGGCCACGTCGCGGTATTTGTTCATCATCGTGGGATGCGTAAAGAAGTCGGCAACGGAACCCATGTACGCTGGCGAATTCTTGTCGAGCAGGGCGGCGGTGTCAGGCGCGAGCCCGTAGGACGCATTGGACTTGGTGAGGAAGCCGTGGACGGTGAGATAGTCGCAGAGCACGCGCACGCCTTTCTCGTTGGCTTGGCAGAGCGGCGCGATCGCAGCCGCAGTCGTGGCTCCGGCAGCAATGTAGGTGAACAATTCGAGCTCGATGGCGCCTTTGAGGGCCATCGCGAGCTGGTAGGAGGTGAGTGCTTGGTGGATGCGTCCCGGGTTGAGTTGGCTGGGAGTGGACTGTGAGGCCATGGTCAAATTGTAGCTGGCACGCACGGGCGAGCTGTTCCTAGCTGTGGTCACCGCTGCGCCAATTATCTTCTCGGATCCGCCATACATCGGCCAGGAGGCGCGGGTCGGTCCACGACCGCCCGTCCAACGGCGGCTCGCGTGCTGCATCGAGCGTCGCCCGCCACCCAAGAAGAGCCGGGTAGGTAGCGCGACGTCACCACGCGGGCCGTGCGCATTTCTAACCTAGACGACGCTATCGCCTTCCGATCCCGGAGGAAGACACGGAAACGCTATCTAATCGCTCGGAGGCCGCGGACTTGATAAGATGCCGCCATATCTCTTGCAATCGCATTATCGCGTGATCAGAACGGTTCAAGCCTCGCCAAACCGAACACTGTGTGGAAGCGCTGACAGTAAATGACCACGACGCGGTACTTATTCAGGTCTGCGGACCCGGGCAGGTCGTAGTTCTGATCGCCCTGGTTACCTTTGATCGATCCAAGCTCAACGCTGTCCTGTTCGTCAAGACCTTTATCGTCGCTCCGTACCAGGAGCACGTGCACATCCGGACCATTCGAAGTCATGAAATCGGTCAGGCGGAGATATTGCCTGCCATCGGAGCTTTTGTAAATCGTAGCGCGGCCGCTGGTGTGGTGCGCTTTTCCTTCGAGTCGTCCCGTATAGAGCGTCTGAGGATCGAGGCTCGAAGTAAATGGCGCCGGCTCATTGACTTTCTCATTGATCCAGAGCTTCTCGGGCCGGAAGGCCCACCAAGCCACCACGAGAACGGGAAGGGCGGCCGCGGCTACGACCCATTTTCTACGGGAGAGCCATGTATTTGTGTGGACTGTCATGTTTGTTCTCCTGTGAACGAGTGAATCGGGCGGTTGTACGCCGCCCGACTACGTCTGAAATCCGCACTCAGAACTTCTCGAGAGGCGCCGCCCCGAAGTTCGCGTTGAACCGCTCGCAGTAGATCGATACGGTTTGAAATTTGTTCAAATCGGTTCCCTCGGGTATTTCGTAGTTCTGGTCGCCTTCATTTCCCTTCAGCTTGCCGAGTTCGACGCGCTCTATGTTGCTCTTGAGGAAATTGGCGTCGTCGTCCGCGTTCTTGGCCGCGATCAGAACCACGTGCACATCAGGTCCGTTGGAGGTCTTGAAGTTTGTCAGCCGAAGGACTAACTTTCCGTCTTGCTCCTGGTAGATAGTTGCCCGGCCCGAAGTGTTGTGCACCTTTCCATGGAAGGCGCCAGTCTCCAGAGTTTTAGCCCCGCTCTCCTGTGCGTTCACCGGGGACTGCAAACTCACCGTGAACGCCAGTGTCGCGAGTGCCATTACTGTCTTAATGTTTCGAATCATGATCGTTTCTCCTTAGTTAATTGTGTTGGTATTTCCGCGAAGTGGCCCGTTTACGGTAAACGGCCACCTTCTCGCGATAGAATTGGCGCATGTTGCTGGAAATCTCGGATAGGCAGTCCTCGACGGCGAAGTGTCCGGAGTTCAGACGATGCATCTGCGCGAGGGGCAAGTCTTTCAAGTAGGCCTCGCCGCCTTCCCGTGTGAAGAAGATGTCATCCTGACCCCAGAAGATGATCGCCTTCGGTTGCTGCTCCCGGAGAAATCGCTGCCACTTCGGATACAGCGCCACGTTGGTGCGGTAGTCGTAGAAGAGGTCGAGTTGGACCCGGCGGGCGTTCGGTCTCTCCATGAATCCAAAATCGGAATTCCAGTTGTCAGGGCTGATTAGTTCTTTCCGCTTGGCGGCATGCAGATAGATGCTCTTGATCGCGTCGTGCTCCAGAAAGGCAGCCAGGGGCTTCTCCGTCTCGGGAGTCCGGTTCTTCCACAGCGCGTTTCGAAAACCGTCCCAAGCCGCGGTGAACACTACCTCGTAAGCGTTCGCGTTTTGGATAATGAGCGATTCGAGCGCTTCGGGGCGCCGCTCAACAATCCGGAATCCAACCGGCCCGCCGTAGTCCTGCACAACGAGGCCGTAGCGATCAAACCCTTTCTGTTGCAGGAACACCTCGATCACTTCCGAGATCTTGTTGAACGTGTAGCTGTACGCGGCAGGGTCGGGCATATCGCTGTCGCCGAAGCCCGGATAGTCGGGCGCGATGACAAGGAAGCTGTCCGCCAGAGCCGGAATCAAGTTGCGATATTGATGTGACGAAGCGGGAAATCCGTGCAGCAACACCAGCTTGGGATTGGTAGCGTCGCCTGCCTCTCGGAAGGCGATATTCAGACCTTCAACCTTCATGGCCCCATAGATAACGGGTAGGCGCGAGCCTTCGGCAGTCGCAACAGAGGGGTGGGACATCGTTCGTTCTCCTTCTGGCCGGCTATCTCTGCGGTTGCTTCTTCCGGCCTCGTTGCTTGTGACGGGCCGCCATAGGAAAAGATGCAGAATCGCCCTCTCTGAATGGCGGGATTCGGGCTAGAGTGGATACAGATGAGCTATTTGGCCGAGGTAGATCTGGGCTCATCCTTTCGGCCCTTTGGCGCCTTACAGAACCTCTTCGGATTCGTACCGAATCTCTTTCGCGCTCAAACCTTGCTGCCCCGGATCATCGAGGCGGAAGCGGGACTTGCCGCCGCTGTGCTCGGGAAGGACCGGGCATTGCCCAGAAGCCAGAAAGAGCTCATGGCTTTGGTGGTCGCGGCTGCATATGGAGATACGTATTGCTTCACCCAACAGCATCAAACCCTGTGCTCGCTGGGCGTGGCCGACCATCAGCTCGATCAGATCGTCAGAGACCACCACGAGGCAGGCCTTTCGCGGCCGGATACGGTCCTTCTCGATTACGCGCTCAAGTTGGCTATGGCGGCCCCCTGGCTATCGGGGAAGGACATCAATTTGCTCCGGGACCACGGATTTACCGATGAGTCCATCCTGGAAGCCATCGTCGTTACTGGTCTAACCGATTTCTTCTGCACGCTAAGTAGAGGGTTAGACCCACCGCACGATTTCCAGCCTCGGCCGATTCCCGGCTCCAGCAAAGCTCCGCAGGCGGATCTGCGCTCGTATGCCGGCGGTACGGCAGGACCGTACCTGCCCACCGTGGAACTGAGCCCCGAAAGATTCCCCCCATTCGCCCTTTTCCTGGAAAGATTTGGCCTCATCCCCAAACTCTTCCGGGCCCAAACGCTTAGACCGGATTTAATCGAAGCCGAGGCAGATGCGGTCCGCAAGGTGCTAGGGCCCGTAGACATTCTTTCTCACGTGCAGAAGGAGTGTATTTTCCTTGTTGGCTCCGCGGCGAACCTTAATACCTACTGCGTTGCCGCCCACTGTGAGATGCTTCGAACGATGGGAGTATCGATGGAGGAATCCGACCAGATCGCGGTAGACCATCATCACGCGGAGCTCTCAGAGGCCGATAAGAGTTTACTGGATTTCGCTCTCAAGCTAACCGCGCGTTCTTCCGAATTTGACCGGGAGGATATCGAACTGCTTCGGCGCCATGGTTTTTCCGAAAAGCACATTTTGGAAGCCGTGGCGGCCACTGCGCTCAACAACTTTTTCAATACACTGCAAATGGGGCTCGGCACAACCCCGGACTACGACACCAAGCATGTATTTGGGCCGAAAGAGGCGCATCTTTCTTCCGCCGTGGACCGTCCTAGGGAAAGGGCGCAACTTGACCCCGATGCCGAGTTGGTGGGTAGAGTGCAGAACGGCGACCTGGACACTTTTGAGGAACTGGTCGCTCGCCACAGCCGCCGTGTATACCGGACGTTGATGGCTATCATCGGAAACGTGGAGGCGGCTCAGGACGCGATGCAGGATACGTTCTTGAAAGCATTTCAACATATCGGTGAGTTCCAAGGGCGTTCTAAATTCTCTACGTGGCTGGTGACCATTGCCAACAACACGGGTGTGCAACGCCTAAGGGAGCGAAGGCATATTGAGAGCCTCGACGACGTCCCTTCCAAGGCGGATGCGGAGTTCCGACCCCGCCAGATACGGGCTTGGGCGGAGGACCCGGAACAATTGTGCTCTCAAGCCGAGAGGCGCGAGCTCGTGGAACGTGAACTGATGAAGCTTCCTGTCAAATACCGGGTTGTGCTGGCGTTGCGCGATATCGAGCAGCTTTCCGGCCAGGAAACGGCCGAGGCGCTCGGCCTGGGAATAGCGGCGATGAAGGCTCGGCTGCTGCGGGCCCGTCTGATGCTGCGCGAAGCTCTTGCGCCTCATTTCGTCAGCAGTGCAAAAAGGACGGGTCCATGATTACCTGCGATGAGTTCATGGCCGATTTGGGAAATTACCTGGAAGGAGACGTTGCCGTCGAAGTCCGCCGGCAGCTCGAACACCACCTCTCGCACTGCCAGATCTGCCAGGTGGTCTACGATTCCACCCTCAAGACCGTCAAAATCGTTACGGACAGCGGTTCGTTCGATCTGCCAGATGCAGCCGCCGGTCCGATCAAAGACAAGATCATGGCTAGGATACGCAAGAAGTCGGTCTCATAACGTACCAGGTTGGGGCCATCGCCTACTGGATCCTGCCTGGTAGGGTCGGACGCTGGCGCGGTTGTGGTGCGCAGAAAGTCGGCGCAACCGCAAAAGGTAGTGATCGTGGGTGTTTTCGGGCGTGCGATCCTTGACGGTCATGAGATTCTTGGATGATTGGCTGAAGGCGCTCCGGCATTTAATCCGGACAGCGTGCCGCGTGTTTCTTGATTTTCTTTCTCTGCCGGCGTTGGCGTTCTGGTCCCGAAGCGCCGTTGAGGCTGAGAACCTGTTTCTGCGAAAGCAACTTGCCCTGTTTCAAGAGCGCAAGACCAAACCTCATCGGGCCGACGATTCCACCCGTTGGCTGATGAGCTTCGTGAGCCGGTGGTTCGACTGGCGCAACGCCTTAGTTGTGCTCAAGCCCGAGACGCTGATCCGATGGCATCGCAAGGGGTTCCGTCTTTTCTGGCGGTGGAAGTCCTGTCCGACAGGACGGCCTCGTCTGCCGAAAGATCTCCAAGCATTGATCCGCCAGATGGCCCGAGAGAACCCGACCTGGGGAGAGAGACACATCGCCAACGAGTTGAAACTGAAGCTGGGGATCCGGTTTCGCCCCGCACGGTGGGTAAGTATCTGGCCCAGGGTCCCCGCCGACAGCCCGATCCCAGCCAGCGCTGGCTGACCTTCGTGCGCAATCACGCCCAGGCTATTGTGGCTTGTGACTTCTTCGTCGTGGTGACGGCCAGATTCCGTATCCTTTATGTATTCGTTCTCATGGAACTGGGCCGGCGCCGAATCCTGCACGTCAACGTCACCGATCACCCCAGCGCGGAATGGACCCAACAGCAATTGCGTGAAGCACTCCCCGGTGATCATCCGTTCCGCTTCCTGATCCACGATCGGGACAGCATCTTCTCCCAGGAATTGGATGAAGCTGTGGCCGCCATGGGCGTGCGCGTATTGCGGACGCCGTTCCGGGCGCCCCAAGCAAATGCCCGATGCGAACGTGTGATCGGAACCATCCGCCGGGAGTGCCTGGATTTCCTCATCCCGCTGGGGCAGCGGCATTTGAAGGACATTCTCAATCGGTGGGTACGCCATTACAATCACGGACGCGTTCACATGACCCTGGGCCCAGGTATTCCGGCCCCGCTTCATCCCTCACCGCCCCGATCAGATCATCGACACCACATTCCGCGCGGTCATCGAGTGCATTGCAAACCCGTACTGGGCGGACTGCATCATGAGTACTGGTTGGAAAAGATCGCGGCATGAGCACGAGTGGAGTTTATGCGCACCACAACAGATCGCCACGCACATGGAACAGTATCGGACCAAGGTCAGAAAGCTTTGGGGAGACGACCACTCAAAGTTGCAACACTTCCGTAATTACGCCGAAAGGACGCTCTGGGCCTCGTTCAGCGCCGGTATATGGTTCGGGGGCGTCATGGTCCACAGATTCGCAGCTTCACATTGGGACGCGATCCCGAGTAACAAGCCATCGCCACCAGGACGACTGACTAACTGCAACCCTATCGGCAGACCTGAGCTGGACTGTCCGCATGGCAAATTGATTCCCGCCGCGCCGACCAGGTTCACGAATGCCGTAAATACGGCGTGTCCACGCGGTCCTACCGGCCGTCCAGCAATTTCCCCAGGGAATGCCTGATCCGCCTTCCAAGGCAGGGCCGCGGCGGACGGCGTCATAATGAGGTCGTATGTTTCAAAAGCAATCGAGAGCTGACGCTCCACGCACCTGAACGAACTCAGCGCGCTAATGTAGTCGGCGGCCGACAAGTTGTTTCCGAGCTTAGCGAGTTGGTGCATTTGGTCTGAAGCTTCCCGGGGAAACCCCGAGTAGAGACGGCTCAACCAGGCCAGCCCGCCTTGGCTGATGACCGGCCATGCTCTATCAATACTGGAAACTTCAAACGGAGCGGGACCGGTTTCCACGATATGGCCCATCCTTAGCAGCCGATCCGCCGATTCGGCTACGACGGCTGCAATCTCCGGGTCGACCGGCGCATCGGCAAACTGCGGAACATAGAGGATCCGGCAAGGCCTCGCGGCTTCCGAACGAAACGGCCGATCGCGGAATTGAGTGCTGGCGGGGTCACTCGGATCGGACGGGGCGATGATGTCCATGACAAGTTTGACATCGG
>JAOAPR010000032.1 GCA_025463005.1 Bryobacterales bacterium | reverse complement strand
AGAAGAGCGTGGAAAGGCCGCGGGGATGGCCGAAAAACCCGGTATCGTGGGCGGGCGTCGCTACGTGCTGTTCAGCCATCGTTTTCCCGATTATATGTGTCAAGACGGCCCCACCGGGGAAACGGTTGCTACAATTGAGGTTTTGGGAGGCTTATGAGCGCCAATCCGCGCCACCGCACGGTGGCCGTCAACGTGGGCGGTGTGAACGTCGGCGGGGGCAACCCTGTGGTGGTTCAGTCGATGACCAACACCGATACCGCGGACGTGCAGTCGACGGTGAATCAGGTGATGGCGCTGGCGAACTCCGGCTCCGAGCTGGTGCGCGTCACTGTCAATACCGAAGAAGCGGCAGTCGCTGTACCTAAGATCGTCGAGACCCTCCAGAAGTTCGGTGTGCGTGTGCCGGTGATCGGCGATTTCCACTATAACGGTCACATTCTGCTCAAGAAGTATCCCGATATGGCCCGCGCGCTTGCGAAATATCGCATCAATCCGGGCAACGTCAACATCGGCAAGAAGCACGATGATAACTTCCGCGTCATGATTGAGGCCGCGATTGAGTACGACCGGCCCGTTCGCATCGGCGTGAATTGGGGTTCGCTCGATCAAGCGTTGCTCACTCGCATGATGGATGAGAACAACGCGCTGCCCGAGCCCGAGGACGCCAAGACGGTCACGTTGCGCGCCATTGTCCGGAGCGCGATCGAATCGGCCAAGGCGGCCGAGCACTATGGTCTATCCAGGGACCACATCATCCTAAGCGCGAAGGTCAGCGGCGTGCAGGATCTGATTCGCGTTTATAGGATGTTAGCTGCTGAAGGAGATTACGCGCTGCATCTGGGACTTACCGAGGCTGGCTTGGGATCAAAGGGGATCGTGGCATCCACGGCCGCCATCGGAATCCTTCTGCAGGACGGCATCGGCGATACCATTCGCGCTTCTCTGACGCCGCTGCCTAACGGCGACCGCTCGGACGAAGTCATCGTCTGCCAGCAGATTCTGCAAGCCCTAGAGCTGCGCAGCTTCACGCCGCAGGTGACGGCCTGCCCTGGTTGCGGCCGTACGACCAGTACGTTCTTCCAGGACATGGCGGACCAGATCCAGACCTATCTGCGCGAGCAGATGCCCGCGTGGAAGGCTCGCTATGCGGGCGTTGAGGAGATGAAGGTCGCGGTGATGGGCTGCGTGGTGAACGGGCCCGGCGAGTCGAAGCATTCCAATATCGGCATCTCGCTGCCCGGAACGTTTGAAGAACCCGTCGCGCCCGTTTACGTGGATGGCAAGCTGAAGCTGACGTTGCGCGGCGACAAGATCGTCGCGGAGTTCATCGAGCTCCTGAACGATTATGTCGACCGCCGCTATTCAGCGAAAGTGACGGAAACCGTAAGCGCATAATATTTGCGTTTATTCGCGTTCATTTGCGGCTAAGAATCTTTTCGTTTCCCTCAGAAACAACTCCAGACGATCGTGATGCAGCCAATGTCCGGCTTGATCGACCTTCACGATCGTCTTATTCCGAATCGCCTCGGCCTGCGGATCCAGATCCGGATCGCGCGCGAAACTCTGACGGCCCCAGAACAGCAGCGTCGGGCTCGTAATCTGTCCCAGGATCTGCACCGCCTCCTCCAAGCCCAGCCCGAACGGATGAATCACGCGCGTGTAGTTGTCAAACTTCCACACCAGCGACCCATCGGCGTTCCAGTTGGTCCCGTGCAAGGTCAAGTGCTCCGCGACCTCGTCAGAAAGAAACGGATTCGCCTCTTTCATACGCGCCACCGCGGCAGCCAAGGTCGGATAACTGCGCGAGGCGTGCTGTTCCACGTTGCGCGTCTTTTCGATCCAGTTCCGCATCCGTTGGGGAGCGGGTTTTGGCCGCGACCCCAAAGGTCCCACGCCTACTCCCTCGATCGCGACCACCTTCGCGACTTTCTCCGGATACGTTCCCGAGTAATACAGTGACACCATCGCTCCGAGCGAATGCCCGATCAGACGCACCGGTTGCTCGCCGATGATGTCGGCGAACACCGTCAGGTCGAGCATGTGCTCCGGCACGCTGTACAACGCACCCGGGGCCCAGGCGCTGTTACCATGCCCCCGCAGGTCGAGGGCGTAAACGTGATAGTCGTCGCGGAGCGCGCGCGCGATCCAGTCCCAGCTTCGCGCGTGGTCACGGGTGCCGTGAACTAAAATCAGCACCGGTTTTCCTTCCGTACCCCAGTCCCAGAACTGAAGTTTCAAGCGATCGGAATAGAAATAGTGTGAGGCCGGTTCTAAGGAGGCGTGCATTATTCGATCTACCTATCCTAAGAGATTCGCCTGAGGGTCATCCGAAGCCTTCCTTGATATGCTTCGGACATGCTGAATCGAGCTTTGGTAGTCGCGGCTCTGCTGGCTATGCCTTTGGCGGCCGCTCCGAACCTTTCAGGTAGTTGGATGTTGAACCTGGCGAAGAGCCAGTACGGACAGTTTCCGGCGCCCGAAGTGATGGTGCGACAGATCCAGCACAAGGATCCGTCGCTTTCGATGTCCACTTATCAAAAAGGCGCGCAGGGCGAAGTGACCACCGAGCTCAAGTACACAACCGACGGCAAGCCCGCCGTCAACGGCGAGAACAAAGGATCCGCCCATTGGGACAACGACAAGCTGGTGATCGAAACGTCGCGCGAATATCAGGGGACCAAGCTCAGCCAGCGCGAGGAATGGACTCTTTCCGCCGACGGCAAGACTCTGACCATCGCCACGCACGTGAAGCTGCCGAACGGCGAGTTCGACGTGAAGCAGGTGTTCGAGAAAGCTCCGACTAGTTCGGCCGGTGCCGGCCGGGCGAATTTCTAGCTACACGCCGGCAGGCTACAATGGTCACGCCATGGCCAAACTTGCGCTCGTATATGGAATGCGGCTTCTGCCCGCGGATGAGATCGAAGAGCTTGGCGAGGCCGAGATCCGCCTGAAGAACGGCAAGACCGGGCACGTGACCATGCATCTGCTGGAGGGCGGGGAAAAAGAGATTCGCGCGCAACTCGAGCAGTCGCTGGACGCCTTTTTCGAGTTCTATCCCGAGATTTGAAACCGAACGCTATTCCTGTGCAGGCATCTGCGAATCGGAATCACGCCAGGCGCTCAGCTTCAGGCGCCGGCACACCCAGCACAGCCCTTCGGACGAATTAGGGGCGCATTCGCTCTTGCACACCGTGCACAGCACGGTCTTATGCAGACGATCCGCCTCAATCGACCGTTTGGCTTCTTCCAGAAGTTTTTCCGGTACTACCGATTCCGGAATCATAGGCTCCGGCGCCGGCCGCGGTGCAGGGGTGCGCTTACGCTTCACAACCCCACTATAACAGCCTCGTGAACGGTAGAATCGGAGTTGGTCCAAACAGCCTTCCTCTTTCCAGGTCAGGGTTCCCAGTTCGCTGGTATGGGCAAGACCCTCGCCGACGCTTTCCCCGAAGCCGCCCGTGTCTTTCAGGAAGCCGACGACGCGCTCGGGTTTCCACTCTCGCATTTGTGTTTCGAGGGGCCCGACGATCAGCTCAAACTCACCGAGAACACGCAGCCCGCACTGCTCACAGTCTCGATCGCCGCACATGCCGTGCTGGCCGCCAGGGGGATCCCTCCTGCCTACGTCGCGGGCCACAGCCTGGGCGAATATTCTGCCTTAGTCGCTGCAGGATCGCTCCGCTTCGCCGATGCCGTGCAATTAGTCCGCAAGCGCGGCCAGTATATGCAGCAGGCGGTTCCTGCCGGTGTGGGTGCGATGGCGGCACTCTTGAAACTGCCCGCCGATAAGCTCGACGCCGTTCTCGCAGGTGCGGCGCAAGGTGAAATTGTGACCGCCGCGAATCTCAATTCGCCCGATCAGATCGTCATCGCCGGTCACGCCGCCGCCGTCAATCGTGCGGTCGAGCTGGCCAAGACCGCAGGCGCGCGCCGAGCCGTACTGTTGCCGGTGAGCGCTCCCTTCCATTGCCCTCTGTTGAAACCGGCACAGGACCGCCTGAAGGCCGATCTCGATGCGACCGACTTTCGCGACCTGACGGTTCCCCTCATCAACAACTGGCAGGCGCGCGAAGTTCGCACCGGCGCCGAAGCTCGCGAAGGGCTCTACCACCAGATTCCTAATCCTGTCAGGTGGTCCGAGTCAATCGCATTGCTGGCTTCGCGCGGCGTAACCCGTTTTATCGAAGTCGGCGCAGGCGCGGTGCTTACGGGTTTGTTGCGCAACATCGACCCCGCTTTGACGGGAATCAAGTTTGGCGAACCCGCAGATGCAGAAAAGCTGGCCTAATCCTCGATCGTGACCGTCGGTCCGGTCTGCTTCAACGCCCCGCAAGCCTGATCCACGCGTTTCGCCAGATCGAGAAACGGCGCCGCGTGCGCATCTTCGCCTGTCCGCGTGGTTACCGGCTGCCCCGAGTCCCCGCCGATCCGCACATCTGGATCGAGCGCCAGCTCGCCCAGAAACGGTATGTTCATCTGTTCGGCCGTTTTCTTGCCGCCGCCGTGCCCGAACACGTCAATGCGCTCGCCGCTCCCGGGCGCGATCAGATAGCTCATGTTCTCGATCATTCCAAGGATCGGCACGCGCACCTGCGCGAACATGTTCACTGCCTTACGCGCGTCTTCGAGCGATACATCCGACGGCGTGGTCACGACAATCGCGCCCGAGATCAGCGCGTTCTGGATCAGCGAAAGCGCTACGTCGCCCGTGCCCGGCGGCAGATCGATGATCAGGTAATCCAGCTCACCCCATTCGACGTTACGCAGGAACTGCTGCATAATGTTGTGCAGCATCGGACCGCGCCACACCAGCGGTTTGTCGCCGGGATTCAGAAATCCCATCGACATAATCCTCACGCCGAATTTTTCGATGGGACGGATGCGCTCGGCGTGTCCCGTCGGGGTTTCGCGCGTGCCCATCATTAGAGGAACGTTAGGACCGTAGACGTCCGCGTCGAGCAGGCCGACTCGTCGTCCCAGCCGCGCCAGCGCGATCGACAGGTTCACGGAAACAGTGGTCTTGCCGACACCGCCTTTGCCCGACCCCACGGCGATCAGAGTTTTGACGCCGGCAATCGGCGCTTTCGGAAGTTCTTGCTGAGGGTGCATGAACTTCGATGTTAGCAGGCGGGAAAAAAGAGGACTGCCTCCGATTTCGAATAACGACTCCGGCTCTGTCCGCAATGATCCGCCGAAATCGGCTGGCTGTCCCCTCTTTACTGCCTACTTTCCCGCCACGGCCACGCCCACCAGTTGATCCCAGCGTCGCCGTGCGCTCGCCACCACTTGCGGAATGTCCGCCTCCAGCAGGAATCGTTCCTTTGCGAGCTCCCGTGCCGCCGCTTCGATCTTGCCCAGATACTCCTGCTGGCTCTGATATCGCTCCGCAATCGAAAGCCGCGGATCGCCCGACTTCTCGCGGTCCGCCTTCGTCCGTGGGAACGGCACCATCGAACCAATCAGTGGATATTGCTCGGTCGGCGCGCCGATCGACGGATTCCGCAGGTTCCAGCCCATGTAGGTCGCCAACGGCACGCGCAGCTCCGGCAACCGGATGCCCGACGTTTCGTTGCCGTCCGCGTCCACCTGGGGAACCAGGGCAGGGAACGGCTCGCTGGCCTTGGGCGGTTCATGTCCCAATTCGAGGCGTCGCGGTGCATACGCCTGCTTCACCACGTTGACCCCCGGAATTTTTGGAAATCGGAGCGCCGACGCTGCCACCAGTTGGTCTTTATCGATGCGCGGAATCTGCGACTCCGGCGGTGCCGTTCCATTGGTGATCCACTTATTCAGCGCTACCAGCATCGCCCGCTGGAAGAACGACCAGTCCATCGGATTGGTGCTGTTCTGCACCAGAGGATTCGGTCCGCCGCCCGCCCCGTGCTGCGTGCCGGCGACAAAGTAGATCCGGACATCAGCCGAGGGCGCCACATCGCGTTTTCCGTCCGTGCTGATGTGATTCAGTCCGGCCGCGCGCCCCCAATACTCGTGCGATCCGTTGCTCAGCAGCAGCTTCGGCGCGACGCCCGCCTTCGTAGACTTGGCGAGCAGCTCGTCGGGAGCGAACGGCGGCAGATCTGTCGGAAAATCCACGCCACTGAACTGCCCGCTGGTCCGACCCGGCTGCGCGAAGCGCTGGTTGAAATCGCCATGACCACCGCCGGCCACGTGCGCCCACACGCCGTCGAAAACCCTCTTGCCCTGTTCGTCGCCATTGAAGCCGTCCGCGATAAATGTGCGCAGGAATCGGCCGCTCTGCGAAATTCCCGCGCCGATGGCTCGTTTCACTTCTCCGCGCTGCTTGATATAGGAGATATAGTCTCGAACCGCGGCCATGCCCAAACCCGCCACCGAGGAGCCTTTGCCCGTGTACACGAACTCGTAAATCCGCCCCGGCTCGAATCCCGCCGCGAATTCGATCCGCTCATTTCCATTCAGCCGCCATTGATCCTTCGGAATCGTGGTGCGCGGTCCATCCGCCTTGTCGCGCACCGTAAGCATACCCGAAGTAGCGTCGGCGGCCGGATAGGGCAGCGCCTGCGACGTCGATTTCTGATTCACCAGGATCTCGGTCCGCACCATACCGGTGACGTCTGCGAGAACCGGCGCGTACACCTTAACGCTATTCGCTCCCTGAGCGACGTCGAACTGCCACCCCACCCACACCAGCGTGAATCCCTGGTCCAGCATGAAGCGGTCGCCCAGATCCTGCAACGTGCGCCGGCCCGCACCCGCACCGATATTCAGGGCGCCCCAGAACGGCGACGAACCCCGGTTGGCGATCTCCAGAAACGCCGTCCCGTTGCTCTTGGCCGCGTCCTTGGGTCGCAGCACTAATAGGTCGGCCGAAAACTCCACCAGCCCCGCGGCGTTCTTCGGAGCCAGATCGATATCTACGATGGCCCGATTCGCGGGAAGTTTGGGATCGACGGCGAAGTACACCTTACCCGCGATCCTCTCGTACTCCGCGATACCAACACGTTCGGTCACATCGACGCGCGTAACCGCGGCCTGGACGATTGCCGCGAACACAGCAATTAATGCAAAAACAGGACGTAGCATGAAACGTATTCTACTCCACGATCCGATCGAAAGCATGAAGCAATGCCTCGCGCTTCGAATACGGACCCGGCGTATACGCCCGCGAGCTGATCCCTAACTGTGACAGCTCCGAAACTGCCCAATCTTCCTGATTGGTCTGATCCCAGAAGTCGATCGCATCATCGGCCTGGAACCCCGGTTGCGCCATTTCCCGCGGATGAAAATGCCACTCGCAGACGACTTCCGTGCGATCCACAGCCTTAGGCCACAAGGTGTGCGTCATCATGTAGTCCGGATGGAGGCTGAGCAGCAGATTGGGATAAATCGCGTAGTAGCAGACCATTTTTCGCTGCTCGGCATTCAAGCCCGGCAGATACTCGCGCCGCCGGACGCCGTCGATACTCATTGTCTCGGCGCCGTCGCGGAACCCCATGCTGCCGCCGACGAAGTTGGGTGTCGGCGTCTGGTTGTCCGCGCCCAAATAATCGGTCAAACGGTTCAGCAAGGGATGCAGCACCGGGCAGTGCAGGCATTCGTTGTAATTCAGGATGATCAGCTTCCAGTTGGCCTTGACGTCGTAGACGATACGTCTGTGCGACTTCAGCTCGCCCATGTTCCAGGCCGAGAATTTGTCGGGGACGTCGAGCGGCTGACGCTCCGCAGCAAAGTTTAGGAACACATGGCCGTCCCAGATTTCGCACGCGACCCTATGCAGCGGATAATCGAATCGCGAGAACCCCTCTTCGCCCATATTTGGCGCACTGATCAGTGAGCCGTCGAGCCCGTAGGTCCATCCGTGATACGGGCAACGGATGCGCCCCTCGAACGTTCCCTCAGGTACAGTGCACATGCGCGTGCCGCGATGGCGGCAGACATTGTAAAAAGCTCCCTCGCGGGTGACGATCACGCTTTCCCCGGCCACATCGCACAGGAAATAATCCCCCGGCTGCGCGATTCTCTCCGTGCGCCCCGCATAGATCCATCGTCCAAAGTAAAACCGCTCCATCTCCGAGCGGAAGATTTCCGGATCGGTGTAATACTTCGCCGGCAGCGTCATCGGCGGGGCCATCACTAAAAGCTTACGCCAGCGCCAGATTCGCCTGGGCTTTCAGCGTAGAGTCCGCGAATTCCCCCCGAGCCAGTTTGGGAAACGCCGCCGCCGCGATCATGGCCGCATTGTCAGTCGACAGAGTAGGCGCGGGAAAGAAGACGGGATAGGGAAGATGCGCCTCGTCTGCCGCCCGCCGCAATCCCGAATTGCACGCGACACCGCCGGAGACGATCAGGCTCCGTGCCCCGATCTCCTCCGCGCTCCTGGTCGCCCGCCGCAGCAATTCATCGATCACGGTTCCTTGGAAGGACGCGAGCAGATCCAGGGTTGCCTTGGGCGTCACCCGCAGCCAATCATCTACCGACGGCGTAACGTTCTCGCGCAGTAGCGTTCGTCGCGCAGCGATCTCATTCGCCATGTCGCGCGCCTCGAACCAGCGCAGCACTGCCGTCTTCAGGCCGCTGAAACTGAAGTCGAGCGTATTGCCCTTCATCTTGGCCAGCGTGAACCGGACAGCCTCCGGATTTCCATGCGGCGCGAGCATGTCGATCACAGGCCCGCCCGGATACCCGAATCCCAGAAGCTTGGCGACCTTGTCGAAAGCCTCACCCGCTGCATCGTCTCGAGTCTTCCCTAGAAGCCGGTAACGGAATCCTTCGGCGAATTCAAACAGATGCGTGTGCCCGCCGCTCACAACCAGCGCCAGCGCCGGAAATTCCACCTCGCTCTGGCTCGCCACGGCGTGAATGTGACCCTCGATGTGGTTCACGGCGATCAAGGGCAGCTTGTGCACCATGGCCAAAGCCTTGCCGTAGGTCATGCCGACCAGCAGCGATCCCACTAGCCCCGGACCCTCGGTCACTGCAATGGCGCTCAGGTCTTCCAACCTGGTCGATGACTCCTGGAGCGCTAGCCGTACCGCGGGGACAATCGCCCTCAGGTGCTCGCGCGATGCCAGCTCCGGAACAACGCCCCCGTAACGGGAATGGGTCGCCATCTGCGAGGAAACTATTGACGACAATATCCGCGACCCGTCTTCCACTACCGCCGCGGCGGTTTCATCGCACGAAGACTCTATCCCCAAAATCCGCATCCGGATTCCAGTTTACAGTGGTCAGTAAGTGCTGCTCTCCGATTTCGATTACCATCTCCCCGAAGAACTCATCGCCCAGGAACCCCTCCCCGACCGCGCCGGTTCCCGCATGCTGGTGGTCAATCGCACCACCGGCGAGTGGGAAGATCGCACGTTCCGCGATTTCCCGTCTTATCTGAAACCCCAGGACTGCCTCGTGCTCAACGATTCCCGAGTTCTGCCTTCCCGGCTCTACGGCCGCCGCGAGCATGGTACCGGACGCGTCGAAATTCTCCTGACCAAGCCCATTTCGTCGGACGGACTTACCTGGGAAGCGCTGGTTCACCCCGGCCGCAAGATGCGCACGGGCGAGTGCGTCGTGATTTCGGACGACCTCACGGCAGAAATTCTGGGCCGCGCCGAGTTCGGCGAGCGCGCCCTCCGCCTTCACGCGGTTGGCGACCTGCTTGCTGTACTCGATCGCGTGGGACACGTGCCCCTGCCGCCCTATATTCGCCGTCCGGACACCATCGCCGATCGCGAGCGCTACCAGACGGTCTTCGCCCGCGATCCCGGATCCGCTGCGGCGCCCACCGCCGGCCTGCATTTCACGCCCGAGATTCTCGCAGTTTGCCGAGCGTCCGGTGCCTCGGTTGCGCACGTCACGCTTCATGTCGGGCTCGGCACATTTCAACCCCTACGAACGGAAACGCTCGAAGATGTCCACCTGCACAAGGAATCCTTCGTGGTGCCGCCGGAGACTACCATCGCCATGGACGGAGCTCAACGGATCGTCGCCGTCGGTACCACCGCAGTCCGCGCGATTGAGAGCGATCCAGCCGTCGCCGAAACAGACCTCTTTATACAGCCTGGATTTAAGTTCCGCCGCACCACCGCGATGCTAACCAACTTCCATTTGCCTAAGTCCAGTCTTCTGGTGCTGGTGTGCGCCTTCGCGGGCAGGGAACTCGCGCTCGAGGCGTACCGCCACGCCGTGTCCCAAAAGTATCGCTTTTACTCTTACGGCGATTGTATGCTTATCATATAGAGTTACTTTGTGGCTAGTCTTCCCACGCTAACGGATTTGCTCCAACGCGCACGGAGACGCCTGTTCGGCCAACTGGTGTTGGACAAGGGTGCCCTGGCACTCGTGATCGGCATGGCTGGAGCAATCCTGCTGCTGCTCATCGGCACGCAAATCCTGGATTGGTACTGGCCGGTTCTGCTTCTGGCCGCGAGCCTGGGAGTGGGAATCTACCGGCTGCGTAAGAGCCTGCCGTCCTTCTACAAACTGGCGCAGCAGATCGATAGCCGCCTAGGCTTGGCCGACTCCCTTTCCACTGCGGTTCACTTCGCTGACCATCCTGAACCAGGACGCGAAGCGGTCTGTGAATGCCAGCGCCGGGATGCGGAGCTGGTGGCTCAGCGTGTGGATATACGCGAAGCCCTGCCGCCCTCGCGATCGCGCTATCTGTTGCCGGCAGTCGGTTTGGCGCTGGTGGCGTTCGGACTTTTCGCGGTGCGCTACGCGGTCACGGGCAGCATGAGCCTGGAACCTTCGCTGCTGAGGATCGCATACGATTCCTTCTTCGGGCCGCCTCCGCAGCAACTCGCGAAGAACCAGGCCAAGCGTCTCAACATGGTCCAGCAGCCGTTCGATCCGGGTAATCCCGAGGCGTCATCCACTGCTACCGACCAGCAACCCGAAGATCTTCTCGACACGAAGGATTCGTCCGATGCGGTCGATCCCGCTGGTGGCGATGACAACGCCAAGCAGGCCGCCGACAAAGAGGGCGACCAGAATGGCGGCGACTCCAGCAAGCAGGGTCAGGACAAAGGCAACGATAAGGAAGGCAAACAGAGCGACAAGGGTTCGAAAGACGGCCAGCAGAAAGAGGGCGGAGATCAGGATAAGCAGGGCAACAATCCCAGCGAAGGTGGTGTCCTCGACAAAATCAAGGACGCTTTAGCCAACATGCTGAACAAGATGAAGCCCAACTCCGCGCCGAAGGCGCAGCAGAACGCCAAGAATCAGCCCAACGATAAGAACGGCGAGAAGGGCGACAAGCAGCAGCAGGAGAGCCAGAACGCCGGCGCCGAGGCCAACCCTGAGAGCAATCCGGGCGGCGATCAGAATCAAGCCGAGGACGCCAAGGGCAACAATCAGCCTGGCAAGCCCTCGTCGCAGGAAAGCGCCAGCGGTGCGGGTTCCAAGGACGGCGATAAGGCTGCTAAGGACGCCGAAGCTCTCAAAGCCATGGGGCAGATTAGCGAGGTTCTCGGCAAGCGCTCAGCCACCGTAACCGGCGAAGTGATGGTCGAGGTCGGTTCCACCAAGCAGCAGCTCAAGACGCCCTGGGCCGACCGGCAGGCGGGTCACACCGAGTCCGGAGGCGAAATTCATCGCGACGAAGTTCCACTCATTTTTCAACCCTTTGTAGAGCGATACTTCGAGGAAATCCGGAAGACGCCTCAGGCCGCCAAGCCTGCTCCCGGCGCTTCGAAGAACAACAAGAAAGCCGGGTAATTCCTGAGGAGTCGATGAACGCCGACTATCTTGCCCAGTTCCTGCACCAGCCTCAGTTGAGCGCCGGGTGGCTGATGGCGGGAATCGCCGTCGCGTTTTGGCTTGGCGCGCTGCACGCACTGGAGCCGGGTCACGGCAAGACCATCGTCGCCGCGTACCTGGTCGGATCGCGCGGCAATATCAAGCACGCGGCTCTGCTGGGCGCGACCGTCACCTTTACGCATACGATCAGCGTCTTCCTGCTCGGAATAGGAACTCTGCTGCTTTCGAGCTACATCGTCCCTGAAAAGATTATTCCCGTTTTGGGAGTCGTCTCCGGCATATCGATCGTTCTGATCGGCGGCTGGTTGTTCTACAAACGCTGGCGAGCGTTTCGCCACGCCCAGGCACACGCTCACGGTCACGACCACCATCATCACGATCACCATCACGGTCACGACCACCATCATCACCACGATCACGGCCATACCCATACGCATAGCCACAGTCATGTCCCGCAAGGCGATATCACTCTCGGCAGTTTGATGGCTCTCGGTGCGAGCGGGGGATTGGTTCCGTGCCCCGCAGCGATGGTCCTCCTGCTGAGCGCGATCGCGATCGGACGCATCGGACTCGGCTTAGTACTGTTGATCGCCTTTAGTGTTGGGTTAGCCGGCGTTCTGATGGCGATCGGAATGCTAGTGATTTATGCCAAGAGTTGGCTTCCGGAATCTTCGAAGAGCGGGGAGCATCCTCTACTAAAATTCGCGCCTGTTGCGTCCGCTTTCGTGATTCTGTGCGTCGGGATACTGATGACGGCGGCGTCGCTGCGCTGGATCCCGCTACCCTTCCTCGCTGGTTAAACCACGCTGGTTAACGACGCTCAGCCCGCCTGACGCTTTGCCTTCAACGTCCGCCCATCCGCCGCCGCGGGTTTCTTGGCCGGCTTTCGCCGCAGTAACCGATTCACCGCGCGAACCAGGTGCGTCACCTCGTTGGCGCTCTTCTGGATCACCGCATCCGCGCCCGTGCCCGCTTCATTCAGCCCCAGCGTGTCGACGAAACCCGAAACCAGCACGATCGGAATGTCGGGCTGCTGTTTCCGCAAGCGGACGATCAGCTCCAGCCCATCCATCTTGGGCATTTTGTAATCCGTCACGACCAGGTCGTACTTATGCTGTGAAAATTGTTCGAGCGCATCCGCGCCGCTGGACGCCACGCTGATCTTGTGTCCGATTTCTTCCAGTACCGTTTTTCGGGCACTCGATCCGTTCGCGTTGTCGTCTACCAGCAGGATGCGTCCGTGGACCGATGAAGGAGAAGAATTCCGAAGGGACATGATGTGTGGGAACAACGCGACAGTAACAGAGCTGCAACACACGTGTCAACAATTTTCTAACGGGCTCAAAAATGGAAAGATGCAGTGCTTGACTTTTTCTTTTCGCTTGATTCAGCGAAATAGCGCGTGAAATCGAAACGATTATTATTCGACCTGTTTGGGCGCAGTGTAACCCGGCTTCGCGAGGACTTCGTACTTCACCGGTTTGGATTTCTCGTCGTTGATCCGCAGCGGTTGGTTGTTCTCCGGATTCACCAGTTCCACTTTGATCTTGCGGAACTTGCCGTCCCGAGCTGTATTGCTGGGCGTGTACGTCAACACGTACTGGCTGCGCAGCACCTCGCTGATTCCCCGGTAGATCTCGGGGAACTGCCCGTAAAATCGCGGGAAGAACGCCATGCCGCCGCTTTCCTTAGTGAACGTGCGCAGTTGGTTGTCAGCCTGCAGGAAGTCCATGTTCTGGATATCCGAGATCGCGCCGTAGGAGTACATGATGTCGCGATATGCCTGCATCAGCCCGATGGCGTAAATCGGCACGCCGGCGTTCTGGATCGCCTTGCGAGTCTCGCCATAATTCAGCTTGCTAAACGTGTCGATTCCCGATGAAATCACCAGAATTGCCTTGCGTCCCTCGATATCCTGCATCCGTTGCGCGGTATCCACCAGCGCATCGAACAGATTGGCCTCGGAAAAACCCGGGAATCGCAGACGTGACAAGCCGTCCTGAGCCTCGCGCCGGTCGTTTGAGAAGTCGGAAAGAATCTCCGGCCTCAGATCGTACGCCACGATCGCGACGTAATCCTCCGGCTTGAGCGTCTCGACGAATCCATACGCCGCTTGCAAAGTCTGGTACCACGGTTCCGAGTAAACCCGCTGGAACCGCCCCGAAAACTCGATCAACATCGCGATCGTAAGCGGAGCCTCGCCCTTGGATATGGCGGTAATCTTCTGGGGGACGTTATCCTCCAGAACGCGGAAGTTGCCCTGCGGAATGTTGGGGATGAAGTGGCCTTTGTTATCGAGGACCGAAACATCCACTGTCACCGTAACCGCATCGGTAGTGTAGGTAGCGACGCCTTCAGGAAGTTCTTTGCCCTTCTTGTATTGCGAAGGAATTTTGGACTGCTCCGGTTCCGGAGGCGCGTTGGTGGAACCTTTTTTGGGACGGGCGACGGTCTCGCTGCCCTGGTTCTTCGGTCCTTGAGCAACTACGACCAAGGCCACGCTCAGCGAGGAGGCCAAAACTAACAGGCTTACACGGGAGGCCTTCATGACCGCACTATACCATCATTGGGATGCGTCGCCCAACGCCTTGGTTGCCTTCGTTATAGTGATCAGACGTGATGGATTCTGAGATCCCTGGGGACGTGGTTCGGCTGCAACGTCTTCTTCGCCGCCTTTCTGCCCGACAACAGAACCTGGAACGGCGGCTACAGCGGATCGAGAACAGTTCCGTGTTCCGGTTTCTTCGGTGGGTCGGCCCCAAGCTCGTCGCAATAGGCATGCCTGTACCAGGGGTACTACCTGAAAATGAAGCAGCGGCGTATCAGACCTGGATTCAGCAAACCGCGCTCCACGTGGAACAGTATTCTCCGTCACCGCAGCCAACCATCTCCGTGATTCTGGACACGAGTCAGACCAGTCACTTCCCGCTGGAGCGTGCTGTCGCATCGATCCGAGCTCAGAAGTATGACGCGTGGGAGCTGGTCGTCTGCGGCGTGCCCGACGCTCCCTCTCTTTCAGACGCACTTCATAAAATCCGGAGCGAAGCAGTGCTCTGGACCAATTCCAGCGTGATCCTCGAGCCGGATGCCTTGCGCAGCTTCGCCGGCGCGTTCGACGAAAACACCGTAGCAGTGTACAGCGATTGGGATTGTATCGATCGCGACGGCCGCCGCCACTCGCCGCGGTTCACGCCGGAGTTTTCACCCGAGCTGCTGCGCCAGACACCGTATTGGGGCAGCTGCCATCTGACCGCCGCTGGCCACAGCCGCGAAATATCGCCAGATCAATCCGGATTTATCCGACGTGTTCCTCGTATGCTCTGGCACTCGCAAGATGAGGCTAGCTTGAGCACCAAAGAGGTCCACCGAAACACCTCATCGGCCCGGGCGTCGATCATCATCTGTTCCCGAAACCCCAAGCGCCTCAGCAGATGCTTGAAATCGCTGCGTCCAACATTAGACTCGCGCCATGAAATTATCGTCGTCGCTCACGATGTAAATTTCCCGGCGGTGGATGGCGCCAAGGTCGTTCCGTACCATGGAGCCTTCCATTTCGGAATCATGAACCAGCGAGGCGTTGAGAAATCTACCGGCGAGGTGCTCTGCTTCCTGAACGATGATGTCTTTCCATCCACGTCCGACTGGCTGGAGCGGATGCTGGCGCAGGCTGCGCGCCCGGAAATCGGAATCGTCGGCGCGCTGTTGTTGTATCCGGACGGTTCCATCCAGCACGCGGGTGTGGTGGTGGATCGCTGGCACCCCGCGCATGTGGGTCGATTCCAGAAGGACTCAGCTTACTGGCCGTGGCTGCGCATGACCCGCCAGGTCAGCGCGGTGACTGGCGCCTGCATGGTGATGCGGCGGGCGCTGTGGGACGAGCTTGGAGGATTCGACGTGCAGTTTCCGGTGAATTACAACGACATCGATCTATGCCTGCGCGCAGCGGAGCGAGGCTACTGCATTTTGATCGAGACCAAAGCGGTACTGGTCCACGAAGAAGCCCGAACCCGAGTGGCCGTGGTCCGCCCGGAAGAGGCCGAACGATTTCACCAGCGTTGGGCTGCGGTAACCGATCGCCCGGATCGATACTTCAATCCCCAGCTCAGCACTGAAGATGAGACGATCGCTCTGCCGGCCTGGTAGCTTAGTTAACCCAGCCGCCGCGATCCGAGCCCTGCTTCTTCTTGAGATACACCTGGAATTTGCGCTTGGCCCGTGCCAGTTTCCAGGCCTTGTAGCTGTCGCGCACTGGACCCACCGGATCGAACTTGCGGATCTTGGCGCTTTTCAGGAACACGTATCCGAACGCCATCCCGCTCAGGTGCGCGATGTCGCTCACACCGCTGTTGAGGTCACGCACGCTAAAGAAGGCGAGCGCACCCAGAATCATCACAAGATATTTAAGTTTGATGGGGAAAAAGTAAAAAATAACGATCCGGTCAGGCCACAGGACGGCTGCCACCAGCATAATCCCGTAGATCGCCCCCGATGCGCCAATGGTTGGGATGTTTGGGTTGCCAAAGAGGTAGTTGGCCGCCACCACGAACAATCCCGCTCCCACGCCACAGAAGAAATAGAACTGCAGGAATCGGCGGGTGCCCCAGATGTCTTCCAGATCCTTCCCGAAAAACCACAGCGCCAGCATATTGAACAGGATGTGAAAGAACCCTCCGTGCAGGAACAGGTATGTGACTAATTGCCACACGTAGAATCGGCCTACAACGTCCGCGGGAACTAGGGAAAACAGCCTGGCAAAAAGCTGGCCTCCTTCGGTTTGTCCCAACAGCCACATCAGCAGGAATACTACTGAGTTGGCGATGATCAGTCCTTTGACACCCGGTGGTAATCCGCCGCCGGAAACATACGGACGAGCGTAGGATCGCGTGTTGAACGCCATCGTCACGTTCAGGATAACATTCAAGTATTAACCTCACGCGTATAATTGAGGTAGAAGGTTCTCCTATGGAAATCAAGCGCGACGATTTCATCACCACTCTGGGGGGAGACGAGACGGTGTCCCGAATGGACTCCGAGGCCAAGGCCGACGCGCTCGAGGATTTCCTGTCCACCGAGCTCGATAAAATCCTGACGTCCACCGATCCGAACTTTCCGACCGTGGCCGAAGTGGAACAGAAAATTCCTACCCGGCACTATCGCATGGGGGCAGGGAATTTGTTTGTCGCCACCACCCCGGGAGCCAAGGTCAAGACGCTCCCGCCGATGCCGGATAAGCCGACGCTTTACGATTTCTTCGCCGTCCGATTCGCGCCCGCCAACCACGTTCTACAAAGCGCAGCGCTGGCGATGAAAAACGGCATGCCTGAGGAGATCGTTCTCGCCTGCCTGCTGCATGACACCGCCCAGGCGCTGCTCAAAGCCGACCACGGCTATTGGGCCGCCCAGATGTACACTCCTTACGTCTCGGAGAAGACTGCCTTCGCGATCAAGTATCACCAGGCTCTTCGTTTCTTTGCCGATCCGGCCTACGGTTACGAATATCCCGATCTCTATCGCCGGCTGTTCGGCGAGGACTATGTACCGCTGCCGCACATCCGCGCCGACTACCAGATGCTCAAAAACCACCCCTGGTACGAAGCGCCTCGCCTGGTGACGGTCAACGACTATTACTCGTTCGATCCTAATGCTAAGGTAAGTATCGATCCGTTCCGGGAGATTATCGGCCGCCACTTTAAGCAGCCTAAAGAAGGCTTGGGCAACGATAACAGCCCGGTGGCTCACATGTGGCGCACCATGGCCCGCCCCGACACGCCGCTATAGAGTTACGAGCCTCGAGATTAAAGATTTTGTTATTTTTCCCGAAACCTTGCAGGGGTGGGGACCATCTGTTAGACTGGACCTAGTCGCTAACAGGCCGCTCCCGAAGGGAGACCCTGCGGTGGAGCAAAAAAAAGTTGTTTTGCCCCTTGCGCAGTGGACCAGGGTTTGGTAGATTAGACGATGGACTGTGTAGCAGGCTTTTGTGCCTGCTGCTGGGTGAGCGGGCAGCGCGGTAGAGGGTTCTATCGGCCAGCCTTAAACTGAAGAGGTTCTTTCAGGTTCCCAAGTTTCCCTGGACGCAGCTATTTCGTCCCGGCTGTGATTGTGAAAACGATCCAGTCATAGGCAGTTGCGTTCGTTTAAAGGTTTAGCGCACGATGGTTTTTGCCTTGTGCGCGCTGGAGCGCAAAGCGGTTTTTTAGCGTTTTGCGGCCAGTTTAAGGTTTCGAGGCCAGCGTCCGACAAGTTTTCGCAAGATCGCTTGTGGCGATTGGAAGTTCACAGTTTTTTGTGGACGACTGATGGTGGGCGCGCAGATCATTGACAATCTGGTTGGATGCTAAGTAGAAGAAGCGCAACGGCGCTGCCGCAAGGTAG
>JAOAPR010000029.1 GCA_025463005.1 Bryobacterales bacterium | reverse complement strand
CACGGGCACCTATGGCAATCTGGGCTACAACAACTTCAGAGGTCCGGGATCAGTCACATTGGATACGAGCCTCACCCGGTCATTCAAGATCCGTGAGAGAGCCACGCTGCAGTTGCGGGGAGAAGCCTTCAACCTCCCCAATAAGGCGAATTTCGCCAATCCGGGCTCCAGCCTGTTTAGTACGTCGTCCTTTGGCGTAATCACCAGCACCGGCACCTACGACCCCCGGATTATCCAGTTGGCGATGAAGCTCCTCTTCTGACGTCCGCTGATTCTCCGCCTTTAGAGATGAACGATGCCGCGTTGAATCGCGGTGGTAGCGGCCTGCGTGCGGTCCTGAACCCCCAGCTTGCTGAGGATATTCTTAACGTGATTCTTCGCAGTGGCGTCGGCGATATTCAGAGTGCGAGCGATCAGCTTGTTCGGTAAGCCGTCCACGATGAGTCTCAACACTTCGACCTCACGTGCGCTTAGATGGGGCGAGTGCTCCTGGATCGCCGCGAGCCGGGCAGGCAAGTAGACCTGGCCCGCATGAACCGCACGGATGGCCTTCAGTAGTTCCCCGTGCAAGACGTCTTTGGTGAGGTAGGCCTTCACGCCCGCCGCCAGGGCACGGCGGATGTCTTCGTCGCCTCCGTAGGTAGTAAGCGCGATCATGCGCGCGTCTGGGAATTCAGTCCGAATCGCCGCCGCTGCTTCAAGGCCCGACAGCACGGGCATGCGAATATCCAGAAGGACGACCTCGGGCAGGTGTTTGCGGAATAGCTGAAGAGCTTGCTGACCATTCACCGCTTCTGCAACCACCTTCATGTCCGACTGCATGTTAATGATGGAGGTTACGCCAACGCGAGCGATCAAATGATCCTCCGCCACGAGAATGCGAATTAGGGACTTCATGGTACAGGCACCTCGACCTCCACGCGAGTCCCTTTGCCGGGCTCGCTTGTGAGTGTGAGTTTCCCGCTCAGTTGCTCGGCGCGCTCCTGCATACCCATAAGGCCGAAATGGCCGTTCATGGCCGCGAATACATCCTCCCGGTCGAATCCGCACCCGTTGTCCAGAATCTGAAGTTTCAGACAGTCGGGTTGGATGTGCAGCTTTAGGATGATGTTGCCTGCGCGGGCGTGTTTGACGGCATTCGTCACCGCTTCCTGGGCGATGCGTAACATATGGTGGGCGGTCTGCTCCGGAAGCTTGCTGGTTTCACCGGTCACCTCCACTTCCACTCCGATGCCCGAGCCTTCGGTCCACAGACGGGCGCCGGAGTCCAAGGCGGCTCCCAGATCCTGGTCGTCCAGCGCGGCTGCACGCAGGTCCATCACGGAACGGCGCGCTTCCGTCAGGCTATGACGGGCCATGCGCCGCGCCAAATCCAGGTAGCCCCGCGCCGGATCGGCGTCTTTCGGAAGGCTCATTTCAACTACATCCAGCTGTGAAGATATCCCCACGAAACCCTGAGCCAGGGTGTCATGAACTTCGCGCGCCAGGCGCGCACGCTCCTCCACCAGCAAGGCGTAGCGGGAGCGAACCTGCCGTACCCTCAGCTGATACACCATCCAGACAAGCGCAGCCAGCAGGGCCACGCCCAGAAGGCGAAACCAGCCAGTCTCGTAATAATGCGGCAGCACATCGAACTCGTACGCCGCTTCGCTGAGAGGTCCGCCGGGCAATCGGGCCCGAACTTGGAAGCGGTAATGTCCGTGCCCGAGGCCGGTGTAGTTGACGGCTCGCCGACCGTCCGCCTGCACCCAATCCGAATCCAAGCCGACGAGTTTGTAAAAGTACTGCACCTGATCCGGGGCGCTTAAGTGAATCGCGGAATAGCGAATCTGCAGGCGTCCGTTTGCGGAAGATATTTGGGGGGAACTCGACCAATCCAACTGGCGCCCGTCCGCGGACATTTCCGTCAAGCCTACCGTGAGGGCAGGCTGCGTTCGCGCCGGTGCTCCAGGTTCGTACACTGCCGTGCCGCGAGTCGTCACAAACCACAGACTCCCGTCGGAATGACGACCCCCGCCTGAGCCGATTTCCGGAGACGATTGCGCACTGCGGAGGCCGTCAGCGATTCCGTAGTTCGCTGGCTGCAGAGCTTTAATCCGATGATCCGTGAGATCCTCTAATTGCTTCTTGGATACACGACAAATGCCCCGTGTTGTGCTGAGCCATAGGGACTCGCCGTCATCGGTTACCTTCGAGATGTTGTCGCTCAAGAGGCCGTCTTTGGAGGTATAGGTAACGAACTTACCGCCGCGCAGAGCGCTTAACCCTCCCCCGAAAGTTCCAATCCAGAGTGTGTCGGCGCGATCCCGATACAGGGACCGGATCTGGTCACTACCCAGACCATCCGCAGTGGTGTAAAGCCGGGTTCCCGCAGCGCTCACATGCCATAAGCCCTTGCGGATGGTGCCGGCCCAAATCGAACCATCCTCGCCGTTCTCCAGGGTCACGAATGAACTGTCGAGCATTACGGGTCCACTTTCGATGAGTGTTCGGAAGCGGTCGCCTTGGAGCTCTCCCAAGCCGCTCGGCAGGGCCAGCCAGATCCGGCCATCCGCGCCTTCCAGGGCGTCATAGACTCTCTTGCGGCCTTGCGGGTCCGGAGGCACGAATTTGCGGGGATTACCTTCTTTCAGGCGGGTCAGTCCATCGCGCGCCGCGACGAGCAATTCGCCAGCCTTGGTCTCGCGGATAGAATACACAGGGTCTTGCGGCAGCGCCGGCCCGTGCCGAGAGGTCCGCGGCTTCCGCCCGGAAAAGGGCACCAGTCCCCGATCGAGAAAACCAATCCAGACTGTGCCGGCATGATCCTCGAATATTGCGTTAGGTTCATCGCTCGGTAATCCCTCATCTTTGCCGTAAACGGTGAACGCGTCCTCGCCAAAACGGGTGAGTCCGTTGTTGCTGCCGATCCAGAGATTGCCTTCGCGATCCTCAAAGATGCACAGTGCAGCACGTGGCCCCCCTTGCGAACCATTCCACGTCTCGAACCGCCCGCCTTCGAGTCGCGCCAGACCGTTCTCCGTGGCGACCCATAAATTCCGGTCGTGGTCTTCCCAAATAGCATACAACCCAAAGGAATCCGAGAGTCCATCACGAGCCCCGTACCGCCTGATCGTGCCGTCCGGAAGTCCCTGAATCAACCCATGGACGCCGAGAATCCAGAGATTGCCGTTGTGGTCGACCTGCATTCCCGCGGGAAAGTCGTTCTTCAGTACGGCAGGTTCGAACACGCTCGAGAATTTCCCACTTTCCAGTTTTGCTACCGCGCTGTTGCCTGCCACGACGAGTGTGTGCCTGGCGTTCTCCGTCACTGCCCGAACGGCGCGCATAGGGATATCCCGCTCGGGCTGGTAATTTGTGAACTGCGCGCCGTCGAACCGGCTAAGATTTCCTCCCGCCACGATCCACAGCGTGCCGGCGTGGTCGACAAACAAAGACCCGATCGAATTGTCGGGAAGGCCGTCTTTCTGCGTAAAGCTGCGAAAGCGACCATCCCGAAACTGCGCCAAGCCGTTTGGTGTCCCAATCCATAGCGAGCCATCACGGCTCGCCGCCAGAGCAGTGATGGAGTTCGAAGGCAGATTGTCGTGGTCCCGGTTGAAGACAACGAATTCGTAGCCGTCGAAACGGGCCAATCCTTCATCAGTGCCCAGCCACAGGTAACCGTCGGCAGTCTGAGTAATGGCGCGAATTGTGTCCTGCGGAAGCCCCTGCTGCTGGGTCCACACGGTCCTGGAATACTGCGTCAGGGCCTTCCGGGCATCCAGCGCGAAAGCAGAGTTCGTTGCCGCCAGCGCCAGCAACACAGTGCTTGCGTAGCGCCTTGGCCAGTCTCTAGGACCCATGTGATTCATGCTTGACCACGAACGATCATACTAGCTGCCGGGCGGTGGGGGCGGCCGGCTTCCCAGGCGAGCGAGGACTAAAATGCCCAGTTTAGAATGCCAGCCCCAAATGACTTCCGACAATGATCACATCTGATCATTGTGGTCAGGGTTGGCTTAGAGTAAAATTCCCTGAGCTACAGCGCGGGCAGCTGGACACAAGGTACCCTGAAGAGCGATTTCAAGATCGTCCTGGACAATTAGGGGTTTCGCACATGCCAATCTACGAATACGCATGCCGGCAATGTGGCCACCGTTTTGAGTACCTGGTGCTGGCCTCATCTCCTGCCGCGGAGTGCCCTTCGTGCCGGAAGCAAGATCTGGAGCGGCTCATCTCGTTGTCTGGAATGAGCTCAGAATCCACCCGGCAAGCAAATTTCAGCGCCGCACATAATAAGGCTGCCTCGTCCCGGAAGGAAAAGCATCAGGAAGATCACAAGCACCTGCACGATCACTTTCAGGATTGATGCAATTGCGACGCCCGGGGATCTGCGGCCGCCAGCAGTGATCACAATGGATCATTGCTGCCCACAGCCCAAAAGAGTATCCTTTTTAAGGACTTGCAGAGAAGGAAACGGTGATGAAGCTAGGACTATTGATCGGCGGTCTGCTCATTCTGACCGCTGTTCTCTTCTCGGGACAGCAGCCCGAGCCAGCCAGGGCGCAAAACACCAAACAAAGCCCGCCGCCAACAGCTTCGACTTCGGCTGCTGCGGAACGCTCACTTCTCGATCAGTACTGCGTCGGCTGTCATAACGACAAGGCCAGAACCGCCAACCTATCCCTTCAGAAGCTTGATCTCACCACTGTCGGGGATCATCCGGAATTGTGGGAAAAGGTGGTGCGTAAACTTCGCGCAGGCTTGATGCCGCCTCCGGGTATGCGGCGGCCGCCCTTGGCCGAATACGAAGGGCTCAGAGATTGGCTGGAGGCGGAAATCGATCGAAAAGCGGCTGGCCGCGGCAATCCTGGTTCCGTGGTACTCCACCGTCTCAATCGGACTGAATACGCCAACGCCGTGCGCGACCTCCTGGATCTGGAACTCGATACGACAACCATTCTGCCGCCGGACGATTCGGCCAGGGGTTTTGACAATATCGCGGGTTCGCTGACGATCTCTCCTACACTGCTCGAAGCCTACACGACAGCGGCGACCAGGGTCGCCCGCATAGCGGTCGGCTATTGGAAGACGCCGACGGAAATGGCCTATATCGCTCCGGGCGATACGTCACAGAATCAGCACATCGAAGGCTTGCCTTTCGGCACCCGCGGCGGAATGCTGGTTCGCCACAGTTTCCCATCCGACGGCGATTACAAGTTTTCGGTTCAGAATTTCGGTCTCGGCAAGTATGTGCCTGGCGAGAAACTAGAATTCCTCATTGACGGCGAGAGAGTGCACCTAACCGATTACGTGGGCGTGGGGTTGAGCCAGGGAATGCAAGGGGACACCGATGGCGCCATCGAAGTGACCATCCCAGTGAAAGCGGGCACGCACCAGGTGGGAGTCACCTTCCTGGCCACGAACTACCGGCCCAGCCTCGACATGATCCGGCAGTACGAGCGAAAGTCGCTGGAGAATAACAGCATTCCGCAGTTGCAGTATTATCCGGCCATCGGCCTATTGAGAATTCAGGGACCCTTCGCGGCCACGCGTCCGGAAGATTCGCGCAGCCGTCGCAAGGTTTTTACATGCCGGCCGACGATTCCCACGCAAGAAGAAGCCTGTGCCCGCGAAATACTTTCGACACTGACGCGGCGCGCGTATCGGCGACCCACAACTCCGCAGGATCTGGAGTGGGAGTGGGGCTTTTACCAGGAGGGCCGCCGTGAGGGCACATTTGAGGATGGCATCGAGCTGGCCCTGCGGCGAATCCTGACAAGCCCGAACTTCCTTGTCCGCACCGAAAAAGAGCCTGCAAATCTGAAGATCGGCCAACCCTACCGCATTACCGACCTCGAACTGGCCTCCCGGCTATCCTTCATGCTGTGGAGCAGCATCCCGGACGACGAGCTGATCAACCTCGCTAACCAAGGAAAGCTTCACACCTCGCCGGTGCTCGAACAACAGGTGCGGCGCATGCTCGCCGATAACCGATCACAAGCACTGATTGAAAATTTCGCCGATCAGTTGCTGTACTTGCGGAATCTTCCGGCCACCTCGCCGGATGGCGTGTTTTATCCCAACTGGGACGATGAGCTGCGGAAGAGTTTCCGGCGCGAGACCGAGCTCCTGTTTGAAAGCATTATCCGGGAGGATCGCAATGTCGTCGATCTCTTGACCGCGGACTATACGTTTCTCAACGAGCGGCTCGCCATACACTACGGAATCCCCAATATCTACGGGTCCCGGTTCCGCCGCGTGACGCTCGGGCCGGAGCTGGACTACCGCCGGGGACTGCTTGGTCAGGGAAGCTTTCTCTCCGTCACCTGGGTTCAGAATTTCAGGACTTCGCCGGTCAAGCGAGGCGTCTGGGTTCTCGAAAATATCCTCGGCACGCCACCTCCGGAGCCTCCGCCGAATGTGCCGCCTCTGGAAGATAGCAAGGGCGGCCCCGAAAAGATTCTTACGTTGCGGGAGCAGATGACCATCCACCGGAAACAGGAGCCTTGTGCCAGTTGCCACAAACTCATGGACCCGATCGGCTTCGCACTTGAAAACTTTGATGCCGACGCCAAGTGGCGAACCAAGCAGGGGGGCGATGGCGGGGTTCCCATCGATGCATCCTCCGAGCTGTGGGATGGCACTAAGGTCAATGGCCCTATCGAGCTGCGGCAGGCGATTCTGCGCTATTCGCCCCAGTTTGTCCGCATGCTTACCGAGAAGCTGATGACGTACGGGACCGGCCGTGGCGTTGAATACTACGATATGCCTGTGATCCGCTCCATCGTGCATGACGCGGACAAGAATAACCATCAGTTCTCATCGATTCTGGTGGGCGTGATCAAGAGCGCGCCCTTTCAGATGAGGACGAAAGTAGAAGAGGAGTCCAGATAAATGTTCATCTCCAAGAAGCACATATCTCGTCGAAAGTTATTGCGCGGCGCAGGCGTGAGCCTGGCGTTGCCGCTGCTCGATTCAATGGTGCCGGCGCAGACGCCGTTGCGACAGACGGCCGCGAGCCCGGTGAGGCGTTTCGTAGGCATCTGGCACCCGCACGGCGCGGCGCCGGGCTATTGGAGTCCGCTGCAGGAAGGCGCCAACTTCGACTTTTCGTTCATCACCAAGCCGCTCGAGCCGTTCCGCAATCGGGTGACTCTCATCACCGGCCTGGACATGCCGGAAGCGATGGCCAACGAGGATGAACCCGGCGGCGACCATGCGCGCGGCGCAGTCTTGTTGTCTGGCGCGCGCCCGAGAAGAAACGCGGTGAGTCCGTATTTGGGAGTCACCATCGATCAGTTGATCGCCCAGAAGTACGGCCAGGACACGATTCTCGGCTCCATGCAACTCGGTGTCGAGGATACCGGCAATTTCGGCAATTGCAACTGGGGTTATAGCTGCGCGTATACGAACTCGATCTCCTGGTCCTCGCCCACGCAGCCGCTTCCTACCGAAGTCAACCCGCGGGTGGCGTTCGAGCGCATGTTCGGCGATGGCGCGAGTCCCGAAGAGCGCGTCGCCGGAAGAAAGCAGAACGCGAGCATCCTCGATTCGGTAACGCACGAGATTTCGTTCTTCAAGAAGGATCTTGGCACGGGCGACAAGAACCGGCTGGATACGTATCTGGAGAACATTCGCGAAATCGAGCGGCGCATCAAGATTGCCATGAATAGAACGGTGAGGGAGCCGTCTTCAGAGATTCCCTTCGGCATCCCGGAGAGCAAGCATGCCCATTACCGGTTGATGTACGACTTAATGGCGCTGGGGTTTGAGGGAGACCTTACGCGTTCCATGACCTTCATGTTGGGCCGCGACCTCTCCGGCGCGAGTTTCCCCGAATCCGGCTTTACCGGCGGATGGCATGGAACCTCGCACCATGGCGACAAGCCGGAGAACGTAGCCAACTACGCCAAGATGAACCGGTATCACGTGCAGAATCTGGCGTACTTCGTCGACAAATTGAAGAACATACCCGACGGCGACGGCAGCGTGCTGGATCACGTGCTGATCTACAAGGGAAGCAACATGGGCAATTCGCATCGCCACGCGCATGTGAAAGTACCCATTATCCTGGTCGGCGGAATCGACGGCACGTTCAAGGGGAATCGTCACATTGTGTACCCCGATAACAAGGAGCGGACTTCCAACATGCTGTTGAGCATCCTCCACTTGTACGGGATCGATCGAGAAAGTTTCGGTTCGAGCACGGCGCCGCTCCCCTTGGCCTAGGAGACTCCGATGAAGTGGAGATCGTGGTTGGGCCTGGTAATCGCCGCGGGTGCGTTGGCCTTGCCGGCGGACGCCCAGCTTTCCGGCAGACCGATCCGGCCGCAAGTGGCTCGGCCCAGCGGTCCGGTGTGGCAAGTCATCCGCCAGAACTGCACCTTATGCCACGGCATCGATGACTATGCCTTTTTTGCCCTTGACAAGCGCGGATGGCAGGAACTCCTCGAGTCCAAACATAAAGCAGGGGACTTCGTTCTTTCCGATCAGGACCGGAACATCCTCCTCGATTGGCTCTCGGTCAAATTCGGCCCGAATACGAAGCCGTTCCCGCGCACTTACATTCCACCGGAAATCACTACGTTTTTCTCTGATCCCGAAGCCAAGAGACTCCTCGATCGGGCTTGCACCTCCTGTCACGAGTTGGATCGCGTGGAGAAGGCGAGGAATCCCGAGGAGCAGTGGCGAGTTCTGGTGGTAGACATGAGAGTACGGGGAGCCAAGCTTACCGACGAAGAGACGGAGCGTCTGGTCGAGTGGCTAGGCCGTGTTTGGGGCACCAACCTGGGCAAATGAAGGCGGGACATATTTCCGTTTGTCTCGTGCTGGCCGGAGGAATGGCCGCGGCGCAAGCGCCTGTCGTCACCTTAACCGCGACGGCCGACAACGTCAAAGGCGCGCCCGATTCCATACGCATCGACGTGCTGCGGTGGTCGACGGATGCCGAACGCGATCAGATATTGTCGGCCTGGACCCAGCCTCGCTTGCCGGGAGCTGGAGGACGTGGCGGGCGAGCCGGCCGTGGCGCGCTTGCTGATCCAGCTCCGGATCCATCGGCCGTGGATGACGGGAGTCCGGTCGCCGGTGGGCGTGGAGCCGGCCGCGGTGGCCGAGGCGGCGGTCGGGGTGGCCGCGGTGGTCGTGGTGGAGATACGGGCGCCGCGGAAGCTCCCAAACCAACCCCGGAAGGTTCGTTGAAGGCAGCCCTGGGCAACACGCCGATCGTGGGGCACTTGTGGTCGTCCGAGGTCGCCGGATATTCTTTGCGCTCAGCGGTGACGCTCGCAGAGGCGAACGGCGGCGAACGCATCCTCCTTATCACCGATCGGCGCCTGGGCGCCTGGAATGATTTGTGGACTCCTGCTGGAACAGATGCCGCTAACGGCTATGAATTCTCGATCATCGATCTCCGTCTGAATGCCAAAGGTGAGGGCGAGGGTAAAGTTTCGCTCATCGGCAAAGTGGCAGTCGACGGCGCGGTTAAAACGATCGCTTTGGAGAACTACGACTCTTTACCGGTTGTCCTCAAGAATGTGAGGCGAAAATGAAATTCGTTTGGGTCATGCTTTTGCCGCTTGGCAGTCTTCTGGGCGCCGCAGCGAGTGATGTGGCCGACGCCGCCATGAAAGGGAATAGGGAGGCCGTGCGTTCCCTACTCCAGCGGAAGGCGAATGCCAACGCCCCGCAAAGCGACGGCACCACCGCGCTCCATTGGGCCGTTCGCGCCGACGACCTGGAGACCGCCGAACTCCTGATCCAGGCGGGCGCGAACGTATCCGCCGCCAACCGCGACGGTGCCACACCCATGCTTCTCGCCGCCGAGAACGGAAACCCGGCCATGCTCGACAAGCTCATAAAGGCTGGAGCGGATCCGAACGCCGCGCTGACGAAATATGGAGACACCCCGCTCATGATGGCGGCGCGTACCGGCAAGACAGACGCTCTCCAAGTGCTTCTGGACCACAAGGCGCAAGTAAATGCCCAGGAAACCTGGGGCGGCACAACGGCCTTAATGTGGGCCGTTTCCGAGCGCCATCCAGCCGCCGTCAAGATACTTATGGATCACGGCGCCGACGTCAATACCCGTTCGAAGTTTGTACCGTCTACTACCGGGCGAGGATTTGAGGGAACCACGCCGGTGGTTCCAGAGGCGGACCAACCCCCGGAGGAGCATGCCAGCGGCTTGCTGACGCCGTTGATGTTTGCCGCCCGGGAAGGCGACCTGGAATCGGCGCGCGCTTTCGTTGGGGCGGGAGCGGATGTGAATGCCATCGGCGGCGACGGGAAAGACGCGCTTGGCCTCGCGATCTTCAACGGCAATTACGTGGTGGCATCGTTTCTGATCGACAACCACTCGAAGGTGAACCAGGCAGACGCGCAACGGTTCACGCCGCTGTTCTGGGCCGTGGATCGCCGTAATATGGAGACGGCCCCGAACTTCCCCTGGGTGGTCACGGCCGACCCCCTGCCGCTGATTAAGAAGCTTCTGGACGCCGGAGCGAACCCAAATGCGATCATTAATAACACCCCCAGGGCTCGTATGCGGGATGGGTCGCCTCGAATCGTGTTCGCTACGGCGTTGATGCGCGCGGCGTTCGCGGGCGACGTGGAACTGGTGAAGCTCCTGTTGTCACACGGCGCCGATCCACACATCGTGTCCAAGGATAATGAGACAACGCTAATGGCTGCCGCAGGAACCGGTTTCATCAACGGCTATCAAAAAGGCCGAGGTGCCGCCGAGAGGCTGGAAGTGGTCCAACTCCTTGTTCAACTCGGGGAAGATGTGAACGCGGCAGATAACTATGGCATTACGCCGCTGATGGTCGCGGCGAACCTGGGAGAACTCCCGATCGTGGAATACCTGATGGATCAGGGCGCGGATCTGGCGGCGCATGATCTGGGCAAGAAGAACGATGGCGCCTTCGGTTCAAGTATCGAGCCGTTGATGCCAGTCGACTATGCGATTGGTGTCGGAACCTTCGTCCCGAACAACGCGGTCATCATGCACGAGGACGTCGTCAACGCGATGATGCAGCGGATGAAGGAGAAGGGCATCAAGCACATCACTTCCGAATGCACCCTGCGAGGATTCACCTGCTCCGTTGCGAACGTGGACCCCAAAACTGCCACGCCGGCGGAGATCGTCAAGATCAGAAAGATTCAAACCGGCTACCAGGTGGACGGCATCACCGGAGGTCTAGCGGTCAAGGATCAGGAGAAGGTCCAGAAGTAGCACGGCGGGACTATAGTCCCTGAGCAGGCCGCCGAGACTCTGACGATACACGACATTACGACTTTCCGGCAGCCTCGGCGCACTTCCCAACGAGGTGTCGAATATCCTTCTCATTCTCCGAACACTCCTACTCATATAGCTCAAAATCGGCGGGTCGCTTCTTGAATTTGAAACTCATCTTCCAAAGTCTCGTATAGGCCTTGGCGTCGGTCCCGTTCGCCCGATTTTCTTGGTGACATCGACCGTAAATGTAGCCATGGAAATAATCATCCCGGGATTGTTTGCCCCAACGCAGTTCCTGGGTCGGATCGGGGTTAGGTGTCACCCTCCGCGTTAGCGCTGGGTTCCAGTTTGTGAGACCGCTTTATCCGGTTCCTGCACCCGAGCTCCCCGCAGAATTCCGCCCCTTGATACCGAAGAATAATCGCCCAGAAGTTCGACGGCTCTAAACGGCAGTATCCCGGCCGTCCTCCGGTTTCATCAGCGGTCGAAGCTTTGGTCGTTCGGATGGCGCGAGAGAACTCCGGTTGGGGATATGACCGAATCGTTGGTGCCCTCGCCAACCTGGGTCATTCCGTGTCCGACCAGCTCCCAATCGAAGCCAGATCACGACGTGGAAGGACTTTCTCGCCGCTCATATGAATGTGCTGTCGGGTTGTGACTTCTTCACAGTCGAAGTTCTCACTTGGCGAGGGCTGGTGACTTACTACGTGCTGGTCTTCCTTCTAGCGACGCTCCTCCATATCTCGGTGAATGCGCTGAACTGTCTCGACAAGCACGATGATCATTGCCAGAGCGCACGCGTTCGTGTGCATCTTATTGCCAACCACCGCCGAGCGCCTTATAAAGTTGGACCACACTCAACAACTCGTTAAGACGAATCTCCGCAAGACTGAGCTGTGCCTGGAACAGGTCCCGATCGGCGTCGAGCGCGTTGAGCTGAGTGTCGACACCGCCTCGATAACGCACGTACGCGAGCCGTGTCCGATCCTGCAGCGTTGCCACCAGCGCCTCCTGCTTGAGGCGGCTTTCGCGCACCCGTTGATGAGCGATCAGCGCGTTCGAAACGTCAGTGAACGCCGTTTGAATGCTCTTCTCATACTGGATAAGCGCGCTGCCGCGCTGCGCTTCGGCGAATTTGACGCCAGACTTCAAACGGCCCGCGGTAAAAAGCGGTTGCGATACCTGCGGCACAAAGCTCCAGGCGCTGTGCGGTCCATTGAACAGCGTCGACAATTGGGTGCTTTGGCCGCCCAGCAATCCACTGAGGCTGATCTGCGGAAAATACGCGGCCTTCGCCACGCCGATGTTGGCGTTAGCCGCCACCAGGTTCTGTTCCGCGGCCAAGATGTCCGGCCTCCGTTCGAGCAACGTGGACGGCAATCCGGCCGGCACCTCCGGCGGTAATTCCTGCTTCATGAAATCCTGGCCACGGACGATTCCGCCGGGGCTCTCTCCCAGCAACAAAGTAACTTGATTCTCGGTCTGCTCGATTTGCTGTTGAAGTACTGGAATTGTCTCTTCCGCCGTATCTACCAGTTGCTCGGCTTGGCGAAGATCGAGTAGCGTGGCAACGCCGCCCGTTTGACGACTGATGGTAAGGTTCAGTGAGTCCTGCCGGGTGGCGAGCGTCGCCTTCGAAATCTCCAATTCGTAATCCAGTTCCCGCAAATGCAGGTAAGCGGTGGCGACATCGCTCACGAGGGTGACCACGACAGCCCTGCGGTTCTCTTCGGCGCTCAACAGGTTTGCACGAGACGCCTCTGTGGCGCGCCGAAGCCGTCCCCAGATGTCCACCTCGAAGGAAAGAAGATCCAGTGACGCCTCACCCCAATTGCGATTTTGAGATCTTACAAATGAACTGGGCAGCGCAAATGAACCATCTCGAGAAAGCCTCGTGAACTGTATGTCCGCGCTTGCGCCGATCTGCGGGAACTGGTTCGAGCGCGTTGACCCCAGACTCGCACGGGCCGCGTCGACACGAGTCACGGCGTCGCGAAGATCGTAATTCGCGACGAGTGCGGCACGAATCAGGTCCTGAAGCTTGTCGTCCTTGAAAACCTCCCACCACTTGAGATCCGCCAGCGATGTTGCCTGCGGCGCGGGCAGCGGTTCGGGGGCACGGAAGTTTTCGGGCGTGTTTACCAGCGGGCGTCGGTAATTTGGTCCGACCGTGCAACTCATCAGTAACATCGCGGAAAGGGAAGCGAGAACCAAGCGGCATTTCATTTCAGTCTCCCTGCCCGGGTGAAGGAAGCATCTCGGGCGCATGCCCTTGCGCCGGTACAGCGCCCGAGACCCTCTCCACCAGATAGAAGATTGCCGGAATAAAAAAGATGCCGATTGCGGTTGCGGCCAGCATGCCTCCGATTACCGCGGTACCCATGATCTGGCGCGCCACCGAGCCGGCGCCGGACGCCGTCCACAGCGGTACGCATCCGAGTATGAATGCAAACGACGTCATCAGAATAGGACGCAGCCTCAGTCTCGCCCCTTCGAGAGCTGCATCCATCAGGGGCTTTCCATGCTCGAATTGTTCCTTGGCGAACTCGACGATCAGAATCGCGTTCTTGGCGGCGAGGCCAATCAGCATCACTAAACCGATTTGCGAGTAAACGTCGTTCTCGATTTGAACCATGTAGGCCGGCAGAAAGGCTGCGAGCAAGACGCGGCGCAGCCACAACACTCCAAAGGCGCCGAAGACCGCGACCGGCGTGCTCAGGAGCACGCTGAACGGCAGCGACCAGCTCTCGTAGAGCGCCGCCAGAATCAAGAACACGAAAAGGAGCGAGAACCCAAAGATGACCGAAGGCGAAACCCCCTCTCGTGCCTTCTGCTCCTGAAAGGACATGCCCATGTAGTCAAATCCCATTTCGCCGGGCATGGTTTGTTTGAACACGTCTTCCAGTGCCGCCGTGGCCTGGTCTGAGCTGTAACCGGGTGCGGCGCTGCCGTTGATTTGTGCCGAGCGGTACTCGTTGTAGCGCATGGTGAACTCGGGGCCGTCACGCGACTCGAACTTCGTCAGCGCGGCAAGGGGCGCCATCTCCCCCCTGCTGTTGCGCACATAGAACTGCCCCACGTTCTCCAGGTTCGACCGGTAAGGCGCTTCCGCCTCCACGTACACCTGCCAAGTACGGCCGAAATCGTTGAAGTAATTGATGAACAGCCCTCCCATGAAAGCCTGAATGGTTCTGTAAACATCGCTGACTGCCACACCTTGCTTCAGCACTTTCTCCCGGTCGACCTCCACGAACTTCTGCGGCACGCTCGGCAGAAACGATGTGCTGATCGCGCCAATTTCGGGACGCTTGCGAGCGGCCGCCAGGAACTTGTCCAGGTTGCCGGCCAGAAATTGGACATCCCGCCCGGCCCGGTCCTCAAGCACGAACGTAAATCCGCCGGAAGTACCTACTCCAGGAATCGCCGGCGGTGCGAAACTGAAGACGGTTCCCTGCGGCAAACTGCTGAGTTGCTGGTTCAGGCGGGCCTTGATCTCCTGATACTGTTCTGCCTTGGTCTTGCGGTCGCCCCACGGCTTCAGAGTGACGAAATAGAAGGCGTTGTAGGTGGTCCGGACAAAGCTGAGCAAGCTAAAGCCGGCGACGCTGGTGGTGTATTGGACGCCGGGCGTGGCTGCGAGGATCTTCTCAACCTCTCTCGATGCCGCTGCTGTACGCTCCAGCGAAGCCGCATTCGGAAGCTGCATGTTGACGTACACGTAGCCTTGGTCCTCATCGGGAAGGAAGCTGGATGGCACGCGGCCGGCAAAGAACAACCCGGCAGCGCCGAAGACCACCAGGGCTACTAGAGCCAGGGCGCTTTTTCGAATCAACACGCCCGACAGGCGGACATAGCCGTGCGTGGCGCGCTCGAAGATGCGATTGAACCAGTCAAAGAACCTACGGAGCAGCCCGCTGCTCTCCTTCTTTGGCCGCAGCAGCAGCCCGGCCAGGGCGGGGCTCAACGTGAGGGCGTTAAAAGCCGAGAGGATCACCGCAATCGCGATGGTCACGGCAAATTGTTGATAGAGCCGCCCGGTGATGCCAGGGATGAAGGCCGTTGGCACGAACACCGACGAAAGAACCAAAGCGATACCGATGACCGGTCCCGAGAGTTCTTCCATAGCCTTTCGAGCGGCATCTTTCGGAGCAAGACCCTCCTCGATGTGGCGCTGCACGCCCTCGACGACGACAATGGCGTCGTCCACCACCAATCCGATGGCCAGCACCAACCCGAACATCGAAAGCGTATTAATGGAGAAGCCGAACAGCGGGAAGAAGACAAACGTGCCTACCAGTGAAACCGGCACAGCGAGCAATGGGATCAGCGTAGCGCGCCAGTCCTGCAAGAAGAGGTAGACGACGAGGATCACCAGCACGATAGCGATCAACAGCGTTATGATGATTTCCCTCATGCCTTCCGTAACTGCGCCCGTCTGGTCAAGCGATATGGCGTAATCCATGTCGTCGGGGAGCCGCTGCTTCATCTCCGACATCAGCTTCCGGACGCCCGCGGCCGTTTGGACCGCATTAGAGCCAGGCAGCTGGTAGACAGCAACGATCGCGGCGTTTTTACCATTCAAGCGGCTGACAATGCTGTAATCGTTAGAGCCCAACTCGATGCGCGCGACGTCTTTCACGCGGACGATTCCGCCATCCGGGGTCTCGCGAACGATGACGTTTCCGAATTGCTCCGGCGAAGTCAAGCGGCCTTGAGCAAGCACCGAATAGGTGAATTGCTGGTGGGAAGTTGGCTCACCGCCAACCTGACCGGCGGGGTTCACCGTGTTCTGCGCCTGGACGGCATTGACAATATCGGTGACCGCAATGCCCAGCTTCGCCAACTGGTCAGGCTTCACCCAAAGCCGCATGGCATACTGCCCCGAGCCGAAAACCGTGGTCTGGCCGACACCATATAGGCGTGCGATGGGGTCGTTAAGGCTGATATAGGCGTAGTTGGCCATGAATTGCGCATCGCGAGTTCCGTGAGGCGAGAACAAGGAGACCAGCATGAGCGGAGCGGTCGGTGACTTTTTGACGGTGACCCCGAAGCTGTTAACGTCAGGCGGAAGCTGACCGTTGGCCAGGAGTTGGCGTGACTGGGTGAGAATCAGATCGGTATTCGGGTCCGTTTTGACGTCGAAGTTTACTACCAGGGTGGTCTGCGAGTTACCCGTGGCGTTTAAGGAATACATGTAGTTCATGTTGTCAACGCCGTTTATTTGCTGCTCGATCGGCGTGGCGACAGACTGCTCCAGTGCCTGTGCATCAGCGCCGACAAACGTGGCTTGCAGCTGAATCTCGGGCGGGACGATGTTGGGGAACTGGGCTACCGGCAGGGCTGCGATCGTGACCGCGCCAACGATCACCGTCAGAATCGAGATGACCATCGCCACGATCGGCCGGTTTATGAAGAATTTAGACATTCAGTTTTCCTCCACGAACGGCTTCGGGCTGACTTGCATGCCGGGACGAGCCTTCTGGAGACCCTCGGCGACTACGCGCTCGCCCGCCTTTAGTCCTTCGGCCACGATCCACATCGTGCCGATTCGGCCCCCGAGTTTCACTGTCCGAATTCCGACCGTGTTTGCACCGTCCACGACGGCCACCTGATAGCTGCCTTGCAGTTCCGTCACAGCGCGCTGTGGAATGAGCAGCGCACCCGCGCTGGTCCCGATCGCTGCGCGGACCCTGCCGTATTGCCCCGGCCGCAGTGTGTTGCCGGGATTTGGGAACAGCCCCGTCAACTGAATTGCGCCGGTGCTTTGATTCACCTGGCGATCCGCGAAGGAGAACTTACCCCTGTGCAAATACGTGCTTCCGTCGGCCAGGACCAGCTCGAGTGGCGATTTCGCCAGATCGTTTCCGCCGCCGCGCGTCAAGCTCAGATACTCCTGTTCCCCGACCGTGAAGTTCGCCTTAATCGGATCGAGCGTCGATACCGTGGTAATCACTCCACTGCTGGGACCGACCAGATTCCCGACCTGCACCTGAGCTTGCCCGACGATTCCATCGATGGGCGAGGCCAGGTGCGTGAAACTGATGTTCACTTTGGCCGCTTGCACCGCGGCCTGAGCGGATTCCACCGCGGCGTTGCTTGCCTCAATCTGCGCCTTGGCCGTTTCAACACCGGCTTTCCCGGCTTCGCTCTTCGCCTTGGCGGCTACATTGTTCTGCACGGCATTGTCCATCTCCTGCTGCGTGATCGCCTGCTGTTTGGCAAGCGGGGTGTATCTGTCTACGTCCAGTTGTGTTCTTCCCTGATCGGCGATCGATTGCGCGAGCTGGGCTTGTGCCTGCACCAACTGCGACTTAGCTTGCGCAAGCTGTCCTCTTGCCATGGCTAGCTGTCCCTGCGCCTGTTCAAGCGCAGCTTCAAATGGCCGGGGATCGATCTCGAACAGCAATTGCCCTTTTCTCACAAACGAGCCTTCCGAATAATTCTGTGTGAGCAGATATCCCGTCACTTGCGCTCTGATGGCCGCGTTCACCATGCCATCCAGCGTGCCGATCCACTCGTGATAGATGGGAACATCACGTTGTTCGACCGTTGACACTTGCACTTCCGGCGGAGACTGTGGAGTTTCCGCTGATGTTTTCGTACTGCAAGCCGCCGTAGTCAACAATGCGATGGTCAATACGGCCGTCGCCCAAATGGCCACGCGGTTCTTTAGTAGGGTTCCCATTCTCCTGCTCTTTCTCCTTCTCCTCTGAAGTGCGATCGCTCTGTCCGGCTTGATACAGGTCAGAGTAACGTCCGAAGAAGTTCTTGATGATCTGCCAGTCTGTGCGCGAGGCGGACGTTCTCACTTGATTGCCGGTGGCGTCGCCATAGATGAAAACGTTGAGAAGTCGCGGCTGGAACTGGCGGGTGAGCTCAGCGTAAAGCTCCTCGGCTTGCTCTCCAGAATCGGCCGGCGGGGCAGGCAACTCCGGAGCCGTGGTCAATTTCCGGGTGCGTTCAAGAAACTCTTCGCAAGCTGCCGGCGTATTAGAGTCTGGGAGAATCAGCTCGTCTAGGATATGCACTCTGCCATTGGCGATCTGGCCGATCACCGAGCATAAAGGATTGTTGTTGAAGTCCAGAGCCCAAAAGAGCGGAACTCGTGGATTGTAGGCCAGGGGTCGCACGTTGCGTTCCCGCTCGAATGCATAGTAAGCGCGACCCACACCCATGTTCTCGAAGCGAGCTTGGAACTCCTGTCTGTAGGTGCGCTCGTCCATTTCATGGGTTGCGCTTACTAGCTCCTCAGGCGCGACGTTGCCGCCTTGTTCGGTCGTGAACTGGAAGGTTGCCCAATTCGGGCGTTCTTGAGCAGCCTCGTAGAGATCGAAGAAGTGATTGTGCCCAAGGGGAGTCCCGATGAAGAGAGCGCGACCTTGTTTGTCGGCCAGTGCCGGGCGCAGCACTTCTGTCCAGGCTTCCGGTGCCATCGACGCGTACTCATCTAATACCAAAAAGTCGAGCCCGTCCCCACGCAGGGATTCGTAGTTATCGGCGCCGCGCACGCAAATAGTGCCACCCCAAATGAGCTCGATGCGGAGATCGGTCTCGTTCGGCTTGGCCGCCCAATAGGGCCGCGTCATGTCCTTGAGAGGCTTCCAGGCGATGCGTTTCGCTTGCCGTATTGAGGGACCGACGTACCACGCCAGGTGCCCCGGAGCCGCGGCCGCCTGACAGAGTTCCACCAGTGCCAGATACGTCTTGCCGAACCGCCGGCCGGCGACCAGCACGCGAAAGCGCTGGTCTGAGGAGAAGACGGTCGCTTGCGGGTCTTTGAGTAGAATCTTCATGCCGCCTCCTTTTCGCGTGTCACCACAAAATCGGGAATCGCCGCCGGGCGGATTTCCTGCGCCGCCTTAGGCCTCGAGCCTCGTCGCTGCTTGAGCCACTGGATGGTTGCGTAGGGGTGTTTGCCGGATTCAGCCAGCCGATAATAGGTTTTGCGTACCTTGATTTCGGCTCCAATCCGGCCGTGATCGAGCTCTTCACGGAAGTGTTTCCGCAGAGTCTTGGGGGAGCGAAGTCCCACATCTGTCGCAATGTCTTCTTGCCAAATGCCATAAGAGGACAGCACCGTTACTAAACGCCGTTGCTCCTGGCTAGGGATAAATGCTTTTCGTGCCATTGGTAACCTCGTTCGAGTTGGATTCGAGGACTGTGCAATAGCTTCGGAATCGCATGGTTGTTATGCTTTCGTGGCATCCGGACAGTCATCAGTAACCTAATCGATACCCGCGTTCGGATAACAGGGTGGTCAGGGAACACATAGGAACCCTCGCTCAGTAGGTCCTGGCAAAGCGCTTCCGGGAAAGATCCGGAAGCGCTTTCGACCACACCCTTCGCGGTAGGGGCATCTGTCCGAGCTAGGCGGCCTTCTTTTCCAAGGCCACTATGAAATCGGGAATGGCAGCCGGCCGGACATCCCCAACCGACTTGTCGTGCCAACCAAAGCGGGCCTTCGACGAGTGGATGGTGGCCACCGGGGTCTGGCCGTCACAGGCCATGTCCAGCATCGTCTTGCCGACCTTGGCGTCGGCCTCTAGTCTTCCTCGGAAGATTTCTTCCTTGTAGTATTTGAGGAGCGTCTTTAATGAACGCTGTTCTTCGGTAGGCGTCAGCTTCTTACGGGGCATGATTCTACCTCCTGCGTTTGCTTGCGCTCTTCGGCGACCTCTTCGAAAGTCCGGCCGTCTTCGTCCAATATGGCTTTCTTGCCCGTAAGATCCTGCCAGCGCGTGACGATTACATCGACGTAATGGGGGTCGATCTCCAAACCGTAACAGACGCGACCAGTTAGTTCCGCCGCGGAGAGTGAACTGCCTGATCCTAAAAACGGGTCGTAAACGATTTCTCCCGGGCGGGTGTTGTTCAGGATAGATCGGCGCATCAGCTCGACCGGTTTCTGAGTGCCATGTCCCGTTGCCGGTTCCTCATGGGAGCCCCCGAAGGGATTCAGATTCGGAACGTCCCAAACGGTCGACTGTGTCCGATCTCCGGACCAGTTCGAGGATTTTCCTTCCCGCACTGCATACCACGCAGGCTCGTGGCCCCAGTGAAAATCTCCACGGCTGAGCGCGAAGTGTTGCTTCACCCAAATAATTTGCGCCCGGATGCGAAGGCCCACAGATTCTAAACCCGTGGCGACTTCGGCCGCATGCACGCTGGCGTGCCACACATAGGCCACGTTGCCGGGAAACAGACGATAGGCGTCCGCCCAGTCGACCCGGTCATCGTTTGGGACTACGCCCCCTTGGCGTACTTTCCCCAGACCGGAGGCCTCGCGCCATTTTGGATCCAGCCGGACTCCGTAAGGAGCGTCACAAACCATTAGGTTGGGTTTCGCGCTGGCCAACAATCGCTGGACCGCCTCGGGCGAAGTTGCATCACCGGCGAGTACCCGGTGCGAGAGAACTGCTTCCGGCGAGGTCGCGTTGTCGGCAAGCACATGCGAAGGTAACCTCCATAAGTCGCCGAGTCGGGTGACTACACTCTTCGGCGAGTCCGGCGCGGCGTCGAACGATGGGTCGGCGGGCCCAGGGAACAAGAACTCGTCAATTTCGAACGGATCAAAACCCGTCAGGCTCAGATCGAAATCGAGAGCGTTCAGGTCGGCAAGTTCCAGGGCCACCAGTTCTTCATCCCAGGCGGCCCAACTGGCCGAGCGGTTAACGAGCAGGCGGAAGGCCTTCACTTGCGCATCCGACCACTCGTCACAGAAGATGACAGGCACCGTGGTCATCTTTAGTTTCTTCGCTGCCTTCAAACGGAGATGACCATCAACAATTTCCATCTCATCTCCGCGGCGGCGCACGAGAAGGGGGATCTTGAATCCGAATTCCTTGATCGACGCGATCATCCGATTGACTGCGCGGTCGTTCTTGCGCGGATTCCGATCGTAGGGCGTCAGTTTGCTGATCTCGACTTCAAAAACATCCATGAGGAGTTGCTCTTTTCCGGCAAAACAGTATCGATCGTCCTTTGCGGTTTGGACGCCGTTTCGCGTCCGTCGGCCACTTTGGAAGATCAGCCATCATTTGCCGCCTATCCAATCGAGGGGGGCAGGAAAATAACAACGTGGTCCCGACAAGGTGGCAGTTGTGGCCGCTTTCGACACCCCAAAAGGGGTAACTCGCGTGCCTGAAGTTGGAGGAATCGCCGAGACGCAATGCGCAATGCGTGATGGCCGGGAAAAGGGTCCCTTTGGATCCCCTAGGGGTCCTTTGCCTTTCCCTGGCGATCCTTTGTTGATCCCTGGGTGGTCCTTTTTATCGTTTTCCCGGCGTCGAGAATCGAAAAATGTTCACCGCGCGCGCGGTCCTTCAATTACGGTTTCTGCCATGGCGACAATCACTTACGGGGAGTGCCGCTGGCCCAAAGGTTCGCTAGAGTGCGCGCCCGGCCGCAATTGATACCGTTCCTCTCCTTATATATAGGGGCGGTAATAATTCTCCGGAGACGGGTTCGTCTGGGATGAGTGGGGAGCCACTTAATTGGGTGCGAACCGTCTCTCTCCGTTAGTTCACGCGGAATGCCTTAGAACCCCAAACATGGCGGGTTTCCGCGAGGTTGTTCAGTCTCTGTTTCCACCGACTTGGCCGGAAGGCGGTCTCTGGGCGCGAATG
>JAOAPR010000010.1 GCA_025463005.1 Bryobacterales bacterium | reverse complement strand
CTGGTCAACTGATTGCCAGCTTGACCGGCTTGCCGACGCGGCTGAGCATTTCCACCAGAGTATCGATGGTGAACTTGGCCGTTTTCTTATTCACCACGTCGGACACTCGCGGGCGCGAGACCATCAGAATCTCGGCGGCCTCGGCCTGCTTTAAGTGATGTTTCGCAATCCAGACTGACAACTCTTCCATCAGTTGCTGCTTCAGTAGCCGCGTGTCATTGATCTGTTTGCGGGACGCCGCCTGTAGACGTTAGGCCTCATCCGGCGTAAAACCCAGTTCCAGGAAGAGGTTTACGCCCGGCTATGTCACATGGCGGATTTCGGTGTCGATCTTCATTTCTTTTCCTTCCTCAGGTTGACCACGGCACGATAGCGCGCCGCGGCAATAGCCTTATCTTGCTTGTTGGGCACTTGAGTCTTCTTCTGGAAGCAATGCAGTACGTAAGTGGCTTCCTCGAACTTGGCGACGTACATCACGCGGTAAATACCGCTAGGCTCGCTGATACGAATTTCCCTCTTGCCCACTCCTACGTCGTCGAACGGTTTCCAGTCGGCTGGCTCAAGCCCGGCCTGGAAATTCCCCAACTGGAAACCCGCTTTCTTCCGGGCGTCTTTTGGGAATGCCAGCAGATCGTCGTAGGCAGACCCTGCCCAACGGATCTGTTTCTCATCGTCCATACAGGCAGCGTGTATAAAATTTTATACGCGCCGGCGAGTGCAAGTCAAAGTGCTCGGTGAACGGAGTTATACTCCACTCTTGGCGACCGCATTTTTCGCTCATGCTCGGCCTGACCATGACGTCGCAAGTCGCCTTGCCGGATTCCTGGAGTTCGGCTGTGATCTTACTTGCTACGTCGACGATGGGCAGATCGGCGAGAATCAGGACTTGATCGCGAAAGCGGAAGAAGGCCTCTGCGCCGACGTACTGTTGCTGCTGCTGTCTCCTTCGTCCTCCCCAACACGGTGGGTTCGGGAACGCTGGGAGCCGGTCCTTTTCGAACGAGCAAAACAAGCCAAAGTAGAAGTGCTGACGATGCTGTTGCGGGAATGTTCATTCCCGCCGCTGTTGCGGCGGCGGAATTTCATTGACGCAACCACAAACTGGCTGACTGCCCGGCGGCTGCTGAAGCGGTGGTTCAGGCTGCGGGAGCGAGAACCGGGCGCGGCGCCGAGCTTCGAGTTCTCGGGCGACCTGGAGGATTTGTATGTGAGTCTAGCCGATCGCGCCGGCACGCTGCACGTCACTGGCGCCGTTGCATCGCGGTTCGCCAGGGAGGCGGAGGAGGAGTTCGAGGCGGTACTGTGGGTACCGTGCCGGGGCCGCACCCTGGCCCAAGCCGCGGGAGAACTGGGCCATCAGCTAGGCCTTGCACTCGATGGTCCGAAGAAGGAGAATTGCGGACGCATCCGCGAGTTCCTGACCACGCGCCGGTGCCTGGTCGTGCTGGATGATCCGGGGACTGAGATTTCTCTGGAACTGATCGCGAGTGGGCGCACGTCCACAGCAATTACGCACGACCCAGTTAAGGTTTTGGAGACACCCGAGACTCTGGCATACGCCCGGCGTCTGATCGCCGAGCGGCGATTCGCCGAGGCGTACGAACTACTGTACCGCCTGCTGGACGCGGTAGTCGATCTGGACTGCTGCGCCCGCGAGCTGTCCTGGATCTGCGAGCATTGGGATCGCGTGGAGGAAGCAAGTATGTTGCGGTTGAACTATCGTCCAGTGGGGGCCGAGCAACTCGTGCTGTTTTGAAACCACGGCCCGCCGCGATCGACGCCCCGCATGAAGAACCGGAGCGCGCAAGAGTGCCGAGGCGCCGTTCTCACCCAGCCACAATCTGCGCGTCTCCCTGACTAAACTTCTGCTGGCCCCTGGCACCGATCCGAAGATCGAAACGAAGTTGCATATGTCGATTTCCGGTGGCTCCGCACACTGGACGCATTTAGAACTCTTGCGGCATAAATCCCCCTCCGCTCGAACCGATACAACTCGCTTGTTCACAGGATCATCTGAGCGAAATCGGCAGATGCGTCCAGACTGGCCACCCAGGCCGGATCACGCTCGAACGTCCGCACAGAACTCGATCACTAGCTGTAGTCTCGACGAATCGGATTTGACTTGGGCGTATCCGCCACCACGAGCTTCCGAACATGTGAACCGTGGCGTCCCAGCAAGAGGCGAAAAATGATCTCCTGCTGGGATCAGAGGAGCCAAGTAAGGAAGCAGTTGTGGTAGACGGGCCGCATTGGACCGCAAAACACCGTACCACATTTGTTGCGCAGCCACCGGCGAGCACTGTTAAGATAGTCGGACCGATTGGAGGCTCATTGAAACGAAGATTTTCATCCTTACGTTTATGTATTGTGACGTTGGCCGCTCTGGCTCTGCCAACCGTTGCGTCGGCCACGCTGATCGACTACCGCGCTGTGATAATAGCGAAAGACGGTGCCGGCACAACGCTAGGTTATGTGGCAGACGATCCTAACTATTGGACTCCACTCCTCAATGCCACTATCACTAGTGCCCTCATCGTGGACTTCACGCTGAACGGGACGTCCGGCACTCAAATCAATCTCACCACCGAAAACTCGTTGGAGATGGGTTTCCCTTACTTCGGTCTGGTCCAAGGACGCGACAGCACCCACTCCGATATTGCACCGGGCAGTTTTAACTACTTATATCTCGGCAACACCAATTTCACACCCCCGGGCTCAGGGCCTCGACTCGCCGGAAATTACTATTCAGCAAACAATAGCGTTCGCCTCACGAGCGAATCTGCAGTCTGGACCATCGACGTTGTCGCTTTGACGCTCGTCCCTTTGTGGGTCAATTCCGATTTATCCACGCCGCCTACCCAGGTGTTCATACAAAGCAACCACGTGTATGGGGGAGGTGACGCAGACGCATTCCACACCCGGTTCCCCGCGCCAGTCACTTCGGCTACACTCCACTTGCAGATCTTGTCGGCTGTGCCGCAAGCGGTGCCGGAACCGGCCTCATTGTGGACCCTGACGCTTGGCATTTTGGGCCTTGGGGTGCTCCGACGCCGCAGGCGTCCCACTCCCGCTGAATTCCGCCGACAAAGCGATCTGGTCAGCAAGGCGGTGGGCGGTGACCACTTGGCGCTAGTCTCACTGCGTTGACGGTAGTTTTTTGCAAGTTCGAGCGTTCCATTGGGCTGCCCGTAAAGCATGGAGTTGTAACGTTGATTTTTCTTGGCTCCCCTTCGTGGACAACTATAGAACCTTCTTGACGATTCCAAGCACTAATGGGTGGCAGCCGTGGGACCAACTCGCAGACCGACCAAGTCACCAGCCTTCGGAATGAGTTCGCACGTGCTTCTCCCTGCGAGGACCAACAAATACGAGATTATTTTACGCTGGAAATCTTGAGGATCGTCGCCGTACGAGGCGCAATGCGCCAGCGGAAAAAAAACCACCAGAACTGGGAGCATCCCAGGCTCGGGTACAACTTGCGACGAACTCAGGCTCATGATTCGTCCCTGGAAAGACTTATCAGGTAGCGCAAAACCGGTAGATGTGCTGAAAGTCACTGTCCTGATGACCGACCATTGACTAAGACTTGGAAATGTTTCATTGAGCGGAGTCCTGCCAACAAGTGAACTTGGACCACCGGAGGACAAGGTGAGACCATCGAAACCCGGCGATCGGTCGAGTAATATGCGGTTCCGGCAAATGCATCATTCACCCCCGACGGAGGAGAAGTTAGAGTAAGTGATGATACGACCAGAGCGCGCAGATCAGTAAATGCTGAGCGACTTCGAGTAGTCCAGCCGCGTCAGCCAACAGCCACTTACTTCAACTCCGCAAGCCAGTTCAGAACCACCGTTACCTGCGGCGCCTTACCGCTTTGCGGTTCCCCGACGAGGAAGCGTTTGCCGTCTCTCGTGACCCCGTACCACGGGCCGAATACGTGGGTCTTGAAAAGAGCGCGCGAGCCGCCAACGTCGATGCTCGATCCCGTGCGGATTTCGGCGCTCATCAGCGTACTGTTCCCAGCCAGATAGAAGATCTCCTTGCCGTCCGCCCGCCACATGGGAACATATCCGCCCCCGAGCGATACCCTGCGCTTCTCCGCGAACGAAGGAAAGGAGGCCACGTAAACGTCGGACTCATTCCCTTCGTCTTCGTTGGAGACGTACGCCACTGACTGCCCGTCGGACGAGAATCGAATGTGAAGTTTTTGGGAGGGAGTATCCAGTACGGTGCGGGCCTTGGCCGCGCCGTCAGCCCCGCCCGGAGTCATTGGCAGCAACAATAAGCGCCTGCCCAGTTGAGAGCAAAGAAGCCACCGGCCATCAGGCGACCAGTCCCCAACGGCGAGCGACCCTTTCGAGATAATTGTCGTCTTGCCGGAGGCGACGGTGAGTTCGCGCGTCTCACCGTCGGCCCGGCTGATGGCCATCCGCCGCGAGTCTGGCGACCACGCGCCGAATCCGTTTAGGTCTTGGGAATCCTGAGTCATCCGGGTGAGAATGCCCGTGGACAGGTCCATAATCCAGGTATCGGCGTGGCCCGGCAGTCCGATCGTCACTGCCGCGCTTTTTTCGTCCGGCGACAACCTTAGGGACAGGTACTCGCCCGGCTTTCCCACCGTCCCCAGGCGCTTGCCCTCGTGGTCGTACCAGGTGACTTGCCGCGGGCCACGGTGCGTGCCTCCACGGTATGCCAGTACCCCGTTATCCGATACCGCGAAGGCGGATCGACCGTTACCGGTGTCTTCGCCGACGTCCTGCGTCACCACAATCGGCTCCCCCTCAAGCTGGAAAGTCTTCGAGTCCATTCGTTGCGCAAACAGGGTATTCTGACGGACGAACAGCAGGTGCCCCGTCGCCACCCAGGCGCCCCGGCTGGTGTTGGCCGCGACCAGGACCCTCGTGGAGGAGCCAACCTCCTGCACGAAGACTCCGCGGCGCGACGCGTCCGTGCTGCCGGCGAAGTATAGGAAATGTCTGCCATCCGGCAGGAACTGTGGCCAGGCGTGGAGGGTTTCTTCGCGGCTGGCATCCAACTCGGTGGCCGGCCTGGCGGGTCCACCTCTCGCGGAAACCTGCATCAATCCGCTGCGGCGGGTGTAGTTGAACAGGATCGTGCCGTCTCGGTTCCAGGTTCCGCCGTTTTCGGCGACCGATTCCTTGCCCGGCCGCGCCTCGCAAATGATTTGTGGCGAGCCACCGGTGATGGCGATGCGTTTCAGCTTCTCATCGGCGAAAAAGCCGATGGATTGGGCATCCGGGGACCAGAAGGGGAAATTGGCTCCCTCGGTATTGTCGAGCCTTTGTGCGGACGTGGAGTTGAGCGGCTGAACCCACAGGAACTGCTGCGAAGTCTTCGCATCGCGTGCGCTGAACGCCAGATGCCGGCCGTCCGGCGACGGTACCACCTGTGGAGCCTCTAGACCTAGGGGCTCTGAAGTGCCTTCGGGAAGCGTGAACAGAAATCGCACCGTTCTTCCGTCCTCCCGGGTCTTGGTCGCCAACCAGGTGGTGCTCATGGCTATGGCGACAACCGTCATCACAGCGGCAATGGCCCAAGGGAGGATCGGGCGACTCCGTTCGGGTAGCCGGATGGGCTCGTCGATTTGGATCCTCGCATCGCCGATGTCCCGAAGTCGCAGCTTTGGGTCCTTTCGGAGGCACATCTCCAGCAGGCGGCGGATGTTCGCGGGCGTGCCCACAGGCAGCGCGCTCCAATCCGGTTCGCGCATTACCACCGCGGCGAGGGTTTCGGTGATGTCGTCGCAAGCGAACGTCCGCCGGCCCGTGAGCATCTCGTACAGCACCACGCCGTAGGCCCAGATGTCCGCGCGTTTATCCACGGGCTTGCCGCGCGCCTGTTCGGGCGACATGTAGGCCGCAGTGCCGAGAATCACCCCAGCCTTCGTCATCGTTAGGGAGAGCGTGGGCGAGATGCTAGGGCTGGCGCCGGAGGTTCCGGATGCCGTCTTTTCGGTCGCCTTGGCCAGGCCGAAGTCCAGAATTTTCACCGTTCCCTCGGCAGTGACCTTGATGTTAGCGGGCTTGAGGTCACGGTGGATGATTCCCTTTTCGTGGGCGGCTTCCAGGCCGCTGGCGATTTGACGGGCGTAGTGTATGGCCGTCTCGATGGGGACGGGGCACTTGAGATCCTCGCCATCCACCAGCTCCATTACGATTGCGCCCTGCTCGATGCCATAGATGGCAGCGATGTTGGGATGGTTGAGCGAGGCCAGCGCTTTCGCTTCGCGCTCGAAGCGGGCCATGCGGTCGGCATCGAGCGCAAAGGCGTCGGGAATCACTTTCAGAGCGACATCCCGGCCCAGCTTACCGTCCCGAGCGCGGTACACCTCACCCATGCCCCCGGCCCCGAGGGGAGCGAGAATCTCGTACGGTCCAATGAGAGTGCCAGCCCGGAGGGGCATATTCGGATCGGTCCCGATTATACCCCACCGAATCATGGAGGATTCCTCTTGCTGGAGGGCTTACCCGGGCTAACCCGCATAGATCGCGAGTAACGCCGTACTGTTTACCTGAACCACCGGACCATTGGATGGATGGTCGGAATCCGGAAGTTGGCGAGCACAGCGGACCAGTGCCAGTCATCTGGGAGTGCTGGCCGGCCGAATTCGTGTCAAGAGTTCGAGTCCACACCGGGGTCACGGTCAAATGGAGCGAAATCCGGAAGAAATGCCTGAGGTGGCCGTAATGAAATCAACCGGATAGCGTGAGATCAAGAAGTTGCAGGATGCCTCCCCATCCTGGACACGTTTCGAACTTTTGCGGCCTAAACGCACAATACTCGAACTGCCACAACCCTTTCCCATATGATACTTCCGGAGAAATCCGGCACGCTCATCCACGCTGGGCACCCAGCTTGGATGTATCGCGAGTTGCCAGTTTTGCGTATCCCGCCTTTCGCACTGGACCCGCACGATAGCTCGACACGCGTAAGTCAAAATTGTTTTGCAATATCGGCTTGTCTCAGCACCGCGTTGGCGGTGTGCCGGGACAGGATTTTTCCGTCTACAGGAAAACGCCGTTGCGTGATCGGACTCTACCAGATTTCATGGTCACCTCGGCCCGGCCGCTCAAAGTGACATCCATGCGCGCGAAGAATCTCCTTCACGCGCGGGGTGTAACTGGCCATCAGAAGGTGAGCACGCCGCTATCTTCGTGTTGGTACAGTATGTGGAAACTCGCAGTCTGGTCGTTGGGGACGCCGTTCAACTCCAATAACTCGGGGATAAGAGTCCTTAGTTTCTGAACCAGAACATTAGGTGAATCGGCCTCAGCAACAAGGCCGGGGACATCCTCGCTCTCGGCGACCCAGACGCCAGCCTCTCTGTCCCACTGCGCCAGAACCTCGTAAACGCCATGCGGGGTTGATTTTTCCACTGCACGTATTTTATCACCGCCCGCCATTGTTGCCGTCTCAGTCAGTCAATCGAAAGCGCTCGAAGCAAAGATCACCGTGCGAGCTGAAGGGGTAGGGCCCTTTCCTTCACCGTGGCGTACCAGTCCGGCGGATGGTCTTGCTTGACCAATAGAAAAGCGTCTTGTCGCATAGCCGGCACGGGTTGCAGTACATCCCAGTGCTCGACGATCTTGCCATCGGCATCGAAGCGGAAGATGTCGACACCAGCAGTCTCCTGACCTCCCCAGTCCAAGTAACGCACATGTACAAACGCCAGGTCGCCATCGATAGCGATGCGCTTCACCTCGCAGGGAATTGGCCCGGCCTGCTTGATGTAGCCCATGATGCCGTCTAGCCCATTCGGAAAAAGCGGATTGTGCTGGATGTATGGCCCAGAAACGAGACCCGGAAGCAGATCAGCTCGGCCCTGGTTGAAGACTTGGTCGAAGATGACTTCCAGCGTGTGTCGGATGTGATCTCTTGTCATAACTCAGCCTTCCTTTTTACCCTTGATACTTGGATCTCTTGATCAGGCCGCGAACTGCCTCAGGTGGTAATCCACGTGAATCTGTAAGAGCTTACCCCACTCCGTTGGCGTCATCTTGCCGAACATTGGATGAGGCTTCCAAGCATCTGCAGTTCGTGCGTTCCAATCGGCGTCTAAACTTTTCAGCAGTTGTGATTTCTCGTATACGAACTCAAATCTTTGCGAATGTGGGATTTTAAAGCCCTTGGGAAGTCGCAAGCCCGTCGGCTGCTCCGAATACCAATCGACGAGAATCCATTTGAAAAGCGTCCGGGAAGTCAAATAACTCTCATCGGGAAGGTCGTAGAAGCCCAGCGAGCCTCCACACGCCAAGTTGAGATGGTGTAGCATCTGGTCAACCTCCATGGTTCCCCACTGACGCTTCGAGTCGGGCGCCACACTCTCTACACGCCGGCGATACTCCTGCCGTTTTCCCTCGGTAAAAAAAAGAGCTCCATCAACATGCTTCACGTGAAACGCCCGAGGGAGGTAGCGAAGAATAGCGATCCCGGTGATCCAGAAGTCGCTCGTAAGAGCGGCGCGAAACACATTCATGACGTGATGTCTTCCCTACCCAGTCTTTTGCCTATTCGGAAAATGGTGCGTTTGCGAAGAGGTCCGCGAAGCTCGGAGCCGTGAACCCCTCGACATACCGGCTGCCGAAATCCCGAAGGACGTTGTCAAAGCTGGTCTCCGGCTTCCGGCGAACGACGTTGCAAAGGCAGGTTTGGAGCCGGTTCTTGATTGCCAACCGGGGAAACTCGGCGAGGATCGCGCGTTGTTTGTCCAGCGGGACTCGATCAAGGCCGGCGCCGAGGAAGTCGACCGCGATTCCTGAATGGGTCATTACGACCTCAGGCTCTTTGTGAAGAGCTATGGAACGAGTTGTGTGGAGGGCGATGGCATCCCACACAAGTTGCATCTGCTGCGTCGAGACACCGCGATCCTTTAGAAACGCGCGCGCCGCATTGGCGCCGTCAACCTCGAACCGATCCGCCGCCGCATAGCGGTCGGTCAAACCGAGATCGTGCAGAACGGCGGATACGGCCAAGAGCTCAGGATCCGGCGCAAGCTCGGCGCCTGCTGAAAGCACAACGCCAAATAGCCAGGAGCGCATCACATGGTTGAAAAGGTATGGCTCTGACGAACTCCGGGCCAACTCAATCGCCTCGCGGACCAGACTTGTATCGGGTACTTTGATTCCCGCTAAAATCATATTCTTCCTTTCTCATTGTCGTGATCGTTGTTGGTCAGGGCGAGCTTTCCCTTTAGTATTCAAACCACTGGCTGAGGGCTTTTACCTTCTCCTCCGTGTAGGGAGGGAACAAATGCTCGATGGCTACCTCAGGAGGTGAAATCAGGACCGATTTCGCGTGCGTGAGCGCATCAAAGCCAGCCTTACCGTAATAGTGGCCGATGCCGGAGTATCCAACTCCCCCGAAAGGCATGGTTTCGATGAATAAGTGAATGTTCACCTGATTGATCGCTCCGCCGCCGAAGGACAAGCTCGCGAGGAAGTGTTCGATCACCTTTTGGTCACGGCTGAAAAGGAAGCCGGAAAGAGGTTTTGGACGCTTCTTCACCTCACGAATGGCAGCATCAATGTCCTTGTAGACGAGGATTGGGAGAAGCGGGCCAAAGATTTCATCCTCCATGATGGGATCGTCCCACGTAACCGGATAAAGGATAGTCGGATCGATGTAGCGTGATTTGGGTTCGGACTTCCCACCGGCGACCACTTTCTTTTGATCAATGAGGCCAGCGAGGCGCTCGACCGCTTTGGGGCTGACGATGCGGGAGTAGTCGTCGGATCTGTTCTTCGGATGGGTCCCGTACAACTCGACCACTGCTTTCTTGCACTCTTCAACAAACTTCTCGGCAATCGATTCGTGGACGTAGGCGTATCCGGGCGAGGTGCACCATTGGCCGCCCCACGCCGTGGCACCCCAGACAATCTTCTTAGCCGCGTCGGGAATGTTCGCGGTCGCGTCAACAAATGCCGGATTCTGGCCGCCCAGTTCGAGAAGCACGGGGGTCAGATTCTTTGCAGCCGCCTCCATGACGATCTTCCCCACCTTGACGCTGCCGGTGAAGAAGATGAAGTCAAACGGCAGCTTGAGTAGTTCCGTCACTTCCTCTCTGCTTCCCGAGACGGCGCTAACGGCCCGTGGATCGAAATACTTCGGGACGAGATCCAACAAGACCTTACTTGTGG
>JAOAPR010000265.1 GCA_025463005.1 Bryobacterales bacterium | reverse complement strand
ATGCTATCTCAGAACGCAGCGCAACTCAGTAGCTCGCGTAAGCACGGTTGAAGACCGTATGGGGCTTGCCATGGATGAAAGCGGCCACATCATAAGAGTCCTGCGCGCTCAAACTACCGGGTTTGCTTGCCGGTATGTTGTGCCGGATGAATGCTGCCATCTTGGCTACCCCGTTCATGCCGGCTCCGTCGTTGCAGGCACCACGTCCCCAGACCGGAGGTACCGCGCGGCTTCCATTCGCATTCGTATTTGAGCGCCGTGATGGGGCTCGATGCACGTTGGGGTCCGGAACTTAAGGCTGGTGCTGCTCACTCATCGTCGGCCTTCACACTTCAGGCCAAGCCAAACATCGCAGTCACCAGAACTCGGTCTGCGCTCTCGTTCCATTTCAAGGTTACAAAGAAAGCATTTCTGAACTTCCTAAACGAACTACGCCGCTGATCGCTCCGCTTTGGGACAGCCGAATAGCGGATCGTACTCGGTGCCAGTAACCCACAGTTTATGGAGAAGCACGCCGAGCTTACGCGCGACCGCGACCAGCGCCCTTTTGCGAGAGTTCTTCCCGCCCCGTTCACACAAGCGCTGGCCCCATCGTTTCAACATGCAGTCCGGAGCATTCTTTCGTAGCACGTGATGCGCGCACTCCACCAACAAACACCGCAGGCGGCGATACGAATCGCACTGGACGCTAGCTGTTAAATAACGGGCATCCCAAAAGCCGCCACCAGAGACATTCGCCCTCATCCCCGCCCAGAGACCGATCTCCGGCCCAAGCCGTTGGAAACGGAGACGGGCGAACCTCGCCAAAACGCCGCATGTTTGCGCATTCTGAAGCATTCCGCGTGAACTAACGGAGAGAGACGGTTCGCACCCAATTAAGTGGCTCCCCACTTAGGGCAGACGAACTCGTCTCTGGAGACGGTTTTTACCGTCTATAAGAAGGACAGCATGGGTGTTAGCAAACTTCCGGCGAGCGGAGCCAAAAGATTCTTTTTTTCAACTACTTAGCTAAAGGATCAGCCTCGACTCTTCTAATTTACACTGGAAGCTCAACGGCAAAAACTCATCCCTGGCGGGCTGCCACTTGACGCGTCAAATAGGCCCCCCAGACTGCGCGGCCGAATCGCAGGGTCGCCGATACGAGCGGCTTAAACGACGCAAAACTGCACCGTCGTCGCGCGAAATTGACACTTGGCGACGCCAGATTGCCGCAAATCCTATCCAAACCAGTCCCACTCTTAGCTCCTCTGGAAATGCTGGCAGATGATGACCACCCGTCGTGGGATATCCCACCCAAAGAGGCCCTTCTTGGGTCTGGATCCGCCATGCACTGACCAAAACTGTTTTTTCCAGGGCCCCTTCGATTAGGGGGTGTGGCGCCAATGACCGGAAAACGATCGATCGTTATATCTTCCGCGACCGGCGGCGCCGCGCAACCAGGAGAAACCATGGTTCACAAGTTTGAATACAGCTCTTCGATCGCGCCGGACGAGAAGAGAAATTGCACACGCGTTGAATTGAAGATCCCGCTATCCGAAGACACCCAAGATTTCCGGCACATCAATTGGGAGCATTACTATCAGGACTGCCGCAGGAGCCTCCATGCAGTAGCTACGAAGCATGGGTTGGAGATCATCGTCTGGTCAATCGACCTGGATGAATCATTCACATCGGTATCCCACTACGTCACTGTGCGAGGCGTTTGGTTCGGGATACTCCCGTTGCACATTATGCGTGCCCTGCGGCCCACTAGTGCTTATAGAACTCTCGGGTTTTTGAAGCGTGCGGTGCAACACGACTGGCGGGTACGCATGTTTCTCAGCCGAGCGGTTGAATCGGAGAAGTTGCACCGCTATGCCCGCGAGGGCAAGCGGCTAGACGAGCCGCTCTCGTCGCAGCTCCTGATGCGAGCGATCACCGAGACCCATTGGCAACACCTGATTAGTCCAATAGATAAGCCCTGGGCTTACATCAATACTGCCACCCGGCGGATTTACGAACGGGATTACCAAACCGACGAGAAATGGAACGGCGCTAACAATCCTATCGAACGCGATTCCACGGAGAGCGGCGACGAACTCTACGTCGCCGACTTTCCAAAAATGCTTGAGGTCTCCCGCTTCAGCAACAATGCGATTGCTGTTATGAATGCCAAGGCCGAGGGCCGCAAGTGGTCGGAGATTCAGTCACATCTCACCGACGGCATCCGCAAGCCGATAAGCGCAAGTGAGGTGAACGCTATTAGCAGGAGGTTTCGACGCGCAGCACAAAAGCTGCGCCCTGCGGCAATCGCCGATTCCACCTGGAAGCCCAGAACGTCGAGTCACTCGGTCTATCGTGAGCGCCTGCCTAACGGCGAACCCTGGGGAGGACTATGGACCTATACCCACAGATACCAGGGGAAAGAGTTGGAGCTCCTACGCCTCGTGATGAACCATGAGCGAAAGAATCTTTTCAAAAAATAGTTCTAGCGTGTGTCCAAAACGCCGCGAAGGGCTGTATGACCCTAGTGAACCGCTGTGAAGATTTGGCGCCATCTAGGAGCCCTTTCAGGCGCTCTCCTGAAACCGCCGAAGTGCGATCCACACACTGACTCCTTATAAGACGTCAACGCTGCTCAATCTATTGCGCTGAACACTTTGGACAGCCAAGGGGACGCTGCCAGACGTATGTCCGGGCGCACCGGAGGTAACCCTGGGCGCGGCACGTCGGTTCTAATTACCTGATTTAAAAGGAAGAAACATGAAGATCGAACTATGGCCCATTGACCGCGTAAGGCCCTATCCGGGCAATCCGCGCAAGATAAGGCAAGCCGCAATTGATAAAGTGGCTCTATCGCTCGCTCAATACGGCTTTCGCCAACCAATCGTCGTCGATGGCGAGGGGGTCACAATAGCTGGTCACGTGAGGTGGCTGGGTGCCCGGAAGCTGGGGCTTGAACAGGTCCCGGTCCATGTGGCCGATAATCTGACGCCGGACCAGGTCCGCGGGTATCGCCTGATGGACAACCGGTCGCACGAGGACACCGGTTGGCTGCCGGAAGCTCTGAAAAACGAGATCGTGGCGCTGAAAACGGCCGAGTTTCCACTGAACTTCACCGGTTTCTTGCAACGAGAAATCGACGAAATATTGATCGATCCCGCCGCAGAGAATTACGCCGACGCACGCGAGGGTGGAACTTCCAAAATCATAACGGAACCAGGCGAGCTGTGGCAGTGCGGTCCTCACCGAGTGCTGTGCGGCGATGCGACGAATTCCGAGCACGTGACACGACTGCTTGCGGACTCCCACCCTTTGCTCATGGTGACCGACGTACCCTACGGCGTGGGATATGACCCTGAATGGCGGGGCGAAGCTGGCCTGTGTAAGCCGGTCCAAGTGGGTAAGGTGGCCAACGACGATAGAGTCGACTGGACGGAAGCATTCATCCTATTCCCCGGTGACGTGGCTTATGTCTTTCATGCTGGTCTGCATGCCGCTGAGGTGGCCTCCCACCTGACGACAGCAGGATTTGAAATTCGTTCCCAGATCATTTGGGCAAAACCCAACTTCGTCCTGAGCCGCGGTATGTATCACTGGCAGCACGAGCCAGTCTGGATGGCGGTCCGCAAAGGCCACGGATCTCACTGGCGAGGAAGCCGGACCCAATCGACGTTGTGGTCGGTGGCCAGCCTGAATCCTTTCGGGAAAAAACGCTGATGAAACCCCCACCGGTCATGGGACCCAGAAGCCAGTGGAACTCATGCGGCGGCCGATTCTGAATCACACCGAGTTTGGAGAAGTCGTCTACGATCCCTTTCTCGGGTCTGGAACCACGTTGATCGCACCAGAAATGAACGACCGCGTTTGCCACGGTCTCGAGATCGAGCGCAAGTACGTCGATCTGATCGTCCGCAGATGGCAAGTTTTCACCGGCCGGGCGGCAACGCTTGAAGGCGACGGCAGGAGCTTCGAGGAAATCAAAGCACTGCGTGTAATCCCAGCGGCCTGACCAAAATCGTATGCATTCACAAAACTTTTTTTCGAGAGGAATACCATGTCCAGACCCAAGTTCGTACCTACCGATCTTCACCGCACTACGGTGAGGTCCCTGGCCGCCTATGGCACCAAGCATGAAGACATTGCCAAAGTGATCGGGCTGCGCTCCGCAAAAACGTTGCGGAAACACTTCCGCGAAGAACTGACGCGCGGCTCGATCGAAGCCACAGCCCAGGTGGGCCAAACGCTCTATCAAATGGCGACATCGGGTGAAGAGCCAGCCTGCACCATCTTCTGGATGAAGGTTAGAGGAGGTTGGCGCGAAAAGCCGAACTCTGATATCGCCCCCGCCGCGGTCCCTGATTTTGTGGTGGTGATGGAAGAGGGAGCGGCATGAAGATTCGTTTGAAATCCCGGCAGGGGAAAATTTTTCGGTGCAAACAACGTTTTCGAATCCTGGTTGCCGGCCGGCGGTTTGGGAAAACGTATCTGGCATTGACCGAACTGATCCGCGGAGCCTGGGGTCCGGGGCGGATTGCATGGTATGTATGCCCCACCTATCGTCAGGGTAAAAGGGTCGCTTGGAAAACACTGAAATGGATGACCAAGGGCTATTGGGCCAAGCTACCCAATGAAACCGATTTGACGATCGAGTTGACGTCGGGAGGAACCATCCCATTGCGCGGAGCCGATAATTAAGATTCGCTGCGCGGCGATGGCTTGGATTTTCTCGTTCTCGACGAGTTCGCATCTATGGCGCCCCAGGCGTGGGCAGAAGTGCTGCGCCCGGCGCTCGCCGACAAACAAGGTCGCGCTCTGTTCATCGGGACGCCGCACGGTCACAATCATTTTTTCGATCTTTACGAGGCCGCCCAAGAACGCCCGAATTGGGCAACCTTCCAGTACACAACGGAACAAGGAGGCAACGTTCCGTCCGAGGAGTTGGAAAGCGCTACCCAGGAGATGGACGAACGCACCTACCGCCAAGAGTTTGAGGCGAGGTTCGAAACTCTGGGTGTAGGCCGGGCCTACTATGCTTTTGACCGCGTGCACAACGTGAAGAATTACCGGTTCAGTGGCCGGATGGCACTGAGCTGGGCACTTAACTTCGATATGAATCCACTCTGCTCGGTGCTAACGCAGGCCTTGAACGGCGTGGTTGTCGTCCTGGAAGAACTCATCTTGCCGGACTCAAATACGCTGGCCGCCTGCGAAGAGTTCTTAAGCCGGACCGAGAAATGGAGCATTGGATCTCGGCTGAGTGTCCAGGTATATGGGGCGATTCCACTGGCGAGCAACGCCACAGTAGCTGCCTCCCCCGGGCGCCGCCCGTTCCCTCGGTGGCACATTCGCCTGTTAACCGAAGGGTTGTAGGTTCGAGTCCTCCTCGGGGAGCCAAACACAACTCTCTGACTCTCTGTTTAACAGCCGGCGGGTCTACTCCGGTCTCCCGATGCCAGCAGCATTGAGACGGCGAAATGCCGACACAAATCAATCCTGAGCCAGCCGTGATTCGGGCGATTGTTCCCACATCACTGCCTTAGACAAATTGCGTGATGGCAGATTGATTGTTTTGTGGACCACAGAGCAACAGAGTCGTTGCTCTGGAACAATGGTCGGGCCGCCCCCCCTTTTTGCACATCAATGATTCCAGTCATAGCTCTCGATAAGATCTATAACCAACAGTAAGAAGCCGACCCCTATTACGAAATTGGCACCGAAGC
>JAOAPR010000238.1 GCA_025463005.1 Bryobacterales bacterium | reverse complement strand
CGCACTACGTGTGGAGCGATCTGCTCCGTGCCAGTTGGGGTCCTCGATTTATGAAACGGGTGCTGCTATCTCGAACGCGGCCTTTGGCGCCGAAATCGGCGTTTCGGCCAGTCCTACCCACGCAGTCACCCGAACTCGGCGGTCTTCAGAAATCATGCTGTTCCATCTTGATTCGGCTACGCGGCCACTGATGAACTCGAAGCTGCTCGACCGTGGCGCAGCGGCTCATAAGGTTGGCCGGTAATCCACAACCTATGTAACAGCAACGCCAGTTTGCGAGCCACCGCAACTACTGCGCGCTTCTTCGCATTCTTGCCGCCGCGCGCCACCAGCTTGAGGCCCCAGCGTCGCAAATCCGTTTCCGGTCCCCGCCAACCTAATATGTATTGCGCTCCCTGCACCAGAAGTTTGCGCAGATACGGGTCACCTTCCTTGGTGATCCGCAGCTGCGGCCGGCTCTCTCCGGAGTCTCGTCTCTTGGGTCGCAATCCCAAGAAACCGCCCACGTCCCGGCTCCGGTGGAATCGTCGTGGATCATCCAGCGTCAGCACATACGACAGCGAGATTAAATCTCCCACCCCCTTCACTTGCCGTAAGCGGGCCGTCTCCGGATACTCGCTCCGGGCGATTTGGCTATTTTCTTATCGTAATCGTGAATCTGCAGCGTCACCGTTTCCACGGCCGTCATCAGCGGTTGCAACGCTTCTTGCAGTGCGGGTGGCAATCCCGCCAGACGCTTGGCCGACATCTGATCGGCGTCACAACTCGACAGACGTTCACCCATGGACTTGGTCAGCCCGCGCGCTGAGTTCACCAGCTTGGTCCGCATCTCAATCAACCCAGCGCGGGCCCGGATCATCACCAGGTGTCCCTGCGCCGTTTCACTGCGATGCCGGATCGGCGACAACAACTGGGGATCTACTCGGGCCAACCGCGCCAGCGTACGCGCATCCAGCCGATCGTCCTTGCGCGTACTTTCGCTGATCAGTTTCACCCGTCGGGCATTCGCCACAATCACCTCGTGATTCCAGCTTTCCAACAGCCGCTTGATCCACGGCGAGTGTGTTCCCACCTCAATCGCGATGCGGCTGGCACCCATACTCGCAAACGCTTGTGCTAAACCATTCTTGCTAGTCGCGATGCTTCTCTCCAGCAGCACGTTACCTTCACGATCCAGCACGCAATAGCGACTGCTCTTGTCCCCGAGGTCCACACCGATCGTCAGCTCCAGAGGCTGCTTCTTCCTCACGGAGCCTCTCCTCGAGCTTTTCGATTCAGTGATATCCTTCTTCATGGCCGGTTTCCTTTCTGCACGTCGAGTGCGCGATCATCGGGAGCTTATCGCATCCCGCGGGAAGCCGGCCTTCTCATTCCATCTCGAACCACATCGCTTCGGTTAACCGCGATCCGTTTGATCAGAACCACCGTAGACGAGAGTCGTTTCGGGTTGACGAGAAATGACGCCCTATCGTCGACAAGCTGCTTCATGCTGGTCAGCCCCGGTGCAGGCCCAACCAGCTAGCCGTTAAATAACGGGCAACCCAAAAGCCGCTTCCGGAGACTCTTGCCCGAATCCGCGTCCGGAGACCGCCTCGAAGCCAAGTCCATAGAAACGGAGACCGGACAACTTCGCGAGAACCCGCCGTGTTTGCGCGTTCTAACGCATTCCGCGTGAACTAATAGGGAGAGACGGTTCGCACCAAGACATGTGGCTCCCCACGCACCTCAGACGAACCGGTCTCCGGAGAATTATTACCGTCCTATATAAAGGAGGAAAACGGTATTAATTTGCGGATTGGCGCCCATAGCCGGCAAGACTCCAGGGTAACCGATAACCCGTAACACCTTGTCGATGTTAAACCTACGGTAAATTGAAGACCGCGCATGCGGTGAACTCTTTGCGAACCCGGATGTTCTGAAAACGAAAAAAAGGAACTGCCGGGACCACCAAGGGATGGCCGAGGACTGGCAAAGGATCTTAAGGGAATCCAAGAGGCGTTTTCTAACCTCGTGGATTCAACACCCACCGCGTGAGCTAAGCCTGGCGCCCACTGTGCTTTTTGTGCGCTGCCCTTCGATCGTTTGATCCCAGCCTGTATCCCAGCCACCCTGTTAATCTTTTGCCCCCCTCGATTGGATGGACGGTAAGCACAATAACCGGTGCTCCGAGGCGGTCAACGGACGCGGAAGGACGTCCGGACCATACCACCAACGACGTCGAGGCTGGCTTGCCGGAAAAGAGTACACGCAATGGAAGTTTTTGAAATTGCTATCGGTGAACTAACTCCCTACGATCGAAATCCTCGCAAGAACGATCGCGCCGTCAATCGGATGATCGCGTCAATCAAGGAATTTGGTTTCAAAGTTCCAATTCTTGCGCGCCGTCGCGGAGGTCAGATCGAGGTGGTCGACGGGCATCTGCGTCTTAAAGCGGCGCTGAAACTGAAGATGCTGGCAGTGCCTGTCATCTTCTGTGATGAGTGGTCGGAGGCGCAAGTGAAGGCTTTCCGGCTGCTGGTGAACCGCTCGGTGAATTGGGCTTCCTGGGACGAAGAACTCGTAGCTCTGGAACTGGCCGACCTGAACGCTCTCGATTTTGATTTGAGCTTGACGGGTTTCGATCCGTTCGAAATCGATGAGTTCCTGTTTCCCGATGCCGCCGGACCGTCGGCCGATATGGCTTCGGACCCTCCTGGGAGCGCCGTCAGCCGGCCGGGCGACTTGTGGAAGCTTTCTTCGCACAGAGTGCTCGCGGGCGACGCGACTTCTTCGGAAGCAGTTGCCCAGCTGCTGAGACAAGATCGGCCCACGCTCCTTCTGACGGATCCTCCCTATGGTGTGAAATACGACGCGAACTGGCGGGAGCGCGCGGGATTAGGACAGCAGCGGCAAACTGGCGTGATCCTGAATGACGACCGCGTAGATTGGACCGAGGCGTATAAACTGTTTTCCGGGGATGTCGCCTATGTGTGGCACGCCGGCCTCCACGCGCCGGAGGTCGCCGCGGGACTTGAAGCCGCCGGCTTTCGCATCCGTGCGCAGATTGTGTGGCGGAAACAACACTTCGCACTCAGCCGAGGAGACTTTAATTGGCAGCACGAGAGTTGCTGGTACGCGGTACGCAAGGGAAAGTCATCGAATTGGTGCGGAGATCGGAAGCAGTCTACCGTTTGGGACGTTCCAAATTTGAATCCCTTCGGGGGCTCTCACGAGGAACCGGCGACCGGACATAGCGCGGAAAAACCGGTCGAACTCCCACGCCGAGCCATTCTGAACAACACCCGAGTCGGGGAAATTGTTTACGACCCCTTCTTAGGATCCGGTAGCAGTTTGATAGGAGCGACACTCACCGATCGTCTCTGCTACGGTTTGGAACTCGACCCTTGCTACGTCGATGTCATCGTCAAGCGCTGGCAGAATCTAACTGGCAAGAAAGCGGTATTAGACGAAGGTGGCCGCACCTTCGAAGAGGTTGCGGCAGAGCGCAAGCAAACGGAGGACGTGCAGCCATGCCCCGAAAGAAGCTGACGCCCACCGAAGACCAGCGTCGCCAGGTCAAATCTCTAGCCGCGGTTGGCACTGAACCGCGCGATATCGCCCGCCTACTCCGTGTTTCAGAAAAGACGCTCCGGAAATACTACAAGGAAGAAATCTCCAGGGGGCCACTCGAAGCCAACGCCAAGGTCGGCAAGACGCTTCTTGACATGGCCTGTGACGGCAAAACTCCGATTGCAAGCATCTTCTGGTTGAAAGCTCGTGGCGGTTGGAACGAGAAGCGGAACGGAGATGTTCCGCCTGCGGCGATTCCCGATTTCGTGGTTGCCAGAGAAAAAAAGGCGGCCTGAAATTCAGATCCGTGCTTCTGCAGCACAGAGTGTGGTCGAGAGCGCCTTCGGAATTCCCCCGCAGGCGCTTTTGCCACGACCTTGTTGAGCCGTGAGCCCTGTGCAGGCCGTGGCCACACTGTTTTCTAGACGGAGATATCGATTAAATGTCCGAGGGCTGCCAGCAGCGGAAGAGAGCGTAATTATCTGTGCGATTTCTGAATGGCTGCGCAGTCGTTAAATCTACTTTTAGCGAGGTAACAATGGCAAGAAAAGCGTTTCATCCCAGCGAAGAAGAGCGTCGCTGGGTCACGGTGATGTCTTCCTATGGCGTTCGTCAGGAAGATATGGCTACGGAGGTGGGTCTTCGTTCCCCGAAGACTTTGCGGAAACACTTCCGTGAAGAGCTCGATCGCGGACGGATCGGGGCCGAATACAAGGTTCGGAAAACCCTTTTCGAGCTGGCAGAATCTGGCGCGTATCCCAGCGTAAGTATGCATTGGCTCAATCGCCAAGCGGGCTGGCGAGCGAAAGGGGCGCGGGAGAACCGCCCCGTAACTATCCCTGACTTTGTGGTGGCACGCGATAAGGAGGCAGCGTGAAGATCATACTCAAACACCCGCAATGGGACGTCTTCGATAGCGAGCAGCGTTTTCAGGTGCTGGTCGCGGGCCGACGATTTGGCAAGACGTATCTGGCGCTCGTGGAACTTTGCCAAGCAGCATCGGTTCGGGGCCGTTTGGTCTGGTACGTGGGACCCACGTATAAGCAGGCAAAGCGCATAGCCTGGAAACCTCTCAAGGAAATGACGCGGCCATATTGGGCCGCGAAGCCCAACGAGACCGATCTCCGAATCGAGCTCATTTGGGGTTCCACCATTTGCGTGCGTGGCGCCGATAACTACGAATCACTTCGGGGCGATGGTCTCGACTTTTTAGTATTAGATGAGTACGCTTCAATGGCACCGGAGGCATGGACAGAAGTGCTGCGCCCGGCGCTGGCTGACAAACAAGGGCGGGCTCTATTCATCGGGACACCACACGGCCGCAATCACTTCTTCGATCTATACGAGGCGGCTCAAGAACGCCCGAATTGGGCAACCTTCCAGTACACAACGGAGCAGGGCGGCAACGTCCCGAGCGAGGAATTGGAAAGCGCGACGCATGAGATGGACGAGCGCACCTACCGCCAAGAGTTTGAAGCGAGGTTCGAAACTCTGGGTGTAGGTCGGGCCTACTATGCTTTTGACCGTATTCACAACGTGAAAAACTACCGATTTAATCCCCAGCTCGGACTACGCTGGTCGCTCGACTTCAACATGAATCCACTGTGCTCGGTGCTCACGCAGGTCTCGCATGGCGTGGTGGCCGTCCTGGAAGAACTCATCTTGCCGGACTCAAATACGCTGGCCGCCTGCGAAGAGTTCTTGAGCCGGACCGAGAAATGGAATGCTGGATCCCTGCTGCATGTCCAGGTATACGGCGATTCCACTGGAGAGCAACGTCACACCTCGGCCTCCCGTACGGATTGGCAGATCGTAAAGGAGTTTTTCGGCCGCTATCGTGATCGCTTTAACGTCACTTACCGCGTACCGAGTACGAACCCCATGGTGAAAGATCGTGTCAACTGTGTCAATGCCATGCTGCGAAATCATGCTGGTCAGCATCGGGTTATGATCCACGAACACTGTAAGCACCTCATCCGAGATCTCGAGCAGGTGTGTTGGAAAACGGATCCCCACGGAAATTCGCTGGTCGAACTGGATAAATCCGACCCGATGCGCTCGCACGTGAGTGATGCGCTCGGATACTACATCGCACGCGAGTTTCCGATGCGACCGCAGATGGGTGAGCGATCGGGACCGGCCATCTTCTAAGCGGCATGACGAGTCAAAGCAGCTCATTCGCAAGAGCGTGCCCGCGGTTTGGGGACACCATACCACGCTCTTAATTGCGGAGAAGTCAACTCCCTGACTTCCCTGCCCGCGCTTGATTTCTAGGGCGAGACAGAGCGTCCATGGAGCTGTTGGTTAACAGCCGGAGAAAGGACACACACATGGACCCAACCGTTATTGCAGTCATAGATGGGCTGCCACAATCGAAGGTCGCAGCGCTCCAGAAGCGATATAGGGAACTGTTTGGCGAGGATTCGAAATCCTCGAACAAGCAGTTCCTGTTTCGCCGCATCGCCTGGCGCCTTCAGGCCAATGCCGAGGGAGACCTGAGTGAAAGGGCCCGTCACCGAGCGACTGAGATTGCTGACGATCGAGATCTTCGTATCCGGGCGCCCAAGGAATTCTTGGGCCGACCGGATTCCGATTCCTCAGTCGTCGATCGCACACGACCATCGAAGGATGGAAGGTTACCGGGTCCTGGCGCGACGCTGACACGCCGCGTGGGCGATCGGCAGATCGTGGTTAAGGTACTGAAGGATTTGAATATGAATCACGGCATTACCGTTCCTTAAGTGCAATCGCCCGCGAGGTTACTGGCACCCGCTGGAATGGCCTCTTGTTTTTTGGTCTCGCGGAGCGGCGAAATGCATAAGAGTGCGCCTATAGTTCGTTGCGCTATTTACACCCGCAAATCTACCGAGGAGGGCCTCGATCAGGACTTCAATTCACTTCATGCCCAACGCGAGGCCGCCGAAGCCTATATCGTAAGCCAGAAGCATCTTGGCTTCACCCTTTTATCCACCCACTACGATGACGGCGGCTTTACCGGAGGAAATCTCGACCGCCCTGCCCTGCAGCAACTGCTTGAAGACGTCGACGCCCGCCGAATCGACTGCATCATTGTATATAAGGTGGACCGGCTGAGCCGGTCGCTTCTCGATTTCGCACGATTGGTGGACCGGTTCGATCAGCGCTCGGTTAGCTTCGTTTCGGTAACCCAGCAGTTCAACACCACGACGTCCCTGGGCCGCCTGACCCTCAACATCCTGCTTTCGTTTGCTCAATTTGAACGCGAGATCATCGGCGAGCGCACGCGCGACAAAATGTCGGCGGCACGGCGCAAAGGCAAATGGGTCGGCGGCACGCCGGTGCTCGGCTACGATGTCGATCCCGCGGGTGGGCGGCTGATCGTCAATGAGGCGGAAGCCAGAAGAGTCCGTCAGATCTTCGGGCTGTTCACCCAACACCATTCTCTTTCGGCGGTCGTCGCGGAGCTCACGCGACGGCGGTGGAAGACGAAGTCCTGGAAGTCGAAAAGGAGAACGGTGCATGCCGGCCGAGCTTTCGCTAAGGCGTCGGTACGCCGGCTGCTCACCAACGCCGTCTATGCCGGCAAAGTCGAACATCGGGGTGCCATCTACCCTGGTGAGCATCATTCGATCATCGATCCGTCGGTGTGGGAAGTAGTCAATGCTGAACTTCGTGCCGGTCGCCGCAGGGAAACAGGAGCAATTCGCGCCCTCCAGAACGCCTTACTGGCCGGTCTGCTGCTCTGCAAGAACTGCCAACGGCCGATGGTTCCCACCTACACGGCCAAACCCGGTCGGCGGTATCGCTATTACGTCTGCCAGGTAGCCCGGCAGAATGGATGGAGTTCCTGTCCCACCAAGTCGGTGCCGGCGCGCATGATCGAAGATTCGGTCCTCGAACAGTTTCGGACAGTTTTGCGCGTCCAAGAGACGCGGGAACAACTCAATGTTTCAGACGCAGCCTGGAACGCCTTTGAAGAGGGTCGTTGCGAGCTCGTGCGCGCATTGGTGGAACATGTCAGCTATGACGGAACAACTGGGGCCGTTTCTCTGAACCTGAAGACTTGCGAGGCGCAGCATGAAGATTGAGTTTACGGTGCCGTTCCAACGCGTGCCGACCCCGCGGAGGCTTTTGGTCGAACCAGCTCCGGAAGCGTACGGCCCCCCGCCCCGTATCGCCCGGCTTCTGGCGCTAGCCCACAAACTGGACGCGCTCGTTAGATCGGGCACAGTGTGCTCCTACGGTGAACTCGCGCGGCTGGGTCACATTTCTCCCGCGCGCCTTACTCAAATCATGGTTCTTCTGCATCTGGCCCCCTCCATCCAGGAATACCTTCTGTTTCTCTCCGCCGCCGATGCGCGGTTCATTACAGAGCTGGGGCTGCGTAAAATCGCGCGCGAACCGCGGTGGGACCGCCAGCGCAGACTTTTCCAGCAGCCTCTCAAGAAATGACTTGCTTCGCTGCCGCAACAGAGCGATCACTGTCGTGACACGGCGATTGCCGCGCAAGGAAGGAAAGCTGAAATGACTAGCCCGATTCCCTCAGAACAACCCAAGAACACGCCTGAAACGGCGACGACGAAGGCCCGTGTTGCCAAACGACGTCCCCGCGCTGCCCCGATCAAAGCAAAGTCGGCCAGCGAGGCCGGTCACACCAAGAAGCCCGGCACTGCCCGCCACGGTACCAAAACAGCCAAGATTCTCGAACTACTTAAACGTCCTGCTGGCGTTACGCTGAAGGACCTCATGAAAATAGCGGGCTGGCAGGCCCACTCAGTCCGCGGCTTTTTAAGCGGCACACTCCGGAAAAAGATGGGGACATCCGTTGAGTCCTTCCAAAACAGCGCCGGAAAACGCGCTTACCGCGTCTCTATCAAGTAACCGTCCAACCCAGCACCGCCGGTTCCATTCGTTGGCCGGGCGGTGTCTCTCGTTCAAGCCTGCTTCGACGCCCAGCTTATGCGGTGCCCAGAACTTTCGGCGAAAGATCGTCAAGCCCCTCATTCTCAACGACATCTGGTTCCATTTATCATTTTTCTTCAGAGTGAACGAGTCGAAGCAAGAGGGTCAGAGCTGTTTCAAGTTCGACCTGCCGTTAACCAAAGGGTCGTAAGTTCGAGTCCTGCTTGGGGAGCCAAACATAACTCTCTAAGTCTCCGTTCAACTGCGCAAGATCTTTCGTCGTTCCGGATCTCGCTCGCATCCTGGCCGAAAAGGATCGTCTGCGGCCATGCGAATCGGGCATTCTGACATGGCTGGAAATCGGCCATCCATTCTGTCAAAGACCGTGAGCTCAGGAGCAAGCGCCGTACCATAGGGAATCAGATAGCTGATGGCGTTCGTTGTGACGAAATAGATGGGCGCGAACCGAGTCTGGTTCAGGCTATCAGTGATCTCCAGCCCTACACCCCCGAGGTTGACTGGCCAGGGACCATCCGGAGCG
>JAOAPR010000232.1 GCA_025463005.1 Bryobacterales bacterium | reverse complement strand
GCGTCCTTGAGCCGCGCGGCGTTGTAAACCATGAGGCGCGATGCTTCCACTTCCACGGCCATTTCCGCTAATTCCAATTGTACTGCCTGGAATTCCCCGATCTGCTTTCCGAACTGCTTGCGCTGCTTGGCGTAGGCGATGGCGTGATGGAGCGCTCCTGCGGCCAAGCCGGTCATCTGCGCGCCGATGCCGATGCGGCCCTGGTTCAGTGTCTCAATGGCGATTTTATAGCCTTGCCCGACTTCCCCGACGACGTTGGCTTTGGGTACGCGGCAATCGTCCAGAATCAGCTCGCAGGTGGAGGAAGCGCGGATTCCCAACTTGTCCTCTTTTTTTCCGACCTGGAATCCCGGGAAATCCCGTTCGACGAGAAAGGCGGTGATGCCTTTATAACCAAGCTCAGGGTTCACGTTGGCGAACAGGAGGAAAAAACCCGCTTCGGCCGCGTTGGTGATCCACAGTTTCCGCCCAGTGAGGCGATAGCAATCCCCGTCCTCCGCGGCCCGGGTGGCCAAGGCGAACGCATCTGAGCCGGAGCCGGCTTCTGAAAGCGCATAACTCGCCACTGTATCTTTCGCTGCGCGAGGCAGCCAGCGGAGCTTCTGTTCGGCATCGCCCCAGCGCAGAATCGCGTTGTGGAACAGCGTGTTCTGAACATCCACAATCACCGCGGCCGAGGGATCCACGCGCGACAACTCTTCGATTGCCAGGATGGACTGAAAGAAGGTGCCGCCCTGACCGCCAAATTCTTCGGGAACTTCCACGGCCATCAGGCCCAGCTCGAACAACTCTTGCAACAGGTCCTGACGAAAGACGCCTGCTTCGTCCATGGCGCGCGTGTGCGGAGCCAGGCGCTCGCGGGCAAAACGGCGCACCGAGGCCTGGAACAAAGTCTCCTCTTCGCTCAACTGCGTGAGAGGCGAGGGAACCACGCTGCTTTCGGCGGCCGCCATCGATTGATTGTGTCATATAGGGCCGCCCGGAAGGTCGATCCGCACCAGCTTCCTTGGATTGCCGTGCCCGCTGAGAATCCGCACGGCCTTGAGGGGAATGCGGTAATGCGCGGCCAGGACCGCGCACACCTGCTCGTTAGCCTTCCCTTTCTCCGGGGGCGCGGTGACGTAAACCTTAATGGTCCCGTCTGCTAGCTCGCCGCTAACCTCATTCTTCTTGCTGCGCGGGATCACTTTGACGCGGACGGTCACTTCGCCGGAGTCTTCTCTATAATCTCCGCGACCGCGCCGTCGACCTCTTCAATACGCAGGCGCAGAGTCTTGCGGGAATCAAGGAATCGTGGCGGAAAACTGAACCGGCCGGCGGCCATGCGATCGATCGTTGCGCCGGGTGGAATCGTATCGCGGACCGCGAGAACATCGTTGTACTTGGGCCCCAGAAGCCTGTAATATGCGGCGATCTTGTCGACGTCAGACTTCGACAACGTGACCGCGGTGGAGACCTCGCCGGAGGGTGTTTCCATGCTCATCTGGACCGAGCTGACGACGAACGGAATCGCCGCGGTGTTGGTCACCCGAAAGTCCGCGAACACGATCGCTCCCGTATTGCCGTCGGGCAGACTGCGGACTTTGAGGATCGATCCCGGGAGTTGCAGGTGCGATCCGCGGTTCGAGTAAAGCGCGCCCCAGATCGCGACTCCCACCACCGCCAGGCCAACCAGGAAATAGATCCAGAATCGCCGGCTCATGGCGCTCAGTCACCCAGCAGCCGCCCGTAAGGCTTCAGGCTGCTCACGTTGTCGCAGATCGCTTTGATTCCCGCGGTGATCGGAATCGCGAGAATCAGGCCGATGCCGCCCCACAGCATGCCCCACAACATCAGGGCGATGGTGACCGCCAGCGGATTCAGATGCACTCGCGAGCCGACAAATTTCGGATACAGCAGGTTCAGGGCGAACAGGTGCAGCAGGCCGACGCTCACCAGCAGAAACAGGTACAGCGCCGGCTCGCCTTTCGGAAGCGCCGAGATCAGCGGCGGAATCAGCGCCAGCGGCATTCCGATATAGGGGACCAGGCTCAGGAATCCGCTCAGCGGGCCCACCACCGGCCAGTACGGCAGTCTGACGGAGGCGAACAGGATCACACTGGCCACGCTCAACAACAACCCCAGCAGAAAATTGCCGACAACATAGGCGCGTACCATATCGCCGACACCGTCCAAGGCCTTCCCCACGGTATAACGCGGTTCGCCCTCCAGCGTGAACAGAAGACGCGCGCGCAGGTGATCTCCCCAGCTCAAGATAAAGTACACCAGGAACGGAATGAACGACATCATCAGCAGGACGTTGTAGAACGAACGCAGATAGTCATAGACATAGCTGACCATCGCGGTGGGCTCCTGCCGCAAACGAACTTCTTGAATCGGCGGCGTGAGTGGCGGGTCCGCTGCTTTCCGCTTCCCGCGCGTGCCGGGCGGCTCCGGCTGAACTTGCTGGTTAGCGTTCTGGTCTTGGAAACGCCGCGGCACCAGGGTGCTGTACACGTTTTTCTCGAAGCCTTCCACGCGGACCGCGGCGCTTTCCACCAGTTCGTTGATGCGCGTCCCGTACGCCGGCAGGTCGTCGAGCATCGCCATCCCCTCGGTGTAGAGTCCCAGCCCGGCGAAATACAGGCATCCGAGCCACAGGGCGCAGACCAGGAAACTCGCCAGCCCCCGCGGCATCCGGATTTTCATGAACAGCCGCACTGCGGGCTCCAGCAGAAACGCGATCATGAAGGCGATGATTACGGTGATGAAAAACACCCGCCCGTAATACAAAAGGGCTACACCGCCGGCCGCTGCCAGGATGCTGATCGCAACCCGGAGGGTTCTTTCCGCCGATGTGGTTTGGGTGTACACGCCGCCTATTTCACTATAATTGGAGTGGGCGTGCCCACAAATGCAAATCCACGGAAGGGCCGCATTCTCGCCCTGGATCTAGGGAAAAAGCGGATCGGACTGGCCCTGAGCGACCCCCTGGGCCTTACGGCGCAGGGGCTTCCCACGCTGCAGCGGGTCAATATCCGGACCGACCTGGCCGAGCTGGACCGCCTGGCCACCGAGCACGACGTAGCCCTGATCCTGCTAGGGTTGCCTCTCCACATGAGCGGTGACGAAGGCCGGCAATCCGTACATGCTCGCGAATTCGCGGAACGCCTGGCGGAGTGGACCGGCCGGGAAGTGCGCTTATGGGATGAACGCCTGACCACTGTCGAAGCCCAGCGTGTCCTGAAGTCGAGCGGCATCAGCATCGCCAAACGCGCTCAGGCGGTCGACCGGCTGTCTGCGCAGATTCTGCTCGATAGTTTTCTGAATTTGGAGACGCTCGATTGAAGTTGCGGTGGGTTGTCTTGCTGTGCGCGGTCGGGTTCGCGCTCGCAGGCGGAGCATTGTACTCGCTCTACTCGCCGTACCGGGGATTCGAGGGCGATCTCTTCCTGCAGGTTCCCAAGGGATCCGGCACGCGGGCCATCGGCCAGCAACTGGCGGACAAGGGCGTCGTGCGTTACCCGTGGCAGTTCTGGCTCACCCGGGCGATCCATCCTGGCGCCACGCTTCAGGCCGGAGAATATCGGTTCGATCGGGCAGCCAGCGTCGCCGAAGTGTTTAGCCGGCTGGGACGCGGTGACGTTTACTATTTCAGTCTCACGGTCCCGGAAGGCTCGAACATGTTCGATATCGCGCGGTTGCTGGAGTCTGATGGGATCATGCCAGCGCAGGATTTTCTGCACGCGGCGGAGGATCCGACGTTAATTCGCGATATAGCTCCGGCTGCCCAGACTCTTGAAGGGTTTCTGTTTCCGTCGACCTACCGTTTGTCGCACGCAACCACTCCGGCCGCGCTCTGCCAGATGATGACCGGCCAGTTTCGCAAAGAGTGGAAAAAGCTGAGTCCAGACGGGAGCGCGGACATTCAGAAAACCGTCACGCTCGCCTCGCTGATCGAGAAAGAAACCGGCGCGCCGGCCGAGCGGCCGATGGTGGCGAGCGTTTTTCAGAACCGCTTGCGGATCGGGATGGCGCTCGATTGCGACCCCACGGTGATCTACGCCGCGCTGCTCGAAAACCGCTACAGCGGCGCGATCCACCGCTCGGATCTGGACCGCAAGCATCCCTATAATACCTATCAGCACGCAGGCTTGCCGCCCGGGCCGATCGCGAATCCAGGCGCAAGCTCGCTCGCTGCAGCGCTCAATCCGGCCCCGACCGAGTACCTGTATTTCGTCGCCAAGCCGGGCGGCGATGGCCACGTGTTTTCCTCTAACCTGGCGGCGCACGATAAAGCCGTGACGAGTTACCGGCATGCATCCCAAAGAAAACCCTCGGGGAAAACGCGCTGACCTCCGCCGCTGGCTGGAGCGGGAACGTCCGGCGCGGATCGGCGAGAGGGAATGGACCAGGCTCCGGGTCGACCTGGATCCGATTTCGGGCAGTTACCTGCGGCGGCTTCTGCGCGACTCGGGCGTCCCGCTGGGACCGTTAGTGGAAGGCGTCCGGCAAGAGACCTTCGACGCGTTAGAATCCAGTCTGTTGACCTTTCTCGAGGAATATGAACGAGGCGATGCGTCGCTGAAAACTTCGCTTCGCAGATTGGTGATCGAGGCCAAGGACCACGCCCGCTGGGCTGCGCGCAATCCGGAGAAGCGGCTCGAAAAGGAAGAAATGGCGTTGTGGATGCTCACCTGGCTGGAAAATCCTCCATTGTTTCCCCAGTGGGTTCGCCTTCGCCGGCAGACGTTAAAGGAAACCCGTTAACATGGCGTTTCGCACGCCGAAGCCGCTCGACGTAGAAGGATTGATGAACTATGCGGCCCGGGCTCTATCGGCTCGCGCATATACCGTCTCCGAGCTGAAAACGCGCCTGAAGAAACGCGCCGCGCGTGCGGAGGACATCGAAATAGTGCTGAGTCGTCTGAAGCAGGCTGGCGTGGTGAATGACCGCCGCTTCGCTGGCAGCTTCGCGGAATGGCGTCGAGAGAGCCAAGGGCTCGGCAAGACCCGCGTGCTGCGCGATCTTATGACGCGGCGCGTAGCTCCTGAGGTCGCGCGCCAGGCTGTGGACGCGGCATTCGAAGGGGTCGACGAGATCGCTATGATCCAAGCGTTCCTGGAGCGCAAGTATCGCGGCAAGGATCTCGGTGCGCTGCTTCAGGAGCAGAAAGAACTGGCGTCGGCGTTCCGCAAGCTGCGCGGCGCGGGATTCAGCACCGGAAATTCGATTCGCGTGCTCAAGCGCTACGCGACCGAAGCCGAGCGCCTGGAAGAGCTGGAGGAAGAGTAGGGCCTAGAATTTCACCTTGGGCGCTTCCTTCGCACCCGCATCCGCCCCGAAATAAGCGTTGTCGCGCTGGTACCCGAACATCGACGCGGCGATATTCTTGGGAAACTGCTGCACATCGACGTTGTACTGCTGCAGTGCCTCGTTGTATTTCCGTCGCTCCACGGCAATGCGGTTTTCGGTGCCCGCAAGCTCGTCCTGCAAGCGCATAAAATTCTCGTTCGACTTGATCTGCGGATAGTTCTCCACGATCACAAACAGCCGGCCCAGAGCGCCTTCCAGCTGGTTGTTGGCCGCGATCCGTTCCGCGGGCGTTTTTGCTCCCATCATCGCCGCGCGCGCCTGCGTCACTGAATCGGTGACGGCCAGCTCCTGCTTGGCGAAACCCTTGACCGTCTCGACCAGGTTCGGAATCAGGTCCAGCCGGCGCTGCAGTGCGACGTCCACTTGCTGCCATTGCGCCTTATAGGCTTCCTGTTCCGTCACTAGATTGTTTCGGTAACCCATCAAGCTGCCGCCCAGGATCAGCACCAGCAACACGACGACACCCAGTCCAATCAGTAGACCCTTCATATTCTCCTCATCCCCCCTGCCCGCCTAAGCTCTATACAAACGCGAGGCCGTCGACAAAAGCGATCAGCCTGCTAATACATACGAGATACTGCGCAAATAGTTCTCCCGGATCACCGGGATCCGCGCCCGGCCTGTCTTCCCGGATATCCAGCAAAATCTCAAACGGTTTCATGTCGGCTTGCATGAGCTCGGCTAACTGCCGAACCACGGCCCGCCGGTCGGATTTTGGTTTTTGCCCGGCCAGCTCCAGGGCATGACGTCCCAACACACAGAATGTCGTAACCGAATCCACGCACAGCGCCAGCAGACCGGCCGGATGAGATAACTGCGACGCGCCCTGGTGCCGTAGCCGCAAAAGTTTGGAGCGAAGCTCGTGTTCCACTTGAGCGCGATAGTTTCGCGAGTCGACCTGCAGATCGGCGATCACGTCCAGCCCGTACAGCACGCGCCGCCGTTCCTTCATGTCGTGAAATTCGATCGGAAAGCTGTCGGCCGAACTGTAAACTTCTTCCTCGCTCATCAGCAGCGGCCAGGGATGTCCCTTATCGCGCCACCAATGGAGAACCGGCTCGCCTTCCATCAGCTCCCGCGGCATCACCTGTTTCAGGACGCACAATACGTTCAGATCGGAATACCGGTCCGTGTGCCCCGGTGACGCGGCCGATCCGTACAGGATCACAGACACCAGCCGGTCACTGAAGGCGTGCTCCAGTTTCGCGATCAATTCCTGCAATAATTCGTTACCAGCCACTGGAAGCGCCTCCGCCGCCCGAGCTGCCACCGCCGAACCCACCGAATCCGCCGCCTCCGCCACCCCCGCCGAAGCCGCCGCCACCCCAGCCTCCGCCTCCATAGCCTCCGCGGCGTCCCATCATGTTACCGAGAATCATGCCGGTAAGGAGGCCGCCCATGCCACCCCCGCCTCGTCCGCCCAGCCCGCGAAGCACAAACATCAGAATGGCGAAGGCGACAATAATTCCGAACAGGCCGCCACCCCCACCGCCCGAATCCCTGGAACGGTTTTGTGGACGGGGCTGGCCCTCGATGGTGACGCCCTTGGCTTCGGCGATGCGCTGGCCGAACTGCTGGGCCGCGGCCAGCAGCGCTCCGCCATAGTTTCCCTGGCGCAGGATCGGTCGAATGCCGCGCAGCACGCCGCCGGCATAACCATCCGGAACGATCGGCTCCAGCCCATAACCAACTTCAACGCGGTTCTTGTGATCGCGGATCGCCAGCAGTACCAGTAAGCCTTCGTTAGTTCCCTTCTTGCCGATGCCCCACTGAGTGAACAGCCGATTGGCGACGTCTTCGACCGGCTCGTCTTCGAGCGTATCCACCGTCACGATGGCGAATTGCGCGCCGGTGGCACGCTCCACGTTGCCGCAATAGGCTTCGAGTTCCGCCGCGAATTGCGCATCGATCACGTGAGCGAAATCGTTGACGTAACCGGTGGGCTTGAGTTTAGAAGTATCGAGCCCGAAAGCCAGCGCGCCAAACACGATCGCCAGCGCCGCCACCCCGCGGAACTGCCGCATAAAAAATGAAGTTAGCGTGTCAGGTCCTCGCGGCGCAAGCGGAAGCCCTCCAGACGGCCGAGCATGGCTACCGCCATGTGCTGGGGATCGAAGAACTGCTGCGCCAGAGCCTGAACCTCGGCAGCGGTCACCCGCTCGATCCGCTCCAGCATTTCGTCCAGAGAAAAGAATCGCTTGAAGTACAGCTCCTGGCGCGCCAGATTGCCCATGCGGCTACTGGTGCTCTCCATGCCCAGAACAGTCGAGCCCTTCAAGTGATCCTTGGCTCGGCGCAGCTCCTCATCGCTGACTCTGTTCGACGCGACCTCGTTCAGCTCGTTAACGATCGACTTGATCACCTTCCGCGCGGAACGCAGTGACGTGCCGGCGTAGACCAGCATGCAGCCCGCATCGTGATACATGGCCAGCTCGGAGAAGATCGCGTACGCCAGGCCCTGTTTTTCGCGAATGTTCTGGAACAGGCGCGAGCTCATGCCGCCGCCCAGGATCGCGTTCAGGATGTAGCAGGCGAAGCGCGATTCGTGCGGCATCGGGATGGAGGGAACGCCGACATACAGGTGAACCTGCTCCAGCGAATCCTTGTTGCAGAACACCAGCGGCGCGTGCGGCCGCGGTTTGGATTGCCGGGGACGAAATGGCCGTGGCTTTAGGTCGCCCAGGTGATCGCCCACCAGCCGGACCATGTCCCTGTGGCTCAGATTCCCGGCGGCCGTCACCAGGATGTTCGACGGCGCGTAGAAATGCTGGTAGTAGCGGTCGATCATGTTGCGGTCGAAACTGCGGATGGTCTGTTTGGTCCCCAGAATCGAGCGCCCCAGCGCGTGCCCTTTCCAGAAGCGGCTGGAGAAGAGTTCGTGGATCAGGTACTCGGGATTGTCCACTTCCATCTTCAGCTCTTCGAGGATGACGCTTTTTTCCTTCTCGATATCCTTGGGCTCGAACAGCGGATTGCGGACCAGGTCGGCCACGACGTCGAAGGCTTCCGGTACGTGTTCATCCAGCACCTTGACGTTGTAGCTGACCAGTTCCTTGGAAGTGAACGCATCCAGCCCGCCGCCGATAGAATCGACTGACCGGGCAATCTGTTCCGCCGTGCGGTGCTTGGTGCCCTTGAACACCATGTGCTCCACGAAATGGGACAGGCCGGTTTGATGGGGCTGCTCCTCGCGCGAGCCGGTGCCGATCCACAGGCCCACCGAGACGCTACGGACGTGCGGCATCCGCTCAGTAACGACGCGAACGCCATTGGGCAGGACCTCGCGCTCGATCTCGCGGGTTTTGGTTCCGGCCTGGGGCTTGGTCTTGGACTTGCTCTTCTGCAAGGTGCGAGGCATCTTCATTCATCTTACCGCGCGGGCTTCCCACCTCTGGATGGTATCCTGGAGTTGTGCCCCAAGCCGTGCCGCAAGTTATTGTAGGGATGGAAGTTGCCGATATCGCGGCAGCTCTTGGTCCACGCCATCCCCGATTCCGCGCCCGACAAATCTACGAAGCCGTCTACCGCCAGCGCGTTACCGATTTACATGGGGTTTCAACCCTCCCCAAGCCCCTGCGCGAGGCGTTTCCGGTGGGCATCCCCGAAGTGGAACGGGAGTTCGATTCGGCCGACGGCACGAAACGCTATTTGCTGAAGCTGGCGGATGGAAAGACGGTAGAAACCGTCTGGATGCCCGAGGGCGACCGGTCGACGGTCTGCATCTCGAGCCAGGTAGGCTGCCCCGTGGACTGCAAATTCTGCCTCACGGCGCTGATGGGGCTGGAACGAAGCCTGACGGCTGGCGAGATCGTCGGGCAGGTTCTCCGCGTGGCTGCGGATCGTGGCCTCGAAGCCAAGGTCGACCGGTTGAACATCGTCATGATGGGTCAGGGCGAGCCGCTGCTGAATCTCGGCAACGTGATCAAGGCCACGCGGCTGTTGACCGATCCCCAGGGCATGGCGATTTCTCCCCGCCGGATCACGCTCTCCACGTCCGGCATCATCCCCAAAATCCAGGAGCTGGCCCGCGAGCCGGTACGCCCGAAGCTCGCCATCTCGCTCAACGCATCGACCGAGGACCAGCGACGCGCGCTCATGCCGATCACTCGGAAGTATCACTTGAATGACCTGCTCGAAGCATGCAGGCGCTATCCGTTAAGGCCGTGGGAAAAGCTGAGCTTCGAGTACGTGTTATTGAAGGGCGTCAACGACACCGACGCCGACGCCCGCCGCGTGGTGAAGCTCCTGTCGAGGCTGAACGCCAAGGTAAATCTGATCGCGCTCAATCCAGGTCCCGGGATTCCCTTTGAGACCCCGGACCCGGCACGGGTGATCGCATTTCAAGCCATCGTGCGGCGCGCACTGCCCTGCTTTATCCGGAAGCCCCGCGGCCTCGATGTCTACGCAGCGTGCGGGCAGCTCAAGCGGATGGAACTGGTCGACATCCACTAATCTGGTTGGTCAGCGCCCTACCTTATCGCTGCTTGCCTTGCGACCCGCCGGGAATCGGCATGTCGACCTTCTTGGCGCCGCCGACGGAGAAATCGGCATCCGAGAGTGCGGCTGTGGTGACTGACTTGAGTTCCATGCGATCCGCAGCTTTGCCGTCGCGGAAGGTAACGCGCTGGACCGGGAACCCCTCAAAACCGGGTTCGGTCATCGAGGATCGAAGATTGGCTCCGAACGGAGAATTCGCCATCGCGTTTTGGATACCGGAGGTGAACTGCTTCATCTTCTCGAACACCTGGAAGTCGCTGGGTGTTATCTTGATTTGCGCAGGCTGCGCGGCACATACTTCCGCCACTTTTTCGGCGCCCTGCAGCCCTTCGTACTTGGTGCAGCTGAATCCGTTTACAGTGCCGCTGCCTTTGGCCGTGTACACCGTGCGGGGTGCCTGGGCCGCCTGAGGCATCTTGCCCTTCATCATCTGTTCCACCATCTTGCGCTGCTCGGGCGGCATATTCTTGAGCTGCGTCTCCAGTTGGGCCATCGCTCCCTGCATGGTCTGCCCCAACTGATTCATCATCTGCTCGTCCATCTCGCGATACTCGTTAGTCTTCTTATCGAGCATGACCATCCGGTTCTTTCCCCCGTCGGTCAGGAACATCACCGAGGTATTTGCGTCGGCGTCGACGCGCAACCGGGTGCTGTCGAGCAGTATCTGCTGGGTGCTGGTCTTGTTGGTGGCCAGGTCGGTGTTTTCCATCTGAATCCGGACCCCGGCGAACAAAGGTATCGCGGCGAGCGCGGTGGTGGCAACAAAGGCAACGCGTGTCATAGGTTTATTGTGGCCTACTTCCAGTCGGCCGTAAATACGTTAAATTCGTAGTCGCCCTTGCCCTGGTAGCTGGAAACAAAGACAATCTTCTTGCCGTCCGGCGAGAATTCGGGGAACGAGGTAAACCCTCCATAGGAGGTCACCTGTTCTACACCGGTACCATCCGGATTAATCGTATACAGCTCAAAATCCCGGCTATCGCACTTGTGTTTATTGGACGCGAACAGGATCTTCTTTCCGTCCGGCGTAAAAGTGGGCGCGAAGCTGGCGCAGCCGTAGTTGGTGATCTGTTTGGCGCTCGATCCATCGCCGTTGGCCACCCATAGCTCCATCTTCATCGGAGCAGTCAAGTTATCCCTTAGGAGATCCTTGTAAGTCTTTGTTTTATCTGGAGTATCCGGATGGAAAGCTCGCCAGGCCATCTTCGATCCGTCGCGCGAAAAGACCGGTCCGCCGTCATAGCCTTCGGTCCTGGTAATCTGCTTCTTCCCTGAGCCGTCGAGGTTCATGGTCCACAAATCCAGGTCGCCGGAAGCCATGGAGGTATAGATGATCTTGTTGTTTTTCCAGTTGATGGTGGCCTCAGCGTCGTAACCGGCGGTATCGGTCAACTTCTTTTCGATCTTGCCTTTGTCGTCCGCCAGATAGATATCGAAGCCCGGGTAGACCGCCCACACATAGCCTTTACTGCGGTCCGGCCGCGCCGGGCAGGACGGACCCGCTTCGTGGGTCGACGCGTACACGATGTGCTTGCCGTCGGGCAGGAAATAGCCGCAGGTAGTGACGCCCTTGCCGGTCGAGACCATGTGCATGTCCGACCCGTCGGCGTTCATGATGTAGATCTGATCGCACTCGCTGGTGTCGCGCGTCGACTGGAAGATCAACCGCTTGCCGTCGGGAGCCCAATAAGCTTCGGCGTTCTGCCCGCCGTGAGTGAGCTGCTTGAGATTGGCCAGGTGCTTGGCTGCTTGCCCCCAGCTGAGAAGCGGAATCAGGGTCAGAATCGGCAAAAGACGTCTCATAACCCACTATTGTATGTGTCCTACTCGATTTTCGGGAGCGGCCGCAGCGCCTTGGATCCCAGCCACGCCTCGCGAAACGACGTGATTTCGGGTGTCAGTTGCCGCCCAACCTTTTCGAAAGGAACGATCTCGACGTCGAGAGCCTGTGCCCAGGTGACCTGAAGCTGTTTGTTTCCGGTACGCGTTTCGACCGTGAACGTGCTGCGATCCCCCGGCTTGTGCGCCGCCGCCAGATCGTCTAAGTCCCGGCGAGTCCTCAGAGCTTTACCATCGACCTCGAGAATATGATCGCCTCGATCAATCCCCGCGACGTAGAGCGGCGAGCCCCGCAGCGTCGGACCGATAACGTCAACACCACGATCGGAAAAGCTCATCGCCGGGGTTCCGATCCAGGCTTTTCCTGGCGATGCAGGCTGCAGCGCGAAGCCGGCTCGCGCCAACAAGGCAGCGTACTCCATAGGTTCAATGCCCTGTATGTGGCGCTCGAAAATCTCTTTTGCGAATTCTTTGCTGGTGGCTTCGGCTAGCGCCTGTTCCAGGTCCTGCTCCGTGTACGGCTTTTGAACATCGGGATGCCTGCGCCACATCGCCCGCATCCAGTCGTCGAGCGACTTACCCGGAAACCGCTCCCGAATCGCCAGGTCGATTCCCAGAGCGACGGCGTGCCCATAGGTGTAATACGAAATGTAAGTGTTCGCCTGGTTCTGCACATCAACCGAAGCAGCTCCGTCGACGAAAGGAGCCCGCCTGCTCATATCGACCAGGTTGAACACCTCGCGCCCTGGCGCGTTCAGCGCCGTGTTGACCGCGCCGCCCATCGAACGCACGAACTGGTCAAGCGTGGAAAGACCCGCGCGCTTCAGAACCAGCGGAGCGTAGTAATCGGTGAATCCTTCGGCAAACCACAGCTCGCCGGACATATTCACCCGCTCATAGTCGAACGGTTCCAGTGAGCGCGGGCGAATCCGTTTCACGTTCCAGGAATGAAAGAACTCGTGCGCGATGGATTCGATCTGCTGCCCGGCGGATTCACGCGTTAGGGGCCGTGCGCCGGTGATCACCGACGAGTTGCGATGCTCCATGCCATCGCCTGAAACGTAGGGTAGATAATCGACCAGGAACGTGTACGAACCGTTGTCGTACTTAGCCAACGCGCCGAAGACGCCTTCCTCCTCGAGCACAACGGCTTCGCACATCCGCGCGAATCGAGCCGCCAGGTCGTCGGGACCCTGGAAATGCAGTGCCAGGCGGAATCGCGCCTCTCCCGCGGTCCATTCGCGGAGCACGTGCGGGCCGATCTCGAGCGGACCATCCATGAGCGCGTCGAGGCTGGGCGCTGTCCAAGTACCGCCTGCGCCGGCAGGAAGCTGCGTGGCAACCGTCCAATCGGAGCCTGGAGGAAGCTCGATCTTGAGCGAAACCGGGCTCTTTTCCAACCCGCGAGCCCACGCGAACGCCGCCGGCGGATTCAGATGCGCATGCGAGGGATCGATGGCGTTGTACGTCCCGTCAGCACGATCGCCGAACAAGGTGTAATCGATCACAACGGTGCTGCCCACGCCTCCAGGCGTCTCGACGTTCCACTGATACGGAGTCGGGCGATCGACGTGCAGACTCTTGCCGGCCGTATCCGTAGCGCGAAAATTATAAACGTTCTTCGCGAATTCGTGCAGCGCGTAGCGCCCTGGCGAGGAGCGGCTCATCACTACTTCAAGCGTTCGGCCTCGCACGCCCGAAAACGTCACGCGGACTTCGGCTTCGTGGTGCACCGCGTTCGGAAATCGCAGCTCATACCGGACTGGCTCTTGCGCCAACAGGGGCGCGAGCAGCAACGCGATGTAGACGAGCAATCTCACCATCTACGGATTGGTTCCAGCCTGCGACCGCGGCTTCGATAGGTACGAATAGAACCCGAGGTCCTCGCCGGTGAGCATCTTGGTGACGAAGATGATCTGCGCGGTGTGTCCGGAGAAATGCTCGACCACGTGAAAGATCGCCTTGAGCACCGTGACATCGTACCCCTGGATGGTGGTGTGATCGGCCAACCGCGAGTGCGGCAGCGAACGAATCACCGCGACCGCGCCATCCACCGTCTCTCGCAGCTGCCGGCCGAGCACCTCCCGCTCGATGCCGCCCCGCGCCGCGAACTCTTCATCGCGGATGCGCGCATCCGGCTCGCCGCCCACGCCGCTCAGGATCCATTGCCGCACGTTGCCGTTCAGATGCAGAACAAGATTTCCGACAGCATTCTGGTTCTCGGCGCCCCGCATCCAGATCTGTTCCGGCGTGAGCTTGCCGAGGCAGGTTTCGATTCGGCTGCAGAGCTGGATCAGCTTCTCCGTGGCGCAGTTTAAAAAGTCAGTTTCAATCGTCATGTTACGTTCGCCGCGTATTGCGGCAGCTCCAGTGGTGAAAGCCTGGCCTCGATACTCTCCCGGGTGGACTCGAGCCAGGGCGGCAGGCGCAGTGAGCTTCCCAGAGCGTCGGCCGGCTCGTCGATCAGGAATCCCGGACCATCGGTGGCGATTTCAAATAGCGCGCCGCCGGGTTCGCGAAAGTAAATGGAGTGAAAATACAGTCGATCCTTAACCGGACTGACGTGGACGCCGGCTGCGATAAGCCGGTTTCGCCACTCGAGCTGCTCGGCCTCGTCCGCGACCCGAAGAGCGACGTGATGAATCGCGCCCACGCCCGCTCTGCCGCGTACGGCTTGTGGCTCATGAAGTACGTCGATGCGTGCGCTGCCGGCCGGCAGCTCAAATCGATGGCGATTTCCTTCCGAACCCATGGATTCGAACCCCAGCATTGCGAGAAATCGAGCCGTGGGTTTGAGATCGTTTTCGCACAATGTCACCGAATGCAGTCCGCGCGCTTCGCCGCTAACTATTTGGAGGTTGAGATCATCTGGAGCGGCAGCAGCCTCCGCAGGGGTGGTGTACGAGACCGACACGACTTGTCCCGATCCTCTCTTCCGCCGGCGCTGATAACCCGAGAAGAACGTCAGGAGCGTTCCCGGCAACGCTTGGTCATCGCCGAAATAGAGGTGGTGCGTGCCGGGATCGTCAAAATTGACCGTGCGCTTCACCAGCCGCAACTTAAGCGCCTGAGTGTAATAATCAAGACTAGCCTGGACGCTTCCGGCGAGGCCTGTGACGTGATGCAACCCGAGCAGCATCTTAAGCCTTAGTTTGACAGAATCGAGTTTGCCAGATATATGAGACGGGCAGATCATCCGCGCGCTACGGTGAACACCTCATACAGCGGCATGCTGGTCCGGCCGATGACCGTTCGAGAACCAAAATGAGCACTGGCGTCCTATCCCCATCTTTCGCCGCACAAGCGCCGGGCGGATTTTCGGGAACCCGTTGGATCATCTCCCGTCAGGACGATCTCGTATGGTTCGTGGGAACGGCCCTGGTGGGCTACCTGGCCCTCGCATTAATGGTGGCCGGTGTTCCCTTAGCGCTGATCACGGTCGTGTGGCTGCTGGGCGTGGACGGGCCTCACGTCACCGGTACCGTGACGCGAACGTACTTTGACAAACAGGAGCGACGACGCCTGGGATGGCTGCTGTGGGCCCTGGTTCCCCTGTTGTTCATTGGCCCGTTGGCGGTGTATCTCGGCCAATCGGCGCTGTTCTATCTGTTTGCGGTTTGCTGGCAGCATTATCACATCACGAAACAGCACGTGGGATTCGTGATGCTGTGGAAGGCCAAGAATAAAGAACGCGATGCCACCGAGATGCGCCTGGACCGTTGGTTTCTGCTGGCCTCCGGAGTGATCCCTCTCGCGCTGTTCGTCGTCAAGACGCGTATCGAACCGGGGACCTTCGTCAATGCGATAACAGCGGGCGGGATTGCCGTATTTGCGGTCTTGACCGCGATCTTCGTCGTCTATCAAATTCGGAAATGGCGTGCTGGAAAGCCGATGAATCTGCCCAAGCTGCTCTTGCTGGCCGGCCTGGTCCCACTGCAGTGGCTCGCGTTTGGATACGCCGCCCGCTTTGGACCGGATGGAATCGTGCGAGCCGGCATCGCCCTGGGTTTGTTTCATTCCCTCCAGTATCACCGGCTGATGTGGTTCCACAACAAGAATCGATACCAAACGCCGGATGCGCGGGCTAAACACGGCTTTGCGGCGGTGCTGGCGCAGGGATTCGGATATTATTTTGCTGCCGCTGTGGGGTTATACTTCATCGCGGACGTGCTTCCGCAAGCACTGTTTCCAGTGCAGTGGCTGCCGGCAGCGCTGTGGGGCATTGCGTTCATGCACTATCTGCTCGATTCGAAGATTTGGCGGGTTCGAGGAGATAAGGAATTGGCCGCGGCGCTGCAGATGTAGCTCGCGCAGCCGCCTCCATCTTGGCCGCCCACCTCAGAAACCGCAAGAACTCCCTCCGATGACGCCACAGGAATGAGCGGAACTCGGCCGGCGAGATTCGATCCGCGTGCAACCCCCAGTAGGTCTCAATCCGCCAGCGCAGATATGGACTTCGCCATGGCCGCAGGCGATGCCCTTGGGCCGACCGCCACAGAAAGCCGATCACGGTTTGCCGAGCGAGACGGCGGACTTTTTCGGCGTATCGGAAGTTGCGTAATAGCCGTTTTTGGCGCGCACGGTAGCTCCGCGATATTGGCCGGCAAGCTCGACCTTGATTTTGCGGAACGAACCGTCCAGATTATCGTTCAGCGGTGAATACGCAATGGTGTATTGATTGCGGATCTCGTGCGCGATCTCCGGCGTTAGCTTTTCCACCTCCGCCAGATCCTTGGGATAGTACGAGGCGCCCGCGGAAGTTTCCGCCAGCGAATTGAGAGCGCGCTTGGCGGCCCGGGCCTCGCGAGCCTCTTCTTCATTCAGCAGGCCGATCGAGTACACCAGTACGCCGCTATCGCGAACCTTGCGCAGAAGCTGTTCCAGCGTGGTTTCGGTGCTGGCGTTGTCATTGCCATCGGTGACTACTACGAGCACCTTCTTGTCGAGCTTGGCGTCAGTCTTCATGTAATCGATTGCGCCGCTGATGGCGTTCCGCATGGCCGTGCCGCCGCGCGCGTCGATTCGGGAGAGCGCTTCTTCCATTTTCTTGGTGTCGTGCGTGAATGACTGGTCCAGATAAGGATCGTCGTTGAAATTCACGATGAACACCTCGTCATCGGGATTCGAGGCCTTCACCAAAGCCAGAGCCGCCGCAGCCACGCGAGCGCGCTTATCATTCATGCTGCCGCTGTTGTCCACCAGGATGCCCATCGAAACCGGCACGTCTTCCCGGCGGAAGAGCTTGATCGGCTGCTCGACATTGTCCTCGTAGACTTTGAAGGCCGAGCGCGGGATATTCGTGACGAGTTTGCCGCTCTTGTCGGTCACGCTTACGTGGAGGGTGACTTCTTTGATTTCCGTGCGGAAAGTGGGGGGTTCTTCCTGGGCGCGGACCGTCACGGCCGCCACACCGGCGATCAGCAGCCCCGCGGCGAGCCACTTACTTTGCAGGCGCGACATATCCAGGACGGTATCGTGCCCGCAACGGGGGCAGCTCCTTAATCTTCACCAGCTTCACTTCCACCTTTCTATATTTGCCGTCCTTGGCGGCATTCTTGGGGCTGTAGCCCAGCACGTATTGGTTGCGCAGCTCCAGGCCGATTTTAGCGGCCACATCGGGCAGATCCGCTAGATTGTCGACGGCGAAATGCCGCCCGCCGGTCTGTTCGGCCAGATCGTTGAGCAAGCCCGGGCCACTCATTTCTTCGGGTGTGCGGCCGCGCGCGCCGATCGGCTCAAAAATACCGATCGCGTAGATTTGGACGTCGCCTTCCCGCACCCAGTTACGTACTTCGCTTTCGGTGAATCGGCTGGAATTGTCTCCCCCGTCAGAAATGACCAGGAGAGCTTTCCGGCCGTTGTGGGCCTTCTTCATCTCGTTCATGGCCATGGCCACCCCGTCCAGCAAGGCCGTGCGACCCTTCGACTGTACCCAGGTGAGATGGCTTTGGATATCTTCGGGGTGGTCGGTAAACGGCACCGTCAGCTCGGGCCGGTCATTGAACTGAACCAGGAAAAATTCGTCTTCCGGATTGGCTGTGCGCATGAACTGAGCCACCGCCTGGCGCGATCGATCGAGCTTATTGCCCATACTCCCGCTACAGTCGAAGACGACACCTATCGACAGCGGGACGTCTTCGCTCCCGAACGTGGCGATCTCTTGTGAGACCTTATCCTCGGACAGCTCGAAGTTGTCTTTGTCCAGACCGGTGAGAAGTTTTCCGGTCGCGGCGATGGTCACCGCCACGGGAACCAGCACCAAAGTGGTATCGATGCGCAGATCGGCGCGCCGGTCCAAAATGGTTTCGCCGGCACCAGTTGGGAAGGGCCGGACGCGTGGTTGGATGCTGACGTTCGGAGCCTTAGGATCCGCCCGTTTTTCAACCGGGTCGTCTGCCGTCAGTGGCAGCAGCGCAGTGCAAAACAGCGTGATGGCCCAGAACGAACGCATGGTGGCCGCCGACCTAACCCGATTATAGCAGTACATACAGATTTCAGTACACGTTAAGTTCCAAATTACGTATATGCGATCCTGCTCCCCTGGATCGCCTCCGTTGTGCTATATTCGAGTGTGCCGCAACGGATTCTTGGTGTAATCCCCGCACGGTACTCTTCCTCTCGTTTTCCCGGTAAGGCCCTTGTCTCTATAGCAGGTAAGACCATGCTGCAACACGTGTGGGAACGTACCTCTCAGGCGCGCTACCTCACCGATCTGGTGATCGCCACCGATGATGAACGCATCCGGGCGGTGGCTCAAGGATTTCGCGCACGCGTGATCATGACACGCGCGGATCATGCCTCGGGAACCGACCGCGTCGCTGAGGCGGCGTCGGCGTCGACAGCCCAAATCGTCGTGAACGTCCAGGGTGACGAGCCCATGATCGATCCGGCCGCTATCGACGCGGCAATACTCGGCTTGTTGGACGATGATGCGGGCGAGGTTCCCATGGGAACCATCAAGAAGCGCATTGAGCGTGCCACCGATATTCAGGATCCTAACGTGGTGAAGGTGGTGACGGACGCGCAGGGCAACGCTCTGTATTTTTCCCGGTCTCCCATCCCTTTTACGCGGGATGGCGCCGAGCAACCCATTCATTTCAAGCACATCGGATTATATGTGTACCGCCGCGATTTCCTGCTGTCCTATCCGGATCTGCCGGTCGGGCCGCTGGAGCGTGCCGAGCGCCTGGAACAGTTGCGGGCTCTCGAAAACGGACACAAGATTCGCGTGGTAGAAACCGAGTACGAGTCCCTGGGCGTCGACACGCCCGAAGATTGGAGACAGGTAGCGGAACTATTCGAGAAACCAATGGTGAATCGATGAGAACGCACGGGACAGAAGGGGACAGACCGCTCTGTCCACTCCCACGCTGGTATTCAAGGTCAGAAGCTTACGCGAGGGGACAGAGTAGTCTGTCCCCTTTTCAGCAATGGTGAATCGATAATGGCAAAGTACATCTTTGTAACCGGCGGTGTGGTCTCCTCCCTGGGAAAAGGGATCGCCGCCGCAAGTCTGGGCTGCCTGCTCGAAAGCCGCGGTCTGAAGGTCACGCTTCAGAAATTCGATCCCTACCTCAACGTCGATCCCGGTACCATGAGCCCGTTCCAGCATGGCGAGGTGTTTGTTACCGACGACGGCGCTGAAACCGATCTCGACCTGGGCCATTACGAGCGCTTTACGCACTCGCCTCTTTCGCAGGCCAACAACCTGACCAGCGGACGCATCTACGAGCAGATCATTTCGCGCGAGCGACGCGGCGACTATCTCGGAAAGACCGTGCAAGTGATCCCGCACGTGACCAACGAGATCAAAGCCGCCGTCCGGCGCGTCTCCAATGCTTCCGAGCAATCGCCGGCTGACGTCGTCATCGTCGAAATCGGCGGCACTGTGGGCGATATCGAGTCGCTGCCGTTTCTCGAAGCCATTCGCCAGTTGCGTCACGAGCTGGGTCGCGAAAATACGTTGTTCGTGCACGTCACCCTGGTTCCATGGATTGCGGCCGCGCAGGAGCTGAAAACCAAGCCCACCCAGCATAGCGTCAAAGAGCTGCGCGCCATCGGTATTCAACCCGACATGCTGATGTGCCGCAGCGAGCGCCCCCTGCCCCAAGACATGAAGGAGAAGATCGCGCTGTTCTGCGACGTGAACGTCGAGGCTGTGATCACTGCCAAGGACGTGGACAGCGTCTACGAAGTCCCGCTGGTTTTCGCCGACCAGGCCGTCGATGAAATTGCGCTGCGCCTGCTGGCTCTCGATGCGGGTCCACGGAATCTCACTGCCTGGACGGACATGGTGCGACGTATCAAGCAGCCATCGCGGCAGGTGTCGATCGGTCTGGTCGGGAAATACGTCGAGTATGAGGATTCCTACAAGAGCCTGAAAGAAGCTCTGTTGCACGGCGGCCTGGCGCATGATGCCAAGGTCAACATTACCTGGATCGAGGCCGAGCGGCTCAAGTGGCCGGAAGCCCGCGCGGAGCTCGAAGCCTTCGACGGGATCCTGGTTCCGGGCGGGTTTGGACGCCGCGGCATCGAAGGTATGCTGCAGGCCATCCGCTACGCGCGCGAATATAAAGTCCCGTATTTCGGAATTTGCCTGGGGATGCAGACTATGGTGATCGAATTCGCGCGGAACGTATGCGGCCTGGCGCAGGCCAACTCGACCGAGTTCGATCCGGCCACGCCCGATCGCGTGATTTACAAGCTGCGCGAGCTGAAGGGCGTCGACGAACTGGGCGGAACCATGCGCTTGGGGGCGTATCCATGCCAGTTGGCGGACAATAGCCTCGCGCGCCAGGCGTACGGCCGCCGCGAAATCAGCGAGCGTCATCGCCACCGCTACGAATTCAACCGCGAGTACGAAGCCGTCTTAAAAGAGCACGGCCTGCGGCTGACCGGCGAGACTCCGGACAGCGTCTACGTCGAAATCTGCGAGCTGCCCGATCATCCCTGGTTCCTGGGCTGCCAGTTCCATCCCGAGTTCAAATCGAAGCCGCTGGAGCCGCATCCGTTGTTCCGCGCGTTTGTCGGCGCTGCGCTGGATTACCGGCGTACCAAGGCAGACACGCAACCCGACAAACGAGCACACGCTGCACCCGGTCGGCAGGCTGTCATTCTGCAATAGTGCGCATCACTTCTACAGTTGAGATCGGCGGCGGCGCGCCGCTGGCCTTGATCGCAGGACCGTGCGTGATCGAGAGCGAGGAGCACGTCCACATGCTTGCCACCGCGCTCTCGAAGTTGAATTTACCTTTCGTATTCAAAGCATCTTTCGATAAAGCGAACCGCTCCAGCGTGAGTTCGTATCGTGGCCCGGGGATCAAAGAGGGTTTGCGCATCTTAAAGGGTGTGCGCGATCGGGGAATCGCCGTGCTCACCGACATCCACGAGCCCGCTCAAGCGGCCCTCGCTGCCGAGTCAGCGGATATCCTGCAGATCCCGGCGTTCTTATGTCGCCAGACCGATCTTCTTGTCGAGGCCGGAAAAACCGGTCGTGCCGTCAACATCAAGAAAGGCCAGTTCGTGTCGCCAGCGGACATTCGGTTGGCGGCGGAGAAGGTTGCCTCCACCGGCAACGACCGGATTCTGCTGACCGAGCGCGGCTCGTCGTTCGGCTACAACAATCTGGTGGTCGATATGCGTGGTCTTACCATGATGCGCGCCTACGGCTGGCCCGTGGTGTTTGACGCGACCCACAGCGTCCAGTTGCCGGGTTCCAATGGGAGCGTCTCGGGCGGGCAGCCCGAGTTCATCGAGCCGCTGGCAAGCGCCGCGGTGGCGGTAGGCGTCGATGCCGTTTTTATCGAAGTGCACGAAGCCCCGGAACGGGCATTGTCGGACGGCCCTAACGCGCTTCGGCTGGATAAACTCGAAGGGCTTATGCAGAAGCTGCAGCGCATCTCGTTAGCCGCCCGTTGACTCTCGCGGCTCGGTGCAGCCTGCTGGACCGCAACCGGCAGGGAGCGGCCATCTACTCGCCGTTAGTGGCGGCGATGAAGACCATCACAAACACCCACGCCACGCTGGCCAGCGAAAGAACGATCACCCACACTTGCCACGGCCATCTCTTCACATTTACAGCTTTAGCACATTGTTGAGGCTACAGCGGCTCGGGTAAATGCAGTTGCGCCTTCACCAGGGCCTTTTCGAACACCTGAGCGGCTTCGATTTCTGTCATTCCTCGCGAGGTGGAAAGCTCAGTGATCAGCATGTGCCGCGCCCGATCGAGCATTTTCTTCTCGCGGAACGACAGCACCTTCTGGGTCTGCAGAATCAGCAGGCTCTTGAGCACTTCCGCCACGGCCAGAAGACTGCCGTCGCGCATCTTTTCGGTGTTGTCCCGGAAGCGATCCTTCCAATCGTGATAGCGCGGACAGCGCCCTTCCGACAGGAAGTTCACGACGCGGGCCAGCTCGCTGTTGCGGGTGACGCGCCGCAGCCGCAGCTCGCTCACGTGCGAGAACGGAACCATCACTGTAAGGCTGTTATAGGTGATCTTAAGAAGGTAAAAGCGTTCGAGCTGCCCTGCGAACGCTCGCGAACTGATGTTCTCGATGGTGGCTACCCCATGATTGGGGTAAACCACCTTCTCTCCAACTTGGAAAGTCATGCGTGAAGCACCTTATGTGGAGCGATCGTGGCCCGCCCAAATGGGCAAAGAGGATTTTAATCCGAACTTCTTATTCTGTCAATACCTAAGTATGCCGTTTGGATACTTCGCGTACGCCATTGATTCTGAAGGTCTTCTGGACCCCTCCCCGCGATATCGGTTACGATGAGAAGAACACCTCGATGGAATCCGCCAAATCCGCCAACGTAGATTTGAAGAAAACGGTCCACCTCCCCAAGACCGATTTCTCCATGAAAGCCAACCTCGGGCAGCTCGAACCCAGGCTCCTGGCGCAGTGGGATGATGCACAGCTCTACGACCGGATTCGCGCCGAGCGGCGGGGACAGCCCACCTACATCCTCCACGACGGGCCTCCCTACGCCAACGGAAATATCCATCTGGGCCACGCTCTGAACAAGCTGCTGAAGGATTTCATCGTCAAGGTCAAGACCATGCAGGGCTACGACTCTCCCTACGTGCCCGGATGGGATTGCCACGGCCTGCCTATCGAGCACAAAGTCGAAAGCGAGCTGGGTTCCAAGCGCGCCACCATGTCTCCGGTTGAGATTCGCGCAGCCTGCCGCAAATACGCCGCGAAATACGTCGATCTGCAGCGCAAGGACTTCATCCGCCTGGGAGTGTTCGGGCGCTGGTCTGAGCCGTATCTGACCATGAGCGCCGAGTACGAAGCCGTAATCGCCGGCGCCTTCGTCGATTTCCTGGAAAAAGGCTACGTTTACAAAGGGCTGAAGCCGGTTAACTGGTGCACTCACGATCGCACCGCGCTGGCCGAGGCGGAAGTTGAGTACGAGAACCATACCAGCCCTTCCGTCTGGGTTCGTTTTGCACTTTCATCCGACCCGGCAGCTATCGATCCGGCCTTAAAGGGCAAGCGCGTCTGGGGTTTGATCTGGACCACGACGCCCTGGACGATCCCGGCCAATCTGGCAATCGCGTTTCATCCGAGCTTTATGTACGTGGCGGCGGAAGTCGGCGACGACGTCTACATTGTCGCCAAGGATCTACTCAACGCCACCGCCGGGGTGTGCGGATGGGGCACTCCGCGCGTGATCGCCGAGTTCCAAGGCTTGCGCTTGGAGAAGACCGTTTTTCGTCATCCATTTCTGGATCGAGACTCGATCGGCATTCTAGGCGAGCATGTGACGCTGGAACAGGGCACCGGCGCGGTGCATACGGCTCCGGGTCACGGGCAGGAAGACTACGTTATCGGACAAACCTACGGCCTTCCCGTGTACTGTCCGGTCGATGGCGCCGGCAGGTTCTTTCAAGCCGAAGGCGCGCCCGGGCGACTTCCGGAAGAACTGCTCGGGAAGACTATCTGGCAGGCAAATCCGCTGGTCATCGAGATTTTGAAAAACGCCGGCGCGCTGCTGGCCGAGAACAAGATCGAGCACAGTTATCCACACTGCTGGCGGTGTCACCGGCCGACCATCTTCCGCGCGACTGAACAATGGTTCATCGGCATGGACCGGAACAATCTTCGCGAACGCGCTCTGGATGCAATCAAGACCGTGAAGTGGACGCCCTCGTGGGGTCAGGAGCGCATCTCCAACATGATCGCTACGCGTCCCGACTGGTGCATTTCACGCCAGAAGCTGTGGGGCGTCCCGATCATCGTGTTTTATTGCGAAGGCTGCCAGGAACCGCTCACGGACCGCAAGATCCTGGATCGCGTGGTGGATCTGTTCCGTCAAAAAACCGTGGACGTGTGGTATTCCCAATCGGCGGCGGAGCTCGCCGGGCCCGATGCCAGGTGCGGAAGCTGCGGCGGAACGTCATTCCGCAAAGAAACTGACATTCTGGATGTGTGGTTCGATTCTGGTGTCAGCCATCTAGCTGTGCTTACGCCGGAGAATTCCCTGCCCTGGCCGGCGGACCTGTACCTGGAGGGCGGCGATCAGTATCGCGGCTGGTTCCACAGCTCACTCCTGGTGGGCGTGGCGCTCAGGGGCGCGGCCCCGTACCGCGCGACCGCCACCAACGGCTGGACACTGGATGGCGAAGGGCGCGCACTATCAAAATCGCGCGGGAGCGAGGCAGCCGAGAAGATCATCAGCAAGTACGGCGCCGACGTGCTGCGCCTGTGGGTAGCTTCGATCGATTTCACCGAAGACGTTCGCCTGTCGGACACGATCCTGGATCGTTTAATTGAGGCATATCGAAAACTGCGCAACACGTTCCGCTACGCGCTGGGGAACCTGTACGATTTCAATCCTGAAAAGGACGCAGTGCCGGCGGATGAGATGCTCGAAATCGACCGCTGGATCCTGGCGCGCACCGAAGACCTGATCCGCCGTTGCCGCGGCTGGTACGATACGCTCGAGTTCCACAAAGTCTATCGCGCGATCTACGATTTCGCCACGGCCGATTTGAGCGCGCGCTATTTCGATATCCTCAAGGACCGCCTGTACACAGCAGCGACTTCGAGCCCGGCACGAAGAAGCGGGCAGACCGCTCTCTACCGGGTCCATTACGCACTAGTTCGGCTGATCGCGCCGCTACTGGCCTTTACTGCGGAGGAGGTCTGGAGCCACACGGCGAAGCCGGCCGGCGCACCCGAGAGCATCCACCTGGAACTGCTTCCCGAGCCGGAAGAGGTAGCGTCCGGCCTGCCTGCGGCCCGGCTGGCGGAGTGGGACCGTCTGATGGAAGTTCGTGACGTGGTGCTGAAGGCGCTTGAAGAAGCTCGCCAGGCCAAACTCATCGGGACATCGCTCGAAGCCCGAGTGCGGCTCCAAGGCTACCAGGGTGGATTCGAAGCTGAGCTGCCCTCCGTCTTTATCGTGTCACAGGTAGTGGTCGAACCAGGTGTGAGTCTGCGCGCGATCATCGAGCGGGCCGATGGCGTTAAATGCGAGCGCTGCTGGAAATATTCCACCGCGGTAGGCCAGGATGCCGAGTTCCTTACCGTGTGCGATTCATGCTCGGCTGCGCTTAGGGACATGCTGGGATGAATCCCCGTTTGCGGACGGCCGCAATCGCCGCCGCCGTGGTGGTGATTGACCGGATCACGAAGATGTACATCCGGTCATCCTACACATCGTGGGATATCACTCCGGTGATTCCGGGATTCTTCAACGTGGTGCACACCGAGAATCCAGGCGCGGCTTTCGGGATTCTCGCGGATTCGCCGAGCGCGTGGAGCAGCCTGCTTCTGGTGGCTGTCTCCCTGGTAGTGATGGCCATCATCGGCGTGATGCTGTGGCGGCCGCGTCCCACGTCCATGCAGACGCCCGGACTGGTTTCAGTCGGACTGGCGCTGGTATTCGGCGGCGCTCTCGGCAATGTGTGGGATCGGCTGTTCCGGGGTACGGTGACCGATTTTCTCCAGTTCTTCTTCGGATCGTATGAATTCCCTTCGTTCAACGCGGCGGATTCGGCGATCACGGTGGGGGCGGCGCTGCTGCTGCTGGATTTGTGGCGTACCCGCCATCAACCCCATACGGAACACGCTTAGCCGTTGTCATGTTGGAGCTCCCGGTCATTCACCGACTCCAGGCCGCGGCTTGCCGAAAATCCGTATTGCCCGTAACTTTTGCCGGCAATACTGCCGTTTAGAGAATTGAGCCAGGATAAACGCGGTTGACGAAATCGCGCTCTTCCGGTATCGTTAAGTGAGTACTTACTTGTGAACACACCGCCTGCTATTCCTGCGCTTTCTCCGCTGGCCGTTCCGGTCCCACGGCCCCGGCTTTCCTCGGTCGACCGGCGCCGCCAGTTGCTGAACCACGCCATCGCTTTGTTTTCGCGGCATGGTTTCAGCGGCACCCGCACCAAGGACATCGCAGCCGCCTGCGGCGTGAGCGAGGCGATTCTCTTCCGCCATTTCGCCACCAAGGAAGACCTGTATCACGCCATTCTGGATACGCATGAAGCCGCGGCCGGCAAGGAAGAGTGGCTGGCCGAGATGCAGGCCAGAGCGGAACGCCGCGATGACCTGGGATTCATCCGCTGCCTGCTGGCACAGCTTCTGAAATCGTTTCGCGAAGACACGGCCTTCCATCGTCTAATGCTGTACGCCGGCCTGGAGGGGCATTCGCTGCCAGGCATCTTTCACGAGCGGACCGGCTCACGCATGATCGAATTTCTGCGGAACTATATCGTTCTGCGGCAGCGTGAAGGAGCTTTCCGCAAAGCCAATCCGGATGCGCTGATTATCTTGCTGGCTTCGCCCGCGATGCAATACGCTACCAGTAAGTACATTTTCGGCATTAAGGCCTTCCGGGGAACAGACAAAGATGCCGCGGACGAACTCGCAAATCTGTTGCTGGCAGCCTTGTCACCGGCCCCAAAACGCTCGAAAAAAACGAGCAAGCGAAAAGCATAAGACTATGAAATTGCGCGCAGTATTGATTTTGTTACTTGTGGGCCTGCTGCTTGTCCTGGCAGCTTGCCAGCGCTCGGAGACCAGCGCGTCCACTACCCCGGCGGCGGGGAAGGCAGCGGTCCAGACGCCCACGGTGGCGACCGTCCGCGCCACAACCCGCGAAGTATCGGGTACGGTGCAGGCCACCGGCAGTTTCGTGGCTCACGACTCCTCGGACGTCGCCCCCAATGAGGCCGGCATTATCGTCGCGACGCTGGTCGATGTGGGCGCTTTCGTGCAACGAGGCCAGGTGATCGCCCGTCTGGACGATCGCGACGCCAAGCTGCGGCTGGAGCAGGCTCGTGCCGCGCAGCAGCAGGCCGAAGCTTCCGTGCGCCAGGCGCAATCCAAGATCGGTCTGGGCCAGAATCAGGCATTCGATCCCAACACGGTTCCCGAGGTGCTTGCGGCTAAGGCCGCTTATGAGTCCGCTGTGGCACAGCAGAAACTGGCCCAGGCAGACTCCCGGCGTTACGAAAACCTGGTGAACAGCGGCGACGTTTCGCGCAGCGCCTACGACAAAGCACATACCCAGGTGGAGACCGCCGACGCGCAGGTGAACGCCACCCGGCAGCAGTATGAAGCCACGCTGAACGCAGCCCGTCAAAATTATCAAGGCGTCGCGACCCAGGAAGCGTCACAGCTAGGCACACGCGCCCAACTCGGCATGGCAGAGAAGGTGCTGGCCGATGCTCAGATCCGCGCTCCCTTCGCTGGTTACGTCAGCGCGCGTCCGGTCACGCCCGGCGAATACGTTTCCACCAGCTCGAAGATCGCAACGATTTTGCGGGTAACACCCATCAAGCTGGAGCTGCAGGTGCCCGAACTCTACGCGCAGCAAATGACGCGTGGACTGAACGTAGGTGCGAGCGTCACAGGTTATACCGGACGAGTATTTGACGGCGTGGTTACCGCGATCAATCCGGCTGTGGACCCGAACTCGCGCACATTCATCGTCGAAGCCACCTTCGCCAACACGGATGTGGCGCTGAAGCCCGGCATGTTCGCCACGGCGCGCATCGTGCTGCCTGGGAGCACACAGGGAATCTTTGTCCCGCAGACCGCCTTGATCACCGATGCGACCACCAATTCGTCGCAAGTGTTTCTGATACGCGATGGCAAGGCGAGGCTCGCGGTGGTGCAACTGGGCGAGCGGGACGGCAGCCTGGTCCGGATTCTGACGGGCATACCGCCCGACGCTGTTCTGGCCACCGATCACTTACAGGATTTGTACGATGGCCAGACCGTAAAGCTGGCCGGAACAGCGGCTACAGGAGCCTGAAGCATGCATAAACTCGCAGCATTGTGCGTCCGGCGTCCGGTCTTCGCGACCATGTTGATTCTCGCCCTTACCGTGGTGGGCGCATTCTCGTACTTTTCGCTGGGCGTGGATCTGACGCCGAAGGTGGACGTACCGACGGTATCAATCCTGGTGGTCAATCCCGGCGCCACCGCCGAGGAAATCGAGACCGATATCACCAAGCGCATCGAAGACGCGGTCAACACCATCAGCGGTATCGAAGACGTTCGATCCACCTCCGTCCAGGGGCTTTCGACGGTCGTGGTCAGCTTCGCGCTGGATAAGAGCGGCGACGTCGCAGCCCAGGAAATTCGCGATAAGGTCGCGGTTACGCTTCCGGATCTACCGGAGACGGCCGAAGCCCCGGTGATCCAGAAGTTCGATCCTGACGCAACTCCCATCATGCAGATGGTGGTTTCCGCTACGCGCCCTCTGCGCGAGGTTACCGAGATCGCCGACAAGCAGATCAAGCAGCGGCTGGAAAATGTCAAAGGCGTCGGTGAGATCCGGCTGGTGGGCGGCCTGAAGCGCGAGATTCGAGTGTGGGTGGATCCCGAGCGGATGCGGGCCTACGGGCTTTCGATCACCGACGTTGCCAACGCGCTGCGGCAGCAAAACCTCGAGCTGCCGGCCGGCAGCGTCACCCAGGGCGCGAACGAGCTTACGGTCCGAACCCTCGGCCGTCTGGCCGATCCGGCGCAGTTCAATGAAATCGCGGTCGCTACGCGCGGGCCCTATCCGGTAAAGTTGCGCGATATCGGTCATGCCGAAGACAGCGCGGAAGAGGCCACCACGGCCTCCCGTCTGAATGGCGAGCCGTCGGTGACCCTGATCGTTTCCAAGCAGTCCGGAACCAACGCGGTGGCCACTTCGGAACTGGTCAAGGAGCGGCTGAAGGAGCTTCAGCAGACGCTTCCGAAAGACATTCACGTCGAGCTGGTGAATGATACGTCGGTATTCATCAAGGCCGCCATCGACGCGATCCAGTCTCATCTGATTGAAGGCAGTCTTCTTGCCGCGGCTGTCATTTTCATCTTCCTGGCCAACATTCGTACGACCCTGATCGCGGCCGTGGCGATTCCGGTCTCCATCATCTCGACGTTCACGTTGATGGCCGCCATGAATTTCACGCTCAACCAGATCAGCATGCTCGCACTGACGCTTATGGTCGGCATTGTGATCGACGACGCCATCATCGTGCTCGAAAATATCTATCGTTTCATCGAAGAAAAGGGCATGCCGCCGATGCAGGCTGCAGTGGAAGGCACCAAAGAGATCGGACTGGCCGTTATGGCCACTACGTTGTCGCTGCTGGCGGTCTTTCTACCGATTGGATTCATGGGCGGCATCGTGGGCCGCTTCATGGCGTCCTTCGGCCTCACGGCGTCCTTCGCGATCGCGGTCTCCCTGCTGGTTTCGTTCACGCTGACCCCCATGCTGAGCTCGCGCTTCCTGAAAGCTCCCAAGGCTTCCGGCGGTGACAAGCACGTTTCCAAGGATTCATGGCTTTTCCGTTTCTTGGATCGTTATTACACGAGGTCCCTGGCATGGGCGATGGCGCACCGGAAGATCATGGTCGGCATCAGCGTACTGGTGGTTTTCAGCATCGTACCGCTGTTCAAAGTGGTGGGGAAAAGCTTCACGCCGGTGGATGACCGTTCCGAATACCTGGTCACAGTTCGCACGCCCGAAGGATCCTCGCTGGCGGCGACAACCAATGTCGTGGAACGAATCGCTCGCGACATCCGAGCGTTGCCACACGTGCTCGCTACGCTGACTACCGTTGGCGGCGGCACAGATCGCGCCGCGAATTCCGCATCTATTTACGTGAAACTGACGCCCAAGGATCAGCGTCGCGAAACCCAGCAGGAGATGATGATCAAGACCCGAGGCGTCTTCAAGAATTATCCGCCTGATTTGCGCACGAGTGTCGGAGTGCAAAGCTGGAGTGGAACCGGCGACGTCCAGTACGCGATCAGCGGTCCGGACCTCGACAAACTCTCGCAATACTCGCAGCAATTGCTCGCCCGGCTCAAGGCCTTGCCAAGCGTGGTCGACGCGGATACATCCCTGGTATATGGTAAGCCGGAGCTGCGCGTCGAAATCGACCGCCAGCGCGCGGCTGATCTGGGCGTCCGTGTGTCCGACATCGCCACGGCCTTGAACACCATGATCGCCGGCCAGGTGGTCTCGAGCTTTCCTGCGGGGGGCGAACAGTACGATGTGCGGCTGCGCGCCGCGCAGGAGTTTCGCACCAGCACCAATGCGCTGACCCTGCTGGCAGTCTCATCCAGCAAGGCCGGTCCGGTGAGCCTGGATCAAGTGGTTCGCATCAAGCCGGGAACCGCTCCTTCGAGCATCGATCGTCTCAACCGGCAGCGCCAGGTGACCATCAGCGCCAACCTCTTGCCGGGTGGCTCCCAGGCCGACGTGCTCGCAAAGCTGGACGAATTCGCCGCAGACCTGCACATGGATCCGGGATACGGAACGGTCGGCGTGGGCCAGAGCAAGGAGCTTCGGCGCACGGCGTATTACTTCATCGTGGCCGTTTCGCTGACACTCATCTTCATGTACATGGTGCTGGCAGCCCAGTTCGAATCCTTCCTGCATCCGTTCACGATTCTGCTTACTCTGCCCCTGGCCGTGCCCTTTGGAATCCTCTCGCTGCTGATCGCCGGCCAGACGGTGAACATTTTCTCGGGCCTGGGACTGCTGTTGCTGTTTGGCATCGTGAAAAAGAACGCGATCCTGCAGATCGATCACACCAACAATTTGCGGGCGCAGGGCATGGATATGTATTCCGCCATCATGCAGGCAAATCGCGACCGTTTGCGGCCCATTCTGATGACTACCATGGCGCTAGTGGCGGGCATGTTGCCGGTGGTAATTTCGAGTAAGGTGGGATCTGCCAGCAACCGGTCAATCGGAGTGCTGGTGGTCGGCGGGCAGTCGCTGTGCCTCCTGCTGACGCTTCTGGCGGTGCCGGTATTCTATTCGCTGTTTGAGGATGCCAAGCAGACGCGGATCGCGCGCGCCCTCAGCCGCCGGATGGGAAGCGTCGGAGAATTGCTCCATCATGCGGGAGCCGGCGCAAGGGCTGTAATTCAGAGAAAAAGTGGCGAAGAAGGTGGCAAGGCTTGATGGCGCGGAGTTTTCTGTTTGCAGGTTTATTAGCATCCAGTATCGTTTTTGGGCAGCAGCAGGGCGGTCCGCAGCAGCAGGCCGAGCCAGACCAGGCGGTAACGCGTGTTCCCCCACCCCGCCCTTTCGTGCTGCCGCCGCGTATCGGCGTCGTCACCGATAAAGAACTCACGCTGCAAGACGCGTTAGCCATGGCGCTGGCCAACAACAAAGATATCGACGGGTCCCGCATCGATCGCGAAAAAGCGGTCAACAGCGTCTCGGGCGCCAAGGGTTACTACGATCCCAGGATCGGCAGCCTCATCTCGTATCAGAAAAATGTGACGCCGGTCGCCTCCACACTGGGCGGATCGGCCACCGGCCGGGTCACCAGCCGTAACGATCTCGCTGACCCGCAGTTTACCGGTAGCCTGCCCTGGATCGGCACCAGCTATCAGCTCGATTTTTCGTCATCGCGGACGTCCACCAACAACACCTTCGCGCAACTCAACCCGCAATATCCGACGTCGCTGAATTTCTCGTTCACCCAGCCCTTGTGGCGCAACCTGCGCTATGACGATAACCGTCATCGCCTCGATGTGTCCAAGAAGAACGTGTCGCTGACCGATGAGCAATTCCGCCAGCGGGTGATGCAGATCGTCACGCAGACTGAGCAGGCGTATTGGGATCTGGCGTTCGCCTACGGGAATCTGGCTGTGCAACTGGAAGCGGTCAGACTCGGCCGCGACCAGGACGAGAGCAATCGCAGACAGCAGGAACAGGGGTTGCTTGCGCCCATCGACGTGGTGGCGGCACAGCGGCAGCTCGCGACCTTCGAAGTGAACGCCTACAGTGCTCAGGAAGCTTTGACCGCCGCTGAAAACGTTCTGAAGGCGATCATCCTTCCCGATCGAACCGATCCCACGTGGTCGTCCGCGCTCATCCCGATCACGCCGGTCAACGTATCGCCGCCGATCACGCCGTTGCAGGATGCGGTGCGGGAAGGGCTCGCCAATCGGCCCGAACTCGCCCAGGTGCAAATCGCCGCCGAGATCAACCAAACCGACAACCGCTTCTTTCGGGACCAGACCAAGCCTCAAATGGATCTGATTGCCACACACACCAATGCCGGATTATCCGGAATTCAGCTCCCGCTCGCCCCGAATCCGTTCACGGCTGGTCTGGTCAGCCTGAGCGATCGTATTAACGACCTCTCTTTGCTGGCGGGATTGCAACCTCTGCCGTCCACAGGCGGAGGAAGCACCGGCGGACTGCCCCCGATGCTGGTGGGAAGCTACCAGCAGTCGATCAGCAACCTTTTCAGTGGCAATTTCCCGACGACTGTGGTTCAGTTGCGGCTGTCGCTACCGATTCGCAATCGCACCGCCGACGCCAACCTGAATAACTCGCTGGCTGAGACCCGAAGGATCCGCAATCAGCGTGTGCAAACGGAACAGGCTATCGAGGCCAGCGTTCGCAATGCCATGCAAGCGGTGGAATCCTCGAAAGGGCGGCTGGAATCGGCGCGCGTGGCCCGCCAATCGGCCGAAGAACAGTATCAAAGCGAGCAGCGCCAGTTCCGCGCCGGCACCTCGACTCTGTTTCTGGTCCAGCAGCGGCAGACCGACATGATCACCGCACGCAGTCAGGAGCGCCGGGCTGAGTCAGATCTAGGCAAGGCGATCGCGACCTTCGAGCTATCCACGGGAACCATCCTCCAGACCAACAACATCCAGCTTCGCTAAACTCTGAACATGCGGCTGGTGTTGTCTTTGGTCCTATCCGCGGCTGGTCTCACGGCTGCCGGCATCTCGCCTCAGGAGTATCAGGAACGCCGCGCCGAGCTCCGTAAATCACTGGACGGTGTCATGGTCCTGTTTGGCGCCGAAGATCCCGACGACCTGCACAGCAGTTTTTTCCAGGAATCGAACTTCCTCTACCTTTCGGGGTGGCGTGAGCCCGGCGCGATCATGATGCTCACGCCGCAGACCGAGATCCTGTTTCTTCCCGCCCGCGACCCGCGCATGGAGCTGTACACCGGCGCCAAGCTCGGTCCGGACGCGCCCGACGCGCCTAAGCAGACCGGATTCGATCGCGTGATGCCGAAATCGGCGCTCGAATCGGCGTTCCTAAAGGTGTCCGAAACCGCGCGCCGCGTTTATACGATCCCCGGGGAGTCGCATAGCCAGAAGCTGAAATCGCTCGCGGTGTTCCATGACGAGGCGGACGCGGCGCAAGCCATCGCGCGCCTTCGCATGGTGAAGTCGTCCGCCGAGATCGAGTTAATAACGAAGGCTACCAATGCCACCGTCGCCGCGCATCTGGCAGGATGGAAGAAACTCAGCCCGGGCGTTTGGGAATACGAGATCGCAGCAGTCATGACGAATGCGTATTTCGAACGCGGCTGCGAACGAAGCGCCTATCCACCTATAATCGGGAGCGGCCCCAACAGTGTGATTCTGCATTACGAGTCCAACCACCGCCGCCTGGATTCCGGCGAGACCGTGGTGGCCGACGTGGGCGCGGAATGCTCGGACTACGCTACCGATGTGACGCGGACGGTTCCTGCCGGCGGCAAATTCACGCCCCGGCAGCGCGAGCTCTATGAGATCGTGCTGGGCGCGCAAAAAGCCGCAATCGCAGCGATCAAACCCGGCATGCGCCTGCGTGGCGACGGGCCTTCGCTGCATCAAATCGCCTACGATTACATCAACAGCCACGGCAAGGATTCGCACGGCCAGCCGCTCGGCAAGTATTTCGTGCATGGTTTGGGCCACTACGTCGGCCTGGATGTTCACGATCCCGGCGATCCCGCCGCACCGCTCAAAGCCGGTACGATCCTGACCATCGAGCCGGGTGTCTATATTGCTGAAGAGAACATCGGCATCCGCATCGAGGATATTGTCCTGGTCACTGCGGATGGATCCAAGGTCCTGAGCGCAGCGCTGCCGCGTGAAATCGCGGATATCGAGAAGCTCGTTGGCAAATAAGATTCAAATCGCAAAATACGCGGGCATTCTGGCGATCTGCTTCGCGCTTGGGATATTCGCGGGATTCAATCCGCTGGCCGTGCGGGTCGATCAGTACGCATACGATCGGATGCTCTATGGAATGCGCGATACCTGGACCCCGCAATCCGCTGTAGTGGCGATCGATGAAGCTACCCTCGAGGCGGGACACGGCATGCGGGGCATCCGCACCATCCTGGCACAGACTCTGGACCAGCTTGCGCTGGCGCAGCCCAAAGCCGTCGCGCTGGACGTCACGCTCCACGACCAGGTAGATCCGGCCGAAGACGCGCGGCTCGAAGCATCGCTGCGTGTGACCAGGAACCTGATTCTGCCCTGCCAGCTTGCCGGCACAACGTGGGAAGATCCTGCGCCGCGCTTTCGCACGCTCGGGGCTTTGGGTCACGTCCATACCGAAGGGGATCGCCTGGATGGCGTCAGCCGCCAGATCATTCTGGAGCGGGTCGCCGATGGCCAACGCCGCTGGGCCCTCTCACTGGAGGCGCTTCGTGTGACGCTCGGCGCCGGCAATCCGGAAGAATCGCCGGTAGATGTGGCCGTCGGCAACATTCTGATCCCCGCCCCGCGGAAGGACGGACGATCTTTGCGCATCCGCTACCTGCTGCCGGGAACGATCCCGACCATTTCCGCATTAGAAATCGGCCGGCATCGCGATGAGCTGCGTGGCAAGACAGTCTTTCTAGGCGTGACTGCGCTTTCCGCGGCCAACGACCGTCTGGTAAATCCGTATGGCGTGAACTTTCCGGGCGTGGAAATGCACGCCCAAGCCTTCGAGACCATGGCGCACGGCCAGTTTCTGGTTCCGGCCACAAATACCACGACGCTCGCGGTATGCGGATCTCTCGCCCTCGCCGCCGGACTGAGTTTTTGGTTTCTCACAGGCTGGCGCGCGTACGTGTTGATCGTGCCAATCCTGGCTGCGGCTCACTATTTTCTGCCGGTTCAGTTTTTTGCGCGAGGTATTGTCCTTCCGTATGTCGCGCCGGTAGCCGTCGCCTGGCTGAGTTCCATCGGGGCGGCCACGTATCGACACTTCGTCGTGCGCCGCCAGCTCCGCAAGTCCGAATCCGAAAAGTCGCGCTACCAGCAGGCTATTCACTGGGCCGCGCACGAAATGCGCACGCCGCTCACGGCCATCCAGGGCTCCAGCGAGCTGATGACCCGCTACAGTCTTCCCGATCAGAAACGCAATGAGCTGAGTAATATGATCAACTCCGAATCGAAACGCCTGGCCCGCATCATTTCGACCTTCCTCGACGTCGAGCGGCTGGCCGAAGGTCAGATGGAGCTGAAACGCGAACCTCTCGCCGCAACCGGGCTGGTCGACACCTGCATGCGCCGCGTCACCCCGTTAGCGGAGCGCAAGCACATCGGGATGTTCCTCGACAGCAATGTGGAAGGCACGCTCCTGGGGGATCGGGAGCTGCTGGAGTACGCACTGTACAACCTGCTCACCAACGCCGTAAAGTATTCTCCCGCCGATACCGAAATACACGTGTATTCCGAGCTGCGCGGCGGCGAATTGCACCTGGCCGTTCGCGATCAGGGAATTGGCATGGACGCCAAGGAAATCAAGCGCATTTTTCATAAATTCTACCGGACTAAGCGCGCAGAGGCGTCCGGCGAAACCGGCACCGGTATCGGGCTGTCCATTGTCGAGCAGATCGTTTTCCAGCACGGCGGCCGCATCGAGGTGACCAGTACTCCCGGCAAAGGCTCTTGCTTTACCATGATTATGAAGGCCCACGTGAGCGCACCAACGGATGCAGAAACTGCTGATCGTCGAAGATGACTACGCTGTCCGGACCACCATGGTCACCTGTCTTGAGATGGAAGGCTACGCCGTTGAAGCTGTATCTTCGACGCGCGAAGCCCTGGAGCGGCTCGAACGGCAGAGTTACCCCATCGTAATCTCCGATATCTACCTAGACGAGCGCACCGGCCTCGACGTGATGCGCACCGCGCGCCGCCAGAATCCTGGGTGCCTCGTGATCCTCATGACCGGCCGCGGCAGCATGGAGACGGTCATGGCGGCAACCGAAGGCGGGGCGTTCGAATACCTGGCCAAGCCGTTCGAAATGGCCCAGATGGTGGACACCATCCGCCGCGCCGAAAAATCGCTGGGCGTTCAGGAAGAAGACGAAGCTGCTGCGATTGACGATCTTCCAGATACCGAGATGATCGGCAGCTCGCCGCGCATGATCGAAATCTATAAGACTCTTTCGAAGGTCGCCCCGACCGACGCCACGGTTCTGATCGAGGGCGAAACCGGGACCGGCAAAGAGCTCATCGCGCGCATGATCCACGCCAATAGCAAGCGCGCGCAGCAGCCGTTTGTGCCGGTGGATTGCGGCGCCATCGCGCCATCGCTGCTCGAAAGCGAACTATTCGGTACGCTCAAAGGTGCCTACACCGGCGCAGACCGCGACCGCATGGGCGTGTTCGAAGCCGCGCATAACGGAACCGTATTTTTGGACGAGATTGGCGATATCGATCTTGGATTTCAGTTAAAACTGTTGCGATTTCTGCAGGAGCGGGAAATTCGCCCGCTGGGCTCGGCGCGCGCTAAGAAAGTCGACGTGCGTGTGATCGCGGCCACCAACAAAGATGTTCAGACGCTGGTAGAAGAGGGCAAGTTCCGCGAGGACCTGTGGTATCGGCTCAACGTGGTCCGCCTGACCGTGCCGCCGCTGTGCGAGCGTGCCAGTGACATCCCTCTGTTGGTCCATTATTTCCTGAAACGCTACAACGAGCGCTACAAACTCGATACTCGGCTGACGGACTCGGGCGTCAAGGCCATGGAAGAGTATAGCTGGCCGGGCAACATCCGCCAGCTCCAGCACATGATGGAACGGTTGACGATCCTGGCGCCGGGCGGGCGCATAGACGATGCTGCCGTTCGACAGTCTATCGAGCAGATGGATTCCCGTGACCACGCCAGCGACAGCCTGGCCGATACCGAAGCTGAGCAAATCCGGCGTGTGATGGCGGCCACGAATGGCAATAAGAGCCGCGCGGCGAAGGTGTTGGGGATTGAGCGGAAGACGCTCTATCGCAAGCTCGAGCGCATGGGGCTGTAACCCCTACGGCAACACGACGATCGCATTGCGCGGGAATGCGAACCGCTTCCCCGCCTCGTCGATCACGTTGACCTGCGCCGTGTACTGGCCCGCCGCAATTTTGGCCAGGGGCACCTGAAAGCTGAAGGCTGTCACGCCAGGGCGATTGGGAGTCAGCTTCTCCTGACGCGCCGGCATCGATGAAAACGCCTTGCGCGCGCCCTGCAGCAGGTCTACCTGGGCGCTAAGGCTGGGAGTTTTCGAAGTAGCATCGGCGGCCGGATCGTAGACCTCGAAATATACGTACAGGGTCTGGTCCTTCCGGAACACGCGCGTGATGCTCGGCACCGTCTTTTGGCCATTCTGAATCAGCGGATGATTCGCCAGGGCGCGTTTATCGTTATCAGCCGATCCCACCGCCGCCTTGACGTCTTCCTTCTGGCTGCTCAGGATCACGGAGCTCATACGCAGATCCTTCGACGTCGTCAGGTCCGGGATCACGAAGTTCGTCTCGAACGTGCCCATCTTGCCGGTTTGATTCTCACGCGCCAGGAATCTCAAGTTATACTTGCCGGGCGGAAGCGTAAGTCCGGCGTCATACTGCAAGTGGCGATGCTCGAGCTGTGACGCATCCGCATCGCTAAGCTTAACGGTGATGTTATCGCGCACGCCGCCCGCCAGCCGGCCATTAGTGGCATCCCGCACCTGGCCGATGAAGTCGAAATCGGTATTCTGCTTGCCGCCCTTCTTGGCCAGCGCCACGACGGATCCAGGGATCTTGACCGAGATGGGGACCAGGTAGCGATTCTGCGCCACGCGGAAATAATCCACTTCCAGCGCCAGCGGCATCTCGCTCACCGGATCGCCCAGGGTCAGCGCTTCTTCCAATTGCCGCTCTTTGTCGGAGGTGGTGAATTTCGAAAATACTTTAGAGGCGTAATAGCCATTGCGGAAATCTACTTTAGCGCTGGCCTGCAGTTCTTTGCCGACTAGCTTCACCTGGATCTTGCGGAACTTTCCGTCCTCGGCTGCGTTGCTGCTGTAGTAACCCAGGATGTAGTAGCTGCTGATATCCTGCTGGGCCTGGCGGATGCCTAGCGCGAGATCGTTGGAGTCGATCAAGGCTTTGCCGCCCGTGTCCGATGCCAGCGTGTACAGCGTGTCCTGCGAGCTGTTGGTGCTGCTCCGCCGGTTCGCCTGCGTAGTTCCGGTGAATGCTCCCGTGCCACGGCCCGAAGTCTGCGAAGCATCTCCAACCGGAGAAGCCGCGATCAGTCCACGCGCGTCGACCGGATAAAACGATACGTTCGCCCGCACGGCCGAGTTGACGGTGGCTCGAAGCTGGCTCTGATTCTCGATGCCAGTCAGACTCAGGCCGCTCGAAAAATAGATCAAGGCTTTCTTTTCTGGGTACGCGGCCAGCTTCTTGGTGGCGTCCTCCAAAGCGGTCAGCTTGCGATCGGTATTGAAAACGTTAAATTCGCTGTCGTCGGCCACAAAGGTTCCACTATCGTCGCCCTCATCGGCGCCGGTGGCCGCGACATCCGCGAGGCCCGTGCCTTCCCCGATTGCCAGCTTTTGGAGTCGCGACAGCAAACGGTCGCGATCCGCGGTAAAGTCCTCGAGCACGTCGAACCGGTTCCCATAAGCCATGATGGACACCAGATCGGAAGCCGTCATCTGCTTGGTGATGAAATCGACGGCAGCGTCCTTGGCGCGGAGCTGGTCCGCTTGCGGCATATTCGAAAAATCGAAGAACAGCGCGACCAGGCGCTTGTCCTGATGGCGGACAGGGGCGATCGTAGCAGCCGCTGTAACGGCCTGCCCAGCCGGAATGCGCTCGGCACGTTCCTCCAGAGTAACCGGAGCCGATGGCGTCGCCGCGACCGGCGCTAGCAGGTCATTGCTAAGCTGCTCCAGTTCGAACACGGCCAGCTTCTGCTTCACGCCGTCTTCATAAATCTCGATGTCTTCGCTTTTGAGCGTGGTGATCGGTTTCCCGGACCTGTCCTTAACGGACACGTTCACGATGACCAGCTTGCTCTCGACCTTGAAGGTGACTTCCTGAGCGAACAACGATGCAGCAAGCAGCAGAAATAATGATTTCATGTCGTCACATGCGGAAACGGATGGTTGCCTGGATGGTCCGCATCCCCCCGGCGCCGGTGGCCAGTCCGTAATTGAGCGAGTTCACCACGGTCCCGAAGCCCGAGATGTTCACGTGGTTCAGCAGATTGGTGGCGCTCACGTTGAATTCGACATTCTTGCGCTCGGAAATCGAAATCGTCCGCGCCAGTTGCAAGTTCATGATGAAGATCCCCGGACCGGGGATGGTGCCGCGTCCGGCATTGCCGAACAGTCCTGGCAGTGGAACCGCGAACGCCGCCTTGTTGAAGTAACCGGAGCTGGCATCGATCGGCAATCCAGTGGCATCGGCGCGAGCGCTGCCTACTGCGCCCGTTCCTCCGGCGTCGGATACGTTGCCGAGCACCGTGGCGGTTAGCGGACGTCCGCTCTGCACCTGCGTGGTACCCGTAAGGCTCCAATCCTTGAGCGCCTTTTGCAGCCAGGGCTGCTTCTGGAACATCGCGTTCCGAACGCCGACCGGTGACTGCGCCGTGTACTGCATCTGGAGCGTTTGTCCCGTGGGCGCATCGACCCCGCGTTCCGCTCTCAAATTGTGATCGTCCTGCGCCACCGTCGCGCCGCCCAACGCAGTCGAATTATCGATGGTCTTTTGATACGTGTAGTTCAGCTGCCACGAGAAGTTGTTGCGAAACCGGCGCGTTACTCGCAGAGTGCCTGCGTGATAGATCGAATTGCCGTCGGGACTATCGTAGGTGAATCCCACGGCGTTTCCGATCTGGCGGCGCTGCTCGGCGGTCAAGGGCGATCCGGGCGGGGCGCGGTTGGGCAGTCTCTGGATGTCGAGGCGCGTGCCTTTCGAGCCGGTGTAAGTAGCCTCCATCGCCAGGCCAGCGGGCAATTCGCGTTGAACGGTCGCGTTCCAGGTCTGGGCGTAAGCTGCAAGATAGTTGCGGTCCACCGCGAAGGTATTGGTGATGGTCTTGCCGATGGGGACCGCGATCAGGCCAGTGGCCAGCGTCAAAATGTTATCCGCCGTCGAGTTCACCGAGTTCGTATTGGAGAACGGCGGCTGCTGCGCGAGTCTGTTGCCAAACTGGTTGTACACGCCCATGTTGTAGGCCCAGCCGTAGCCGGCGCGGAAGGTGAATTTGCTGCGCTGGTTGGGTTTCCAGGCAAGGCCGAATCGCGGCGAAAAATTGTTCTTGTCCGGATTGATCAGCGCCGCCGGGAACTGTCCGCTATAAGGACCTACGCCGCCCGCGACTACCGGCGCGACCGCACTGAATCCGGGCGCGATGTCCAGGTTCACCAGATGTCCGTATTTTTCCTGAATCGGCGTGAAATATTCGTACCGCAGGCCCAGGTTGAGCGATAGATTGTTGAGGATGCGCCAGTCATCCTGGCCGAAGAAACTCGTCGTGGTGGAGCGGAAATACTGGCTCGCCGCACCGTAGCGAATCGACGTCGATTGGGGCAGGCCAAGCAGGAAATCCGCCAGATCCCAGCCTGTTCCGGGAACGGGCAAGCCGTTCGCATCGAAGTTGCTGGTGGAAAGTCCGGAAAAGGTAAACGTCCCGCGGCCATTCGAGTCGGTGATGGTATTGGTCAGGTTCTTGCTCCACTGACCACCCCAGCTCCAATTGTGCTTGCCACGCCGATAAGTGAGCGTCTCGGAGAGGTTTAGGGTGTTCACCGCTGAAGTCGTGGGACTCGCGTCGCTCAATCCGCCGTAGTTGGTAAAGTTCAGCGAAGGCGGACCGAAGTTCCGCGGATCCGGAGATGCGCCGAGGATTCCCACTTGCGAAGCCACGTCCACGCCCAGGGTTTGGAAATACGGGACCGTTTGGTTCACGTTCCGGTTGAACCCGATGGTGAAATTGCTGAACGCGCGCGTACCCAGGTTCTTGGTCCAGTTCACATTCGCATTGGTACCGCTCCCCTGCGTTTCGTCCCGGAAACCGAAAGGCGTGCTGTTCTGCCCGTTCCGGGTCTGCGCGTTATAGGTGAACGACAACCGATTGGTGCGATCCACCGTCCACTGAACGCGCGTGTTGATGTTCTGCGAATTTGCCGGGATGGACGACGTGAAGCGATAATTCTGGATCAGACCGCTGTAAATCGGCAAAGGTATGTATTGAAACAGTCCGCGGGCGATCGGGCTGATGCTGGTGAGCGGGATCTGGTTGCCCGGAAATGGCTGACAGCCGAGGCCTGCGACACAAGTCGTCGGATCGTAGATCGTGTTCCGTCCGGTGAAGATGCCGTTGCGCTCCAGGGCGCTCGGCAGTGTGGCCGTGGCGTCGTACGGGTTTCGGGACAGCGTTCCGTTGTAGGTCAGCGTGAAATTCAGAATCCTGCTGGCATCGAACAACTTAGGAATGATGACCGGTCCACCCATGTTCAGGCCGTAGCGGTTGTTTGCATACGAACTCTTCACTTGTTCTTGACCGTTGAGGGAGAATGGCCGCGCATCGAAGGCAGCGTTTCGGGCAGTGAAGAATACCTGGGCTCGGATCTGGTTGGCGGAACGCCGGGCACGATTCCCGATAAAAGCGGCATTCTGCTGACCACCCCGCCCACCACCGCGTCCGTTCGGTCCGCCTCTGCCTCCACCACCACCGCGCCCGCCTGCAAAGCCGCCACCACCGTCGCCACCGCCACCCCGGCCGCCAGCGGCAAAACCGCCCCCCCCACCGCCGCCTCTTCCTCCACGCCCGCCAGGACCGCCGCCTGCCGCCCCGCCTCGTCCTCCCGGACCGGCGCCCGCTACGCCCGGCTGATCGCCACCTGGCGCGCCAAACTGGCCCTGATCGCCTCCCGGAAAGCCGCCTGGACCAAAACCACCCGGCCCAAAGGCGGCGAAATCAGCCTGATTGGTTCGCAGGGCCTCACTGACTGTCCCATTCACCAGGAAAGATTCGTTGGAGCTGTCGGAAGAAACCTGCGGAACGAACTCGGCCACGGCGTTGGGCGCGTCGGGCTGGGCTGCGCTGGACTGCTGGGGATTCTGCGATACAAGACGGGCGGGCGGGGGCGCTGCTGCGCGGGTGGATAACTGGAGAGTGAGATCGAGAGTGGTGGGAGTAGCCGCGACCTGAACTTCGCGCCGCAGATGATCGAAGCCAAACATATCGGCCTCGATAACCCAGGCGCCCGGCGTTATTCCGTCGAACCGGAACGCACCGTTATCGTCAGTGAGCGTGGTCAGGCTTCGGTCGCCCTGGGTTGCACGAACCGAGGCGCCGGGAATCGGCTGGCCACCCGCCTTTACACTCCCGGACTGTGCAAAAGCAAATGGCAGGCTTACTGCAAGAAGCACGAGAATTTTGGACACTAGAACCGAATCCTCCCGTTCCGCAGTGGGCCTGCCAGTCAGCTAGAAGCCAGGCTTATTTCTTCTTGAAGGTCAATTCCTGCGGACCGCCACGACCTTCCGTCGTCAGGACCAGATCGCCGCCCTTCAGCGTGCCTTTGTACTCTTGCTCTTGCTTGCCGGCCTTGCCTTCACGCACAACCTTGAACGTGACATTGGGGCCTTCAATCTTGCCGTCGGTAATGTCGAGCGGCCCACCCCGTCCGCCGTCCAGTTTTCCCGTAAGCGTGCCGCCCTTGGACGTGAGCGTGAGGGTCTGCGTCTGCGGACCGTTCTTGCCCTGCGTCTCAGCCGTCCACGTTCCATCGATATCGGCCGCCAGCAACACCAAACCGGTAAGTGCCAGCAAAGCCATCAGTGATACTAGATACTTCTTCATAGGTTCTAAGGATCCTTCCTTGTGAGTTGCGTCGAAAAAAACGCTACCGCTGAGTAATGATGACCTGAGCCTGGCCAAAGGTTACAGGCGGGCTCCTTAAGGCTCCTTAATTATCATTCGTTTACATCAAGTTATGAAGACGCTAATACTCGGCTCAGGGATGACAGCGCGCGAATCTGTTTTTCTCGGTCGACGGCTGTGTTAGCGTGGGAGAGTTCCTCAGAGCTCTGTCCGGATGAGACCGAACCTCGATACGCTGCGTCGCGAGATCCTGCAACACCTGGAATCGCGCGGGATGGCGGTATTCCGCAGCTATCCGCGGGCGGACGCGGAAAGCCCCGGCGCGGTCCTGTGGGATTCCGATAATCACCCCGATTACCGGGAATTCGTGGAAGCCGCCTGGGCCGCGGGGGTTCGCATGGTAACCCTGTATGCCCGCGAATTCACGTCCGACATCGTCGAGAATGCCCTGGCTCAACTGTCCGATACGGATCTGGAACGGGATGACCGCCGGACGCTCGATGCACGCCTGAACGAAATGCGGGCGTACGAAGGGTTTACCTGCGAGATCGAGCTGTCCTTCGACCACGCGCAGCGAACCTACGTGTTCGACGTTCGCACCGAGTGGTTCGACGAGCTGAACGATCTGGTGGAGCAGATTGAAGATTCTTATCAGGACGAAGGGGATGAGAATCCTCTGAGCGGATATTACTCAAACAATTGAAGTGGACGATACCCGAATCTGACCCCGGTGGTGTGGCCGGCCTCGCTCGCGCGCTGGGGCTGACCGTTCCTGCCGCGCGGGTTTTGTGGGCGCGGGGTTACCGGTCGCCCGAAGAGGCCACCCGCTTCCTTGAGCCGTCGATCGCCGATCTGACGGATCCGGCGCTGCTCAAAGACATGCCCGCGGCGGTCGATCGCTTGCGACGCGCCATTGAACAAAAAGAGCAAATCCTGCTGTACGGAGACTATGATGTCGACGGCACAAGCGCGGTCGTCATCCTGAAAAAAGGCCTGGATTTGCTTGGCGGGAACGCGTCTTTCCATGTGCCCCATCGGTTGAAAGACGGCTATGGAATGAAAAGCGAGGTGGTGGAGGAAGCTGCCGCTGCCGGGGTCTCGCTCATCGTCAGCGTGGACACAGGCATTCGCGCCAACGATGTGGTCAGGCACGCCTCGGGGCTTGGCATTGACGTGATCGTGACGGATCACCATCTGCCGGAGACGGAACTTCCTCCCGCGGTTGCGGTGCTGAACCCGAATCGCCCCGATTGCGGCTACCCGGAGAAGAATCTCTGCGGCGCGGGCGTCGCGCTCAAGCTGATGGACGGGCTGATTCGGGCCCTCGGCTGGGATCAGGGCCGCCGTGACCGCCTGATCGATTCACTCTTGAAACTGGTGGCGATCGCGACGGTTGCTGACGTGGTTCCGCTGACCGGGGAAAACCGTGTGATCGTGAAACGCGGCCTGGCGGGCCTCGACCGGGTCCGGAATCCCGGCCTTCGCGCGCTGCTCGATGTGTCGGGATTTCCAGAAGGCGAGTCTCCTAGCGCACGCCAGGTGGCTTTTCAGGTGGCTCCGCGGATTAACGCCGCCGGGCGCATGGCGAGTGCGGCGGATGTGATCGAAATGTTCCTGACGGAAGATGCGGATCGTGCCCGCGCTCTGGCGGCAAAGCTGCACGAGCTGAACGGCGACCGCCGCGACACCGAAGCGGGAATCGCGCGCGCGATCTTCGAACAGTGCGTGGAACAGCCAGTGACGGACCTGGATGCCGCACTCGTCTTTGCAGGGGAAGGCTGGCATCGGGGCGTGGTGGGGATCGTAGCCAGCCGCGTGGTGGAGCGCTTTCATCGACCGGTGTTCGTGCTGGGCCTTGAAAACGGCGTCGCCCAAGGCTCGGGCCGCAGCATACCTGTTTTTCACCTGCTGGAAGCCCTGGAGGCTATGCCCGATTTGTTCGGCAAATTCGGGGGGCATCGACAAGCCGCCGGCGTGACACTGGATGCCGGCAAAGTCGAAGAATTTCGAATGCGCCTGCGCGGGTATGCGGGCGAGCGTCTCACACCCGCCGATTTCGAGCGCGAGCTGGCGATTGACGCCGAAATCGCACTGGAAGAGATCGACGACGGTTCTGTGGCGGACATCCTTCGGCTGGCTCCCTTCGGCTTCGGGAATCCGGCACCCACGTTTGCCGTGCGCGGCGTAGAGATGGCCGCTCCGCCTGACATCCGCAACGAAAAGCACGTGTTCCTCCGGCTGAAGTTCAACGGCCGAACGATTCGCGCCAAGGCCTGGAATTTTGCGGATCGCGCCGCGGAGCTCCAGCCCGGCACTCATCTGGATATCGCGCTGCAATTCGAAGATGACGCGTATTCAGCGGCTCGCGGTTACGCGCCGTGGCAGGCGATAGTGCG
>JAOAPR010000210.1 GCA_025463005.1 Bryobacterales bacterium | reverse complement strand
CGAACGCCCACGCCCAGCGTCACGCTCTCGCTGGCGCTCTTGACAATACCTTCGTCGATGCCGATGGAGCTCGTTGAGAGATATTCGAAGTACAGGTCGGCATACTCCCCGCCGGCGGAGAGCGCTTCGCTCAGGTAGGATTCCAGATCACGCTCAGTGATCCCGAATTTCGCGGCGAAGAACGACGGAGATATCCCCATACTCTGAGCCTAACATGCAGCCCTGATGCGGATATGCAGAATGGCGGTTCAGGGATCTTTGGCGCAGCGGAATCCGACGTTTCGCGCCGAAAAGCGCTCGGGGATGCTCACCGCATCGTAGGACAAGCCGGGCTCCAGCCCGCGATCGAACGCTCCTCCGCGCATCGTGATCCAGGGTTCCTGGGCCGTGGCCGGCGGCGTCATTACCGCGGCGAACATGGCGATGGCGTTCGCGCTGGGCATGACCGGGCCCTCCACCATCTCCCACGCGTTGCCGATCACATTGAATAACGGCCCTGCAAAGGACCGAACTGGCATTAGCTCGTGCGAGGCGGCAGGATTGTCGCTGACATTGGCCTTGGAGGCATCCTTCTGATCGCCCCAGGGGAACAGCGCGCCTTGGGTTCCGCGCAGCGCGCGTTCCCATTCGAGTGACGTCGGCAGCCGCTTGCCGATCTGCTGGGCGTACGCGCGGGCCTCCGCGACGTTGATGCCGACCTTGGGAAGATTCTCCTGCCCCGGTTCGACGCTGCATCCCATCGCTTTGCAGAACTCGCCATTGGAGACTTCGGTTTCGTCGATGAAGAAGGCCTTGATGTTGGCTGGTTTTTTCTCCGGACCCATCAGGAACGTTCCGGCTGGGATGTAGACCATTCCCGGCACCACAGGCGCAGCGGGGGTGCGCAACAACCAAAGCGCGATTCCGATCGCAACGACCACTGCGGCGCCGATTCCGATCCACAACGGTGTCCGGTTTCTCTGAACGGGCGCCGCCACAGCCTGCGTTGCCGATTTCGCGTCACCGGAAAGAATGCGGCGCAGATCATCGGAGACTGCGCGGAAGCTCTGGGACCGATCTTCCGGCTTCTTGGCTGTGCAACGCAGCACCAGGTCGCGCACGGCTGGAGGAACGCCTGCGTTTTCCATTGCGGCGACGTCCACGGTCTGATTCAGAATCTGGAAAAAGACCTGCTCCATGGTCTCGCCGCGCACGCCCCGCACGCCGGTCAGGAGCTCGAACAGCAGCAGTCCGTATGAGTAGACGTCGACCAGGTGCGATGTCTGATTCCCTGAGATCTGCTCGGGCGACATGTAATACGGTGTGCCCATCGCCATTCCGGTCCGCGTGAGGGAAAGATCCGCCGTTTTTGCGATCCCGAAATCCATCAGCTTCACACGACCGTTAGGGTCGACGTGAATATTCTCGGGCTTAATATCGCGATGCACGATGGCGCGGCCGTGCACGTATTCCAGAGCTTCGGAGATGTGCAGCGCTATCCGCAGCCGGTCATTCATCCCACCCAGGCGGCTGCCGCGGATCGCCTCGCGAAGATCCTCGCCCTTCAGGTACTCCATCACGATATAGGGCTTGCCGTCGTATTCGCCGTAATCGAAAACGCTGACGATGTTCTCGTGCTGGAAGCCACCGGCCAGCTTCGCCTCCTGCAGGAACCGGGCCTTCGCTTCGGCATCCTGGCAGGAGCTCTCAGTCAGGATCTTCACCACCACAGCGCGGTCGATCACCGTATCGTGGGCGCGATAGACGTGCGACATGCCGCCGCCCAGGAATTCGAGCAGCTCGTATTTTCCAATGGTGGCGGGCAGTTCCATATCTGGTCAGATCGCGCGAGCAAGTTTCAGAATCCCCAACAGCAGAGCCATTACGACCACCACCGCGGAACAGCCGAGACATATCAGGCCGGTCTGGGTCCGCAGGCTCTTGGGGAGCTTCTCCACTAGCTCCTCCATTAACTTCGGCAGGGCGTTGCCAGACGCTTTAGGGGGCCCAGTTTGCAGAATCTGCTGCAGCTCGGCACAAACTTCGCCGAGTCCTGCCGGGCGACGTTCGGCTTGCTTGGCTGTGCATCGCTCGATCAACAGGTTTAGCGCGGTCGGCAGCTTCAGGCTCTTTAACGGCGCCATGTCAAGCGGATCCGTGAGGATCGCCTGAAAAATCTGATCCACAGAGCCGCCCATGACGGGCCGGACGCCGGTCAGCAGCTCGTACAGCAGGATCCCGAATGCATACACGTCGGCCTGCGGGGTGAGCGGTTTCCCGAGCACCTGCTCGGGCGGCATGTAATACGGCGTGCCGAGCGTATAACCCGCGCGCGTCAGTTGGACTCCTTCGGCCTTGGCGATGCCGAAATCCATCAGCCGCGCCTTGCCCTCGGAATCCACATGGATGTTTTCCGGCTTGAGATCGCGATGAATGATCTTGCGGGAGTGAATATGATCGAGCGCGCGTCCCACTTCGAGCGCGAGCTTCAGCCGGCCCTCCAGATCGCCAAGGTGGCGGTTTCGGATGGCGTCGCGGAGGCTCTCGCCTTCCACGAACTCCATGACGATGTAGAGACGGCCCTGCTCTTCGCCGAAATCGTAAACGTTGATAATATTTTCGTGCCGGATACTGGACGCGACACGAGCTTCCTGCAGGAATCGCGCTTTGGATTCCGCATCCGCCATTCCGGCTTCGCTCAGAATCTTGAGCGCCACGCGCCGGCCGAGCACACTATCCCGCGCGCGGTAAACGCGGGACATGCTGCCTCCCAGGTACTGCTCCAGCTCGTATTTGCCAACCCTGGAAGGATTGTCCATCACTCGAATTACTCGCCTGGTCCGCCAAATTCGACGACTAGAAAACGCGCCGTAGTTTTACCGATGTTGCGTATCTCACTGACTTGATCCACGGGCGAGCGCAGCACGTCTGCTGCTTTCAGGCTGCGACGCGAACCGCTTCCGGTCGGCGCTCCGTTCGCGCGGGTTACAGCTTCGGCTTCCGTGCCCTCCAAGGCGATCAGCAGGGGCGGCACGTCCGCCGGAGGAATCGCCAGCGTGGCGCCCGGAGTTATTTGCAAAATGCCGACACGAGTTTGATCGGTCTCGAATTGAATTTGCAGATTTGCGCCGAGCCATTCCGCTCCAGGCTCGCGGCAGTGTGCGTATTCTCCCTGCAGCACTTCGCCACAAACGTTGTGGGGATTGGTTTGCTGCTGCAACAGCTCGATCATGACCTCGGAAGACACACGGTCGTTTTCATTGCGCTCGACGTGGGTAATACCGCCTCGCGAAAAGCTTATACCGGAAGCGGCGACAGAGACGTAATCGGTATCGTGGCGATGCAACAGCGTCGATCCGCGCGGCTCAATTTGCACATCGAGAATCCGCACGCGAGCATCCTCGTAAACGACGTGATGATGAGGCTCGCGAGTGACGGGCACGGTCTGCTGGGCTGCCGCGTAATTCACGCCGAGTAGCAACAGCAGGGGGAGTCTTTTCATCGTTTGTATCCGATTTTTCGCAGCAAACCGTGCCGCCACTCGACACCCGCGACGTCTTCCACGCCCTTGGGCGAGCTGCCGTCGATCACGCCCAACACTCCGCGGCCCTGCGCGGTCTCGGCCAGGATCATTTCCACCGGATTCGCCGTGGCGCAAAAAATGGAGCACACTTCGGGGATCTCCCGAATTCGCCCCAGCACGTTGATCGGATACCCGTCGCGCATCGCGACCACGAACACATGCCCGGCGGCGATTGACTGGGCGTTCTTAGTGGCGTTCGCCTTCAAGGCATCGTCGTTGCCGTCGACGCGCGTCAGGCAGTCGCCGGAAGCTTCATTGAAAGCGATGCCGAACTTGATGCCGGGCACGGTGTTCACCATGGCCTCGTAGAGGTCCTCGACTGTCTTCACGAAGTGGCTCTGGCCCACAATAATGTTGCCGTTCTCGGGAATGTCGAGTCGAACCATCTTCAGTTCCATTCACACTAATATAACCACCCAATATAATGGATCGTGGCTCTGCCTTTGCTTGAGCATATTCGCAAGCTGCCGCGCGGCCGGGCGACGCTCAAGCAGTTGTTGCGAGAGCGATCGCGTAACGGCACCACCCGCGAGCAACTGGAATCGGAGCTGGCCCGCCTGGCCCAGCGCGGTGAAGTCGTCGAAACGCGGCCCGGTCACTACACGGCGACCGGCGTCAACAGCGAATATGCCGTGGGACGCCTGAACGTCCATCGTGACGGCTACGGCTTCGTGATTCCCGATGTGCCCGTCCCCGGCTTGCGAGGCGACGTTTATATTCCCAAGGAGTCAGCATCCCGGGCGATGCACGGGGACCGCGTGGTCGCGCGGATCTCCCGAATCGAGCGCGATGGAAAGGCCGATGGGGAGATCGTGCGCGTGTTGCGCCGCGCCCATCCGACGGTGGTCGGCGAGTTCCGCATCCGGCGCAGCGGATTTTTCGTGGTTCCGCACGACGAGCGCATCCGCCAGTGGATCGAAATTCCCGAAGATATGGCCTTGCCCCCCGTGCAGGTGACGGTGAATCGCGTGGGCGCTCCGCCGATCGTCGTAAGCAAGGTCGAAGACCTGGACGGGATGGTCGTAACCGCGGAAATTATCGACTTCGGCGAAGACGGCGATCGACCGGTGGGCCGCATCGTCGAAATCCTGGGCCGGCCCGACGATTTCGGTATCGACGTCGAGATTCTCATCCGCGCGCATCACATTCCGCATCAGTTTCCAGGCGACGTTCTGGAACAGGCGCGCGCGATTCCCCGGGAGATTCCCCAGGCCGAGCTCGCCCGTCGCCGCGATTTTCGCGAGCTGGATATCGTCACCATTGACGGCGAAACTGCGCGGGATTTCGATGACGCCGTCTGGGTTGAACCCTTGAGCAACGGAAACTGGGCCCTGCAAGTTCATATTGCGGACGTGAGCCACTACGTGCGGCCCGACTCGCCCATCGATCGCGAGGCGGCGTTGCGCGGCACCAGCGTTTATTTTCCCGACCGCGCGGTTCCCATGCTGCCGGTGGAGCTATCGACCGATCAGTGCTCGCTGCGGCCCCATGAAGACCGGCTGGTACAGTCTGCACTGCTCGAGATCGACGCGAAGGGCGACGTGGTGGGCCAGGAGTTCACCCGCGGCGTGATTCGCAGCGCCGAACGCATGACCTACACGGCGGTCCACAGCGTGCTCGAGGGCGATGCAGCGCTGATCCAGCGCTATCAGCGGCTGGTCCAGCGTTTCAAATGGATGCAGGAGCTGGCCCTCATCCTGAACCGGAAGCGCCAGCGCCGCGGATCCATCGATTTCGATTTGCCCGAGCCTTTGCTCGAGTTCGACGAGTTCGGCGAAATGACCGGCGTCACCCGCGCACCGCGCAACATCGCGCATTGCATCATCGAGGAGTTCATGCTTGCGGCGAATGAAGCCGTCGCCTCGCACCTGGAAACCCTGGAAGTTCCGACTATCTTCCGGATCCACGAGCGTCCCGATCCAAAGCGCGTGCTGGAGTTTGAGGAGATCGCCACGCATTTCGGCTATTCGCTCCGCGGAGGTGGCGCACCTGTAAAACGATTCGGCGAACAGGTGATAGCGCTGGACGATCCCAACTTCACTTCACGTAATTACCAGCGATTGGTCAAAAAGATCGAAGGCAAACCCGAAGAGCGCATCCTGAGCTATTTGATGCTGCGGTCACTGAAACAAGCCCGCTACAGCGATCGCAACCAGGGCCATTTCGCGCTGGCCGCGCCCAGCTACACGCATTTCACCTCGCCCATTCGCCGGTATCCTGATCTGATCGTGCACCGGGTACTGGGGGCGCATCTCGACGCCAGCCGCTATGAGGCGGATATGCGGAGCATCGCGGAATCCTCTTCGGATACCGAGCGGCGCGCCGCCGAAGCCGAGCGCGAGCTGGTGGAATGGAAGAAAGTGAAGTTCATGATCGACAAGGTGGGGGATGAGTTCCCTGCCCTGATCATTTCCACTACCCGCTTCGGCTTCTTCGTGGAGCTTGAGGATTTGTTCATCGAGGGTCTGGTTCCGATCGATACGTTGCCGGGCGACCGCTACGTGTACCACGAGAACGTTCGCAAGATCATCGGAGAGCGCAGCCGGCGGCAATACTCGATCGGCGACCGCGTGCGCGTCAGGCTCGACCGTGTGGACGGTGTGGAGAAAAAGCTGCAATTCTCCATCGTCGGGCCACCGAACGGCGACCGAAAACGACCGGCCCGCAAGAGTAAACGTTAGTACAGGGGAGCTTCTCCCGGCGGGCGCGTCTTCCATCGCCGGTGAATCCACAACCACTGGTCGGGATGCTGCCGTATCACGCACTCGAGCGCGGAGTGCACGCGCTGCGTGTCGGCTTGCACGTCGCCGCTCATTGGGATCTCCGGATCGAACCGAAGAATGTATCGCTTCTCCTGATCGGACCACAGCGCGTACCCCGGTACAACGGCGGCTCCGGTGTGATGCGCGAACTTGACGAAGGCCGTCCCGGCGCAAGCTTTCCGCCCGAAGAAGTCGATGAAGACGCCCTCCGCGGGCGCGGTGTTCTGGTCGATCAGGATTCCGACAGCATCGCCAGCGGCCAGCGCTCGCAGAATTCCGCGCGCCGCTTCATTCTTGTGAATGATGTGATTCCCGGAAAGCGCACGCCGCCGTTCCACCCACGCGTCCAGCCGAGGATTGTCAAGCGGACGTACAACGATGTGCATGGGAGCGGTCATCAGCGCATGCGAAAACGCGCTCAGCTCCCAGTTGCCAAGGTGCGCGGTCGCCACCAGCACGCCCCCACCTTTAGCCTGCGCGGCAGTGAAGTTCTCCAGGCCGTCATACCGGATCCACTCATGAACGTTCGCGCGAGTAATCGAAGGAAACTTCGCGACGCTCGCCATAATGCGCCCCACCGAAAGGAACACGCCATCGGCGATCCGGTCGGCGTTTTCGAAGCCAGCCAGCTCAAGATTGCGCATCGCGACTCGCCGGAGCCGCGGCACGCCCCAGTCGAGCGCCTTGGCGTAGGTGCGCGCCTGGAGCTCGAACGAAGTCACTCGATCCAGCCGCCGCCCAGCACCAGGTCACCCGAATAGAACACCGCGGCCTGGCCGGGAGTTACCGCGCGCTGGGACTCGTCGAAGCGAATCTCGACGCGTTCAGCATCGGACGTGGGCAGGATGGTGGCCGGCGCCGCGGCGTGCTTGTTGCGAATCTTCACTTCCGCTCTTACGCGCTCCGCGGGGGCCGCGATCGAGATCCAGTTCACACCGCCGGCGTGTGCGCGATCGCTCAGCAGTTCCCGATCGCGTCCAACAACAACGCGCCGGCTGGCGGGATCAGTCGCGATCACGTAGAGCGGCTCGCCCGCAGCCACTCCAAGGCCCCGACGCTGGCCAACGGTGAAATGGTGAACACCCGCATGCTCGCCGACCACGCGGCCATCCGCCGTGACCAGCTCGCCTGCCACTTCTTGCGGAGGGATTCCCTGCTCCCGAAAATACGCGTCGATGAATGCCGCGTAATCGCCGTTGGGGACGAAACAGATCTCCTGGCTGTCCGGCTTGGCGGCGGTCGGGATCCCCAGCTCGCGTGCCAGCTCGCGCACGGCGGACTTCTCCATGGCGCCCAGGGGAAACATCGAGCGTGCGAGCTGGTCCTGCTTCAGACCGAACAGGAAATAAGTCTGGTCCTTGGCGCGATCCACGCTGCGCAGCATTTCCCACCGCCCGTTATCCGGATTCCAGCGGATCTGCGCGTAGTGTCCTGTGGCAATACGGTCGGCCCCTACGCCCTCGGCCATTTCGAGGAAGCGGTCGAACTTGATGAAGTTATTGCACAGCGTGCACGGGATCGGCGTCCGCCCGGCGAGATATTCATCGACAAACGGCTTCACGACCTGATCCTCGAAATCGCGCTCGAAATTGACCACGTAGTAGGGAATCCCGAGGTGCTGCGCCACTGCGCGGGCATCGTATACATCATCGAGCGAGCAGCAGCGGCCCGTCGCCTTGTCGCTCTGGA
>JAOAPR010000206.1 GCA_025463005.1 Bryobacterales bacterium | reverse complement strand
CCTAGCGCTGCTGCAACTCCGGAGCCGCTCCCGGCGCCGGCGGCTGGGGCGGGTTATTGTTGTTCTGGCGCGGAGCAGGTGGCGAGCAGGTTTCGGCAACTCCGCGTTCCCATCCAGCGCGAACACGAACATCATCGGCGGGTTGTCGATCTTCGCGTCGTTCGGACCCACCGTCGCCGCGGGACGCCCCAAGCCGCCCTGGAACGCAACATATTGTTTGCCGTCCGCTTCATACGTGATCGGCGGAGCCATGCCCGTGCGCCCCGTCTGGATCTCATCCAGGATCTCGCCCTTGTCGGCCGTTACCGCGCGGAAGCGCCCGTCGTTGATCGACTGGAACACCAGGTCCCACGCCTGCAGGGCTGAGCGCATGCCGTCGGCCGTGGGCGACCCGATCACCGGTCCCCCGATGGGCTTGGGATGTCCGCTGCCCGTGGACCGACTGCCAGCACCCCTCGTGACAGACTCAGGTAGAACTCGCCTAACCTAGAAAGCGTACAATCGTGCCTGGAGGAAAAATGCATACTCGGCTAACTCGAACGAAAAACGGTGATCAAAAAATCGGTCGTCCTCTCATTCTGCTTGCGATTCTTGTTACTTTGTTCGGGGCAGTACCAGCTCACGCAGGATCCTTGCTACTCGGTGACACAAGATCGATAGGGCAACCGGCGCTTCCGGGAGGGATGGGCCAGGTCGGTATTGTGCTCCTGAACTTCACTAATACCACTCTGAATATTTCCGCTTACTCGTTTGAAGTGGACATCGCCGATTCCCGCATCGTCTTTACTGGCACGACCTGCGACGGGCACACCATGCTTTTTGAGGGTAACTCCCTCTTTTGTCCCACCCTGAACCACGATCCACCCGGCCAAAAGATGGACGGCGCCGACACGGCTGCCACGCCGGGGAGTTTCACCGCAGTTGTACCGAATGCGGGTTACGTGCTCGGTGTGGTGTACTTTAGCGTGGCCAGCAATACGCCCGTGGGCTCGAAGCTGCCATGGACAATCAACCCCGCGTTCACAAGCCTCACCGATAAAAACGGAAACAGCATCGCTTTCGATGTTGCCAATAATTTCATTCTGGTGACGCCCGAACCGACCACTTGTGTTAATGTGGCGCTCGGCTTGGCCTTAGTTGCATTACGCCTTCGAAGACGCGCGTTTTGAGAATGAATCCAATGCGGAACTCCTGACGGTCTTAGCGCTGCTGAAGTTCCGGAGCCGCGCCTGCAGCCGGCGGCGTCGGTGGACGGTTGTTGTTATTGTTGTTGCCCTGCGGCGGAGCCGGTGGAGGCGCCGGCTTGGGCATCTCCGCGTTCCCATCCAGCGCGAACACGAACATCATCGGCGGGTTGTCGATCTTCGCATCATTCGGACCCACAGTCGCCGCGGGCCGCCCCAAGCCACCCTGGAACGCAACATATTGCTTGCCGTCCGCCTCATACGTAATCGGCGGAGCCATGCCCGTGCGCCCGGTCTGGATCTCATACAGGATCTCGCCCTTGTCGGCCGTCACTGCGCGGAAGCGCCCGTCGTTGATCACCTGGAACACCAGATTGCCCGCAGTGGTCACGGTGCCGCCGCCGATGCCGCCACCGCCGTCGATGCGCCACGCGAGCTTCTGGTTCACCGGGTCCCATGCTTCGAGCGCCGCGCGCATGCCGTCGGCCGTAGGCGGCCCGATCACCGGTCCCCCGATGGGCTTGGGATCGCGACCACTCCGCGCGTAGCCGTTCGAGCCCGGCTTAAACTCCGCAGCCGCCTCATACGTGAACGGCTGCAGGAAGACCGGGATGTAGACGTAGCCGGTCGCAGGATTGTAGGACATCGGCGACCAGTTGTGCGCGCCGCCCCCGGTCGGGAACAGCGAGATCGGCTCAGTGTCGTAGTAAGCTTCCGGGTTCACGATGGGGCGGCCCTTGGCGTCCAGTCCGCTGGCCCAATTCGTTTTCACGTACGGAGCTCCGGAGATGAATTCGCCCGTGATGCGATCCAGCACCCAGAAGAAGCCGTTCTTCGACGCCTGCGTGATCACCTTGCGCTGCTTGCCTTTGATATTAAGGTCCAGCAGCATCAACTGCTGCACGCTGTCGAAATCCCAATTGTCGTTCGGCGTGGTTTGGAAGTGCCACTTGAGCAGGCCTGTGGTCAGGTCCACAGCAAGGATCGAACACGTGTACAAATTGTCCACGCCCTGAGCGCCCCGGAATTTCTGCACCCACGGTTCAGCGTTGCCCGTGCCGACGTAGACCAGGTTCGCGTCGGGATCGTAGGCGAAGCCGTCCCATACGGCGCCTCCGCCGCCCTTGGTCCAGAAGTCGCCACCCCAGGTCTTAAGGGCAGCCTTCATCGCATCGTTCTCCGGCGGTAGCTCCGGATTTCCGGGAACGGTGTAGAACTTCCATGCCTGATGCCCTGTCACCGCGTCAAAAGCCGCGAAAAATCCACGGGTGGGCTTATCGCCGCCCGACGCCCCGATGATCACCTTGCCGCCGGCGATCCGCGGCGCCATTGTCAGAGTGTATAGGTCCTGCGAATACGCCACCCGCGATTCCCACACCGGCTTGCCTGTGATCGCGTCCAGCGCCTGGAGCCGCCCGTCGTTAATGGCGGCGATGATCACGCCGTTGTAGATCGCGATGCCACGGTTCACGATGCCGCAGCAAATTTTCGGCCGCACCGCAGTCTGGTTTATTTCCGGATCCCAGCGCCACAACTCCTTGCCGGTGCGAGCGTCCAGCGCGTACACTACGCTCCAGGTCGTGATGCCGTAAAGAGTGTTGTTCCACATCAAGGGCGTGCCTTCTTGATTCCCGCCCCCTGCACCGACTACGTAGGACCACGCCAACCCCAGGCGTTTCGCATTCGTGTCGTTGATCTGCTTCAGCGGGCTATAGCGCGTCTCGCCTTGGGTGCGCCCGTAAGTCAACCAGGAGCCGGGCAGTATGTCATTGGCCGCGCCCGCGTTGCGCAGCACCTTGCCGTCTACGCTTACTGGCGTTGGGTTCGCCGGGTTCGCGGCCTGTTGCGCCCGCAGCCGCGTTCCTTCTGAAAGCATCAGGATTCCCACCGCCAAAGCGGCGTGTCTCCACCGAAGTGTACGCACGGAATGCCTCCCGTTCAAAATGATTCGACCAACGGTATCACACGTGGCGCGATAACTTGCAAGGCGACGTCAAATATCAAATAATCTGATAACATCTATCAACAAGACAGTATCGACATCGACACGTTGGCCGTCCTATAGTCAACAGGATAGGGTCGTTGAGTGTGGTCCGACGTGTGTTCTCTTTAATAGAAACCGGAATTAGTATCGGCGGGAGGCTTACTTGAATCATCGTTTCCTTTTGTTATTCATTGCAGCGGCTGCATCGGTATTCGGGCAAACTGCCGCAGGAACACTGACTGGTATTGTGACGGATCCTTCAGGGGCCGTAATTGCAGGTGTTCCAGTCACCGCGACTCACGTCGACACTGGCACCACGATCATAGGCAGGACATCGCAGACGGGATATTACACCATTCCCCAGTTGCCCGTGGGCAAGTACGTAGTCACGGTCGCTCAAACGGGCTTCAAGAGCTTCCGGCAGGAAAACGTGATCATCGCCGCGGCCCAAACCCTGCGTCTGGACGTATCGATGGAACTCGGCGCGACATCTGAGTCTGTGACGGTTACTACCGAATCGACGCTGCTGCAGACCGATTCTGGAGCCAAGACCCACGACATCCTGCCGCAGCAGATTCAGGATCTGCCGGTGCTGCCGGTCGGGACGTTCATCCGCGACCCGCTCGCGCTCGCCTACACTCTGCCGGGCAGCGCGAATCCAAACGGCTCCGGATTCGCCCCGCGTATCAACGGTCTGCCGCAGGCCAGTAACCAATACCGGATTGACGGCGAAATCGTCACCAATGCGGGAGCCATTACCATCACTACTCGCAACAATGTCAGCCCCGACGCCGTCCAGGAAGTCGCGATTCAGACCAGCAACTTCAATGCGGAATACGGCTCGGTTTCCGGCGCGCTGTTCAACCAGATCGTAAAATCGGGGACCAATCAGTATCACGGCACGGCCTACGACTACGCCGTCAACGATGTCCTCAACGCCGACGACGCTGCCAACCACCTCAGGAACAGGGTGCGCCGCCATGATTACGGCTTCAACGTGGGCGGACCCGTGAGGATTCCGAAACTCTACGATGGGAAGGACAAGACCTTCTTCTTCGCCAATTGGGAGCAATACCGGGATTATCAGTTTCACCAGACCGATTTCACTCCGCCAACGGTCCCGACGGACGCCTATCGCAGAGGAGACTTCAGCGGCTTGATCCCGGCTTCGGGCAACTCCACTCTAAAGGTCAACGGCCACGATTACCGGGATCCTTTCGGAAATACAATCCTCCTCGGAACCATCTTCGACCCGAGGTCGACTCAATTTAACGTGCCATGTAATGCGGCCCTCTCGCAGGACTGCGGCGGGAATGGCGCGCAGGTGACTGTTCGCTCGCCCTTTGTGGGGAACCAGGTCCCCGCCAGCCTGATAGACAAGATTTCGTCGACGATTCTAAACAAGTACGTGCCTCTTCCTCAGGGTCCGAATGCCGCGGCCGGCGTCTTGACCAGCAATTACCTGAATCCCTTCCGCGGAACCCGCATTACACGCTCGCCGGCGGTGAAGATCGATCAGAACCTCGGCTCCAAGGCGCGCGTTGCATTCACCTACTCGGACAATCACACCGAATCGCCGGTCCAGGCTCTCGGGTTGGGTGAAGGGTTCCCCGAGCCGATCACCGCAAATGCCGGCACATTCGAAGCCTCGCCGACATATCGCGTGAATTTCGACTACAATCTTGGCCCCACGATGCTTTTCCACGTGGGTGCCGGGTATCAGGAATTCAACTTTTGCAGCTGTCCCGTGACCCTCGATTACAACGCTGCATCGGATATCGGCTTGACCGGCGCTACCTTGGACAAAACGACATTTCCCCGGATGGGTGTGACTTCAGCGGGACTAGGCGGCGGATTAAGTGTGACAAGCCCGCAACTCGGTGGCATGAACACCCTGGGACCAGGCGGCGCAAAATCGGCCTCACCCGAACGCCACCCCACCAGCTCTGCGAGCCTGACTTGGATCCATGCAAACCACACATTCAAGATGGGCGGAGATTTTCGGAAAGACTTTCTGGTGACCATCAACACAGCCAATACTCCGGGAACTTTCGGTTTCGGCGGCGCGAGCGCGGGAGTCCAGACTGGCAACGGTATCACCTGGCAACCGGCGCTGGATGGTCTCACTGGCTTCGCGGGCAACACTAACGTCGGCTTCCCGTTCGCGAACTTTCTGATGGGTAGCGTGACAAACTTGACTTTGAGCGTTCCGGTAGATTTTCGCCGGACGAAAAAGCAAACTGGTGTCTACATTCAAGATACCTGGCGCGCCCGCCGCAATCTGACCGTCGACTATGGGCTTCGCTGGGACTACGGCACCTATTCTAAAGAAGACTTCGGGCGTACCGCCGACTTCAGTCCCACCATCGCCAATCCCAACGCGGGTGGGCATCCTGGAGCCTACATTTACGAAGCCACGTGCAATTGCCAGTTCGCCCACAATTACCCGTACGCATTCGCTCCCCGGCTCGGAATCGCATATACGCTGGACAAGAAGACTGTGATCCGCGGCGGCGTCGGCATCGCATATGGATTTACTCCAATTACGGCCGGACCAGTTATCAACAGCGTGGTTACCCCCATCCTTCAAAATGGTTTCGACGACTTCAAACTGGCAGGCGGCATCCCCTCAAAGTACAATCCTGTGTGGCCGAACTACAATCCGGGGTTCGGGTTCGTGCCAGGATCGGTGAACGCGCTTCAGACAGGGGTCACGCTTATAGATCCGAACGCTGGCCGTCCCGACCGCACGTATCAGTGGAATGTCGCCATACAGCGCGAAGTCACTCGAAATATGGTGGTGGAGGCCGCTTATGTTGGTAACCGCAATATCTGGCAAAGTTCCGGCGGCTCCGTCAACAATGTTGGCTTCCAGGATCTGAATGCCGTTTCGGTGGATACCCTGAAACGCTATGGGTTCACGGTCGGCGATCTCAACGATGCGACTCTTCTCAACACGCAGTTCAACCGGCTTAGCCCCGCACAGGCTTCAACTTTGGCAGCCCGTGGCGTGGGCCTGCCTTACAGTTCTTTCCCGACGTCAGGACCCTTCGCCGCAACTGTCTTGCAGTCGCTTAAACCGTTTCCGCAATTTAGTAGCGTGATTTCGCCCGTGGCTCCGATGGGCAAGTCATGGTATGACTCTCTCCAGCTCAGCCTGACCAAGCGGTTTTCACATGGGTTGTCGGCAAACGTAAATTACACCTACTCCAAGAACCTGCAATTCGTCAGTTCTCCGGATGTTTTCAACCGCTCAGTTGGGAAAGACCTCGTGGGCACGAATCCTCCGCGGCAGCTGCGCATCACGTTCGACTATCAGACCCCTCAGCCGAAGGGAATTCCAGTGCTCAGCAACCGCTATCTCTCGCAGATCGTGGGCGGGTGGGGGCTCTCGGCCGCCCTTTATTACCAGACGGCGAGCTACCTTACTCGTCCGACGTCCGGCTCCACCAATGCGATCAGCCGCTGGCTGGGACGCGGTCCCGGTTCCGCGCAGCTGAAAAAGAACGCGGATGGCAGCTACATGAGCCCGTGGTCGGTTGACTGGACCGATTTGAACGGCAACCACCACACCGACCCGCTCGACATCAATTGCCATTGTTTCGATCCGAACAAGACAATCGTGTTGAACCCTGACGCATGGCAGACCATTCCCGACGCCACGTGGACCTCGGATACATCCACCTACTCATTTTTCCGTGGCGCGCGGCGCCCGACCGAATCGGCGAACCTTGCTCGGAATTTTCGCTTTAAAGAGAGATACCAGCTCCAGATTCGAATGGAATTCGCGAACATTTTCAATCGCATCTTCCTTCCGAGTCCGCTTCCGACCGCTGCAGTACCCTTAAGTCCCGTTAACGCCAGCGCAACCCTACAGCGCTCGGCGAACGGAAACTATATAGGTGGTTTTGGGACGTTCGGCAACTTGAGCAACGCCGGCGCGCTGGCCGGCGGGTCTGTGGGCTTGGGCGGTGGACAGCGCAGCGGCCAGCTCATCGCGCGATTCTCCTTCTAAGGAGCAAGAGAAATACAAATCGCCGCGCACCACGCGCTATAAAGCGTCAGGAGAAGCTTCTTCTAAAGCAAGCGGCCGCGGTCCACCCGCCCGGAATGCATGCAGCATATCCAGTTGCGCCACGGCGTTCTGCGCGGAATTCCACCCTGCGAGCACAATCGCGGAACGGGAGCCTGGAATTGCATGCATTCCTGTGATATGCTAGCTCGACATTGGGGGGTTGCCCGACGTCGCGAGGGCGTTTCTGACGTGACTAACATCGATTTGAAGCTGCTGGCGGTAGTTACGGAACTGAACAAAACCAGAAGCGTGTCACAGACGGCGGAGAATCTCGATCTCAGCCAATCCGCCATCAGCATGAGTTTGGCTAGGCTCCGCAAGCATTTTCACGATCCCCTTTTCGTGCGGACTTCGTCCGGCATGAACCCGACGCCTCATGCGGTGGAACTCATCGGTTTATTGAAGAGCGCAGAAGACATCCTGCAAACAGCTCTCGAATTCCACGTGGTGTTCGACCCGCTGACTTCTGACCGAAGATTCAACCTGTATTCGACTGATATCGCGCAAGTCACGCTAATGCCGCGTTTAATGCAGCGCTTGAAAAGGGTCGCCCCGAACGTGGGAATCGATCTGCGAAGGCTGTCGGAAGCCACCCCAAAGTTCCTCGAATCGGGTCAGGCGGATTTGGCCGTTGGCTTCATCCTGCCGATGGGAGCCGGTTTCTGCCAACAAAGGTTGTTCAAGGAAAGGTTTGTTTGTGCTCTTCGCCGCGATCATCCCAGGGTAGGGGAGTCATTGAGCATCGAACAATTCCAGGATGAAACTCATCTGGCGATCACCACGTGCGGCACGGGTCACGGTATCGTCGAGAAAACACTTGAAGCGAAAAACATACGTCGCAAGGTGGGACTCGCTGTGCCCAGTTTTCTTGGTATCGCCTCGATCATTACGAACTTAGACTACCTCGCGGTGCTGCCGGAGCAACTGGCTCGTCATCTCGCGAGCGCCGGGAATATCAAGGTGCTCCCGTTACCGTTCAGTATGCCCACTTACTACATCGTGCAGCATTGGCATGAACGGTACACGCAAGATCCGGCCAGCCGATGGTTACGTTCGGTTGTCGCGAATCTATTCCTGTGCTCGTGATCACATTGCGCTGTGTATCGCACCGCTAATTTCTCTTCAGTTCATCCCCTTTACGCGGGCCGTGGCGCATTCTTCGGCGACCTTTAGAAAGTTCAAAACCTTTGCATTACCCACGATGTATGGATTCGGACTGCCGGGCGCGCCCTTGGCCAGCATCGGCAGGTTGATCTTGGACCAGTCCCAATCGGTGTGGTTTGCAAAGATGATATCCGCTCCCGCCTGCCTCACGATGCCGCTGAATCGCTGCGCCGAACGGATGTAGGTCTGAATGGATTCCCGGTCCGTATTGAGCCCTACTCCGCCCCACAGAGCCGCAAGGTGCGGCGTTCCATTGTCCTTGACCGGAAACACGGTGGAAATGGTGCCGGGCGTATGACCCGGCGTGATATACAGCGTCAGCGTCGTGTCGCCAAGAGTGAGTTTCTGGCCGTCGGTGGCCTCGACATCGCGCTTCGGCTTCGTGCCGTTGGTTCTCTTATCGAGCACATCCCAGTCCGCTGGCGACATGATGACTCGCGTGCCGTAATGATCCTGAAGGAACTTCGCACCGCCGTCGTGATCGGGGTGAGCATGACTGACGATGGCATATTTGATATTGGCCGGGTCCAAACCCAGCTTCTTCATTCCGCCTGCAACCTCCTCTTCGACCGAATAGTCAAAAATGGTGTCGAGGACGATGATGCCTTGCGACGTCGTGATCGCCCACACGGCGTATTCGGACTGGCCGAAAAAGTACAGGTTGTCAAAGACCTTTACCGGTTCGGCATACCACGTCGATCGGTCAGGCGGCCCCTGCTGTCCTCTCCCGCCTGCGCGTCCACCGCCTTGGCCGCGACCTTGCCCTGGTTGTGCTCCCGCCACCGCCCCTGCGCCAGCAGGTGTCCGTTGCCCTCCGGGGCCAGGCCCGTAGCATTGAAAGTTCAGCAGATTCTGAAAATCTTCACCGGCCGCGGCTTTCGCGGCAGCGAAGTGTGCATCGGGAGTATCGTTTGCATCTTGAGCCCCAATAGTTGTGACTGCCAGCAGCAAGCCAAGCGCGATCCGCATAAATCTCCTTGTAGTGACGGGCTGAAGCCCACCGTTACATGATAAGATGCGGATCGTGAGGAGTGTTCAGATGATCAAACACATTCTGCCGTTGGGTGGGATGAGCATTGGCATCGTCCTGATGCTGGGCCCGGCAGCCGAGCCCGCAGCTGCGCAACAACCGGGGACCAACAAAAACTGGACGTCGCCCAAAACCCCGTGGGGAGAGCCTGACCTGCAAGGTATATGGCCCCTCAACCATCTGATCTCCACACCATTCCAGCGGCCGGAAAAGTACGGTGACCGCCGCGTGATGACCGATGAGGAATTCGCCGCCGCGCAGAACAGCGCGCAGGCCCGCAACAAACGGTTCGAGTCCGGAGCGATACCTCAGGCCGACTCGGGCACCGCGGTGATGCGGCTGACTTCTTTGATGAGTGATCCGCCGAATGGGCGGTTCCCCGCGCTTACGCCAAAGGGCAAGGAGCTATACGACAAGATGCACGGTAGCTACAAGCCGGGCCAGACCGTATTCGATAGCCCCGAAGACTTCGATAGCTGGGATAGGTGCATCACCCGCGGCATGCCTGTTTCCATGTTGCCGCGTAACTACAACAACGGCATCCGGATCATGCAGTCCCCGGGCTATGTTCTGATTGTGCTCGAAATGGCCCACGAGGTCCGGATCATTCCAACCAACGGCCGCCTGCCCCTCGATAACTCCATCAAAGAGTGGCTAGGTGAGTCGCGCGGTCATTGGGAAGGCAACACACTTGTTGTCGAGACGGCAAACTTCAATGGCAAGACGGACATGACCAATTCCGGCGTTCCCGGTTCTCCGCCGATAAATCCGACCACGGAAAACATGCGGATCACCGAGCGTTTCACGCGCACCGACAACGATACGATCGAATACGAAATGAAGGTCGAGAACCCGGACGTGGTGGTCAGGCCGTGGGCAGTCGCGTTTCCGCTGAAGCTGGATAACAAGTATCAAATGTTCGAATATGCCTGCCACGAAGGCAATACGGCCATCCGCGGTTACATCGAGACGTCCCGCTACGAGCGGGCGCATAAAACGTCTAAGTAGTCATCCCAGCTAAGGAAACGACTTAAGACTATTTTCCCGGCCCTTCCTTACTTCCGGAGCCGCCGAGATCCATTTTCCTGCCGTCCGGAAACTCGATGTCGCGCGAGCTCCCGCGAAGAGAGCCGTCCTTCGCCTGGAAGGCGACGACCTTGATCCGTGTTCCGGCGGGCAGCGAATTCCTGTTCCAACCCAGGCGGAGCAATACCGATGGCGATCCGCCTTCAATTCGCCAGTGTTCAACCGTGCCGTCTGCTTTCGTCACGTCGATCTGCAGCCAGGAGTGCGGATTCACCCAATCCATCTGGACGACTTTGCCCTCGAGCGTGACCTGCTTGGTCGCGTCGAACTCGGCCGAAAAAGAATGATGCGCCGCTACGGGCAATTCTGCGGCGATCAGCACGCCGGCACTCACTACCGCTTTCAGCAGTCTGCTGTAGTACATTGGCCTGACTCCTTATCTTTATTAAACCCGATTTTCGGACCCCGCTCACTGTTTGGGCTGAAGCAGGTCATGATAGAGCAGCATATCGGTGAACGGAACGCACTTATGCTCCAGCAGTTGCGCGTTGTTGTCGACCAGACGATATAACGGCATCTCAATGGTCCATGGCCGCGAGAACGTCTGCGGATCGTCAAGCGTGGCCTCATACGAGATGTGGTTGACGTCAAGAAGCTTGAAGCGCTCGGTGACCTTCAATTGGTTGGTGGCAAAGTTTCCGGCGCGATCCAGCCACGATTGGCCGTTTTGCGAGGTGGTTGTGACCACCAGGACGTCGCCTTCCCAAGCTCCGTTGGACTTACCCATCCACGAATCGACCGGCAGGTCGGAATGATCCTTCATGTATATGATTCGGTTCGTTGCGGCGAACGGGTAGACCATGAGAAGATCGCCGTCACCCTGAAAAATCTGGAACGGCAAATTCTGGTAGGTGACGCGTGGAACCCCCAGCATGTAGCACTTCGCTTCAGGGTCGGCCGCGGGCCATTTGGACCGGTTTTCGTCGCGCTTCTTGAGCGCGTCAGGCAGATACGGAATCGTACCTCCTCCGCGGAGGACGCTTTGCCCCGCCGGAATGACACCGATCGCGCCGAGCTGCCAAAAGTCCTTACTAAATCCTTCGACCGAATGTCCTTCCAGATTCCAATACGCCGTGTTCAGAACCTGCCAGATGCCGTTGAAGTTCGGATGCCCCGAAATAGTTGCCGGACGATCCAGTTGCTGCGCTTGCGCGCCGCTGGCGGCGAACAATATCGTCGCTGCCATTAGGGTCGCGCGGATGAATCGAGTGTGCAATCTATAATTCCCCTTTTCTATAACGGGCGTCGCACCTGTGTTTGACATGACCCACCATCATGAGATTTTAACGCAGCTCGACAAATCGGCTGAGGTACCGCCCTGGAATCCGCGTCGCGCTGACCTAGTTGGCGTCCTTGCCTTCGCGTCCGCCAAGCTTTCGGATCAGGGCCACCGTGCTGTCATGCGGAACAGGCAGCGCGGCCAGGCTGTTTTTCCCCATCGCAATGTCCAGGGGCGTGAAACCTTGCTTGGTCTTGGCGTCCAGCTTGGCGCCATGATCCACCAGAAACTGGACGATGGAATCGGCTCCCCGCAGCGCTGCTCCGTGCAGCGCGGTCTCGCCTTTGGCATTCGCCTGATTGAGATCCAAACCACTATCGAGAGCGACTTTCAGTCCTTCCAGCGCTTCAGGTTCCGATCCACGGGTGTTCTTATCGCGATAACCGACGCCCGCGGCGAACATGAGGGCGGTATTTCCCTCTTTGGTGGTGAGCTTGGGATCTGCTCCCTTTTCGAGCAGAGCTCGCATCACGGCGGCGTCGCCGGCCCGGGCAGCGCGCATCAGCGGCGTAGTTCCTTCGTCCAAAGTGGTGTCGCCTGAGTCCATGCCGCTCCGGCCGGGAAGATTTTTGGTCAGTTGAGCATTCGGATTGGCGCCGCGGGCTAAAAGCGCCTTCACGATTTCGAGGCTCGGAAGAGGGTCGTCCTCTTTGCGCGCGGGCATCGCGGAATAGTCCTCATTGCGGATATCGACCGCCGCGTATAGCGCGGCACGGCCCTTGACATCGGCCAGGTTCGGGTTCGCTCCGTGATCCAGCAGGAACTTGGCGAATGTGTACTTCTTGTTCATGATGGAGACGACCAGGGCGTTGGTTCCGTCGACGTCGGTTTGATCGATGTCGACGCCGTTCTCGATCATCACTCGCGCGGATTCAGTATCGCCCTCGCGCGCGGTGAACAGGAAGGCGGTAAATCCTCCGCGAGCGATCGGGGTAACCGACGAGGCCGCGCTCAATTTCGGCATTTTGGTTTCTCGGTCGAAGGAGCGGACCTTCCAGTCGGCTCCATGTTCAAGTAGCAACTTCACCACTGCCGGATGGCGCTCGGCGGCAGCCCACATCAAGGCGGTCTGGCCCTTGTAGTTTTCTCGAGCGTTAACGTCGGCCCCGCGATCGAGCAGTGCTTTCACGGCATCCACGTTCCCGGCGCGAGCCGCTGTCATCAGCACGGTTTCGCCGTCGGGCGTGGTCAGGGCTTTGGGATCCGCGCCAGCCTTCAGGAGCGCCTCAATCATCGGGGCGTTCCCGACCGACGCGGCTTCGGAAAGCGGCGTGGCGCCGTAGCGGTTGGCGATCTTCACGTTGGCTCCCGCGCGTAGCAGCAAGTTGACGGCTTCCAGATCGTTCCAATGGGCGGCCCAATGGAGAGCCGTGGTGCCGTCAGGCTGGGTCGCGTTGATGTTAGTTTTCTGTTTCAGCAGGGAACGCAGGGTTTCGCTATCCCGATTCTGAGCCGCGTCTGCGATCTCGGTGCCGCCGGCGTAGCTGGTCGCGGCCAAGCAAAGACCCAACAACATGGTTGTGAGCGTTTTCATGTGTTAGATCTCCGAGAGCAAGCCCGTGCTGTCGCCGACGCTTTCCTGCGGAACGCCCGCTTTATCCAGGATCGTCATCAGCAGATTCGCCATGGGCGTGTTTTCCGGATATTTCAGGTGACGCCCACCTTTCATTTTTCCGGCGGCGCCGCCAGCTACCAGGATCGGCAGGGGCGAATGATTGTGAACGTTGCTGTTGCTCATCCCGCTTCCATAAAGTATGAGCGAATGATCCAGCAGATTGCCATCGCCGTCCGGAGTCGCCTTCAGCCGTTCGAGCAGATGCGCGACCAGGCTGACATGATAGGTGTTGATTTTGGTCAGATTCTCCAGCCGGTCCGGATTGTTTTGATGATGCGATGCCGGGTGGAACCCTTCGGAAATGCCCAGCATGGGGAAGGTCCGGTAGCTGACTTCTCGAGCCATCATGAACGTGGAGATCCGGGTGATATCGGCCTGAAACGACAGGGCCATCAGATCGAACATGAGTTTCGAATGCTCCTGGTGATCGTCCGGAATTCCGCTGGGAGACGCGGGCACGCTCAACTCGGAATTGCTGTTCTGTTTCTCGGCGAGCTGGATTCGCCGCTCAATTTCGCGGACCGTATCGAGGTATTCTGCCACACGGTTGCGATCGTTTGCGCCCAAGCCGCCCTGTAGCCGTCGCACCTGGCTGGTGACCGCGTCGAGAATGCTCCGCTGCTGTTCGATTCGTTCGAGCCGCTCGGCGGCCGTAGCACCATCGCCGAACAGGCGGTCGAAGACCAGTCGGGGATTGATTTCCATCGGCATCGGCGTGGTGGGCGTGCGCCAGGAAATCGTATTCATGTAGGCGCAACTGAAGCCCACGTCACAAGAACCCACCAGTCCGCTGTAATCCTCGGTCGCCAATTCGAGCGAAGGCAGCGGGGTTTCCAGGCCAATCTGCTTCGCCGCGATCTGATCGATGGTCACACCTGCATAAATGTCGGCGCCGTCGGTGCGTTTGGGATGAACGCCGTTGAGGAATACCGCAGGCGAGCGCGTGTGGTCGCCCCCGTTATCCCCGGGTCCCGCCGGGGCAGCCATCTTGTGCGCCAGGTTGCTGACCACCACCACCTGATCCTTGAACGGCTCCAGGGGGCTGAGCGTACGAGAAAGTTTGAGCGCGCCTTCCTCGGCGGGCGTCCAGTTGGCCATCACGCCGCCGTGCGGGATGAAGCACAGCCCCAGCCGCATTTGCGGCTTGGCGGCAGTCTTCGCCAGGGGCGTCTGTGCGGGAATCATGGAGTCGAGCAGCGGAAGCGACATCGTCACGCCCAAGCCACGGAGGAAGGTCCGGCGCGGCAGGTGCCGTTTCGTGATGATTCTCATGAGTGCCATCTCCTTGCCCTGCAGGTTCTTGGACCCTTTGGGCGACCGCCGACTACTGAGGTATTATCGCTCGCCGGAGGGTTGGCGGATAGGGGGGCCCGTTAGGGCCGCGCCTCGGCGGCCAAAGGGGGAGCTTTGAGCTTCATTTGAAACGGAGCGCTCTTGACGACGCCTGAAATCAGATAGGAAAACTTGAAGTCGTGGCTCCCCGCATCCCGCACGATCCTGCGAACAGCGGGCATGTCGTAATATTCCACGCCCCGGCCTAAAGCGTAGGTCAGAAGCTTTTCAGCCATCACGCCCACGAACACGTCAGGGCGGCTGGTGAGCGTCTCTCGCAGCGTCACGGCTCCATCCACATGAGCGCCGTTAAAAAGAACTCCGGAAGGGTCGATTTTCGCGCCTTCGTCAGATGCACGCCACCGTCCGATGGCGTCGAAGTTCTCAAGCGCGAAACCCACAGGGTCCATCACCTTATGACAGCCGGCACACACGGCGTCGGCGCGATGCGCCTCCATCCGCTCCCGGACAGATTTCGGCTGCGAACCCTCGCCGTTTTCCTTCAACTCAGGCACATTCGGAGGGGGCGGCAGCGGAGGCGTGCCGAGGATGTTGGTCAAAATCCACTTGCCGCGCTGCACGGGCGAAGTGCGATTCGGGTACGAGGTCACGGTCAGGATACTGGCCTGCCCGAGCAATCCCCGGCGAGCCGGGTCGGTGACCGGAACGCGCCGGAACTGGCTTCCGTAGATGTTGGGAATCCCGTAGTGCCGTGCCAGACGTTCGTTCACAAAGGTGTAGTCCGCGTTCAGCAGGTCCAGCACACTGCGATCTTCGCGCTGGATGCTCTCGAAGAACAGCTTGGTTTCCTGTCGCATGGCCTGCCGCAGATTGTCGTCGAAATCGGGGAACGCATCGAGGTTAGGCGCCGAGTTCTTGAGATTGCGCAGAAAAAGCCATTGTTCGGCGAAGTTATCGGCTAGCGCTTCCGCCCGTGGATCGGCCAGCATCCGTTTGATCTGCTGATCGAGCACGGCGGGATCCTTCAATTTCCCCTGGGAGCCGAGGTTCAACAGGATGTCATCAGGTATGCTGCTCCACAGGAAAAACGATAACCGGGATGCCAAAGCGATGTCATCAACGCGATAGGGCGTATCGGCGGCAACATTGGCCGGGTCGGGCTCGAAGCGAAACAGGAATTCCGGGCTCGCCAGGATTAACTGGAGCGCAGATTCGATTCCGGCGTCGAAGCTGCCATTATTGTTGCGGCGCCGCTGATAGAAACTGAGCGGAGCTTCGAGATCGCCGTCCTTCAGCGGTCTCCGGTAAGCGCGGCGGGCTAGCGTCGAGAGGATCTTGCGCGCACAGGGCAGTTCGTCCTTGGCCCCCGTCCCAGGAACGCCTGGCTGGCAGACGAATATCTTGCGCCGGGACGCGGTGTCGCCCGCGCCGCTCTGGTTAAATGGGCCTTCGATGTTGAGGCGATCGACCGAAGGGTCGCCGGTGATATCCAGGCCGTCGATCGTTGTCCGCAGGAACGGCTTAATAAGGTCGTCTTTCTGGGCCTGGCTTCTCAATATGGTTGTCGCGGAGACCGTCCGTGAACCAGCCTTCACCGGCAGCCGGATAGTCAGGCGCTGGTCTAGATCCGCGCCGAATGCGCCGGGGTTTTCGGCCATCTTGACGAAATCCTCCCGGCCGCCCACGGTCACCAGGCGCACTCTGGCGCCATCCACGCTGATCTCGATCTGGTGCGGATCTTCCATGCCGCGCAGCAGATCGAAAGTATTTCGCCATAGCCGGACCTTTATGATGTACTCGCCGTCCACTGGGAAGTTATGCCGCGCCAGAATGCCGCCGCGCGTTCCCAAGGGCAACCCGTCGATGTGCTGGTCCTGTGAAAGATCCGGACGCACGCGATAAGTTGCGGTAGAGGGCGCGATCGTCAGATTGCCGATGGCCAGGCGGCTGATGTTCCAGGAAGCGGACAGGTACCGTTCCATCAGCGACGGCGATACCCGCAAGACGTCCGCGATGTTGTCGAACCCGCTGCTTTCGTCGTCGGGAGGCAGAAGCGCCGTTGCATCGATCTCTAGGGCCAGCAGGTCGCGGACGGCATTGGCGTATTCAGTGCGGTTCAGGCGATGCATCGTCGCACGCCCTGGGTTGGGTTTGGCTGTATAGGCGCGATCGAGAGCGGTCTCGAAAAACGAAGCAAGCCCATCTAGAGCGGCCTTGTCCGGGCGCGGCATGCCTTGAGGGGGCATCGCGCCCACCCGAAGCTTGCGTATTACCTTTTCCCAAGTCTCGGCGCCTTTCGGAACATCCGCGAGGTTCGCCCCCTGCAGCGAAAGGCCGCCGGTACGAAGTTTTTCATTGTGGCAGGTTACACAGTACTGATCGAGCAGCGCCGTCTGCGCCGACCTGGCTGGCTCGACCGAGTTCTGCGCCCGCGTCGGGCTCAGAGATGAGCCCAAAGCTAGAATTACCGCAGTCCGATAGATAATTCTGCCAGGATCAAATAACACCCCATAAGTATAGTGCGGCGATCACAGGGAGTCTATCAATCCAAATCCTCCGGCCCACACATCCTGTGGTCGCAATTGGGCAGCCGGCGACGCTTCTGTGGAGTTTACGACCTTCTCGAGGTCTTCCGTCGCCGGACGTTGCGGGATCCGCCAAGCGGTACCTATTTGCTTTGAGCTTGACGCTCTTCTAGCGCCGGCCTCCGCCGCCTTCGTGGCCTCCGCCGCCTTCGTGGCCTCCGCCGCCTGCGTGTTCTCCGCCGCCTGCGTGGCCGCGTCCATCACGCATCTCATTTCCGTGAAAGTGATTGAACGCCTTCTCTCCACGCTCCGGATGGGGACCAACGTAACCGTGATGTGGATCAAAGCGGTTATCAACGTGGCCGTGGAAGTCGGGGGAGCCGTGGAACCAAGGGCCGGCTCCGATGAACACGCCGCCGTTAAACCACTCGGGTCCGTAGTAACCGTATGGAGCGCAATTGTAGGGGGCGTAGTCGTAGAAGCCATACGGGCAGGCCGGTTCTGGTCCGATATTGACGGACACCTGGGCGGGCGCAGAGCGAGGGACGCACAGCACAGCGGCAATCAGGGTGGGAAGGGTAAGGACTTTCCAATAGCTCATAAATTTCTCCTCACTTTGGAGAGAGGCAAACCCGATGCCAAAATTGTGATGACTGGAAAATAGTGAAGTCTAAGGAAGTGTTGGCCGAACACAGGTACAGGCCTAGCATAGTTCGGTCTTAAAGAGACCACGTGATGGCAAGTGTCGAAACAGTGACACTTCTCTAAGCCGCGGATCGTTGAGATACTCTCGGTGGGACGTTTGCCAAGAGAAAGACCAGGCCCTCAGCCATAGTCGGGTGCGTGAACATGCCATCGCGGAGTACCGTGTAAGGTAATCCCCCGAGCATTGCTGTTTGCACGGCAGCGAGAAGTTCGCTCGATTCGGCGCCAAGAGCGGTGAATCCGAGGATAGCGTCTGAATGCTCTTCGACAAGCATCTTTATAAATCCGCGCGGTTCGGAAATGGTTCTTGTCCTCAGAACGGCGGCCATTGGCATTTTGGCCAAGCGGTATTCTACGCCGAGGCGCTTTGCATCGGATTCATTCAGGCCGATCCGTGCCAACTCAGGGTCGGTGAACATGCAGGAGGGCACCAAACGATTTCGCGTTGAGCGATTGCCTCCATTCAGGTTGTCGCGCACAATGCGGAAATCGTCGTAGGCCGCATGCGTGAACTGCGGACTGCCTGCGCAATCCCCCAACGCCCAGACATTCTGGCCGGTTGTCTCGAGCCGATCGTTGACCTTTATATAGCCGCGTGAATCAACTTCGACACCAAGGTTCTCAAGACCAATGGATTGCGTATTGGGCGTGCGGCCGGTAGCCAGTAACAGATCGGTCGCTTCGATGTTGCGTGTTCCGCTTGGGTTGTCGACGGTGACTCGGATCACCTCGCCAGACCGCCCAGAGACCTCTCGAACTCTTGTCTGAAGCAGCACTTCAATGCCCTCGTCCCGAAACAGTTCGAAGAGGGCACCTCCAACATCCGAGTCCTCCCCACTGGCAAGCTGCGACGCTCTTTCGATCACCGTAACACGCGAGCCAAAACGTCGAATCGCCTGTGCCAGTTCAAGACCAACGTACCCGCCGCCCAGGACCACAAGGTGTCCTGGCACTCGGTCCAGGTCGAGCGCCTCGATATGTGTCATGGCCTTCGCGGCGGCTAGCCCCGGCACATCCGGCATGGCTGTACGAGTTCCCAAGTTAAGGAACAAACGTTTCGCGGCGATCACTCGAGAACCGCCACCATTTAAGCTCACATCCACGGTTCTCTCGCCTATGAATTGCGCGCTGCCCATAATGAGTTCGGCGCCACTCGCCTTGAAACGTTCGAGGTGCAGTTCGATCAGGTCATCCACCATCTTCCGCTTACGATGGAGAACCCCCTTCATACTCGTCGCCAGTGGATACCCTTCAAGTCCGAATTCGTGCGCCCGTTTCGCGAAAGAGGCAATCTTCGCGCTGTGAACGACGTTTTTGCTGGGCAAGCACGCGATGTTCGGGCATGATCCGCCGATCAGCTTGCGCTCGATCAAGGCCGTACGGTGGCCAGCCTTCGCCATGGTCCAGGCCAAGTACTTGCCCGCTTCACCACTTCCGACTACGAGGATTTCGTATTCTTCCATCACGAGTAGACCTTCAAGACACGCATCGAATCGAGATGCATTCGACGGGCCGCGGGTGGAATCTATCAGGAGCTTGTTTTCAAGGGGTTGCTCGCAGTGGCGTGTCGGCGGACCGACGCCGCACTGACAGGGCTCGCGCAAATGCCCGACATAGACTGAATGCTCGTATCGCCCGTCGGGAAAGTAAAAGAAGTCGGCCTATTTCACCCGCGGCCGCGCCGTGAACGTCCAATGGAACGGAGTCGCAGGGTTGATGGCCACCTGATTGGCCTCCCAGTCCAGCAGCAGAAAAATGGGTCCCTGGTTCCCGCGGCTGAGCGCCCTGTTGCCGGTGGCTCGCAGCGACGCGGTCCACGGCCCGGTGGCCTCGACCTCAATCGAAGCGAAGCGATCTATGCGACGGCCCTCGACCACGCGGGGGGCCAAGTGATCGCTGGTGCTCGGAATGACTTCAGACGTCAGTCCCGGTTCGACAAACTGCGCGGGCTTGCCTGTGACTGTCACCCAACGTTTCGCTAGAACGAGAACCGCATTCCGGCTTGAATTGCAAACGGATCGTCCGCGTTGTTGAGGGCGCCGAATGCTGCGTTGTTGATCTGGGTATTGCTGGTAAAGAGGTTCGAGTTGTTGAACAGGTTGAACAGATCCACCTGTATCTTTAGCTCCTTCGCCTCTCCAAACTTGACTGTTTTGCCGACGCGCATGTCTACCCGGAAATATCCCGGCTGGTCAAACGCGTTCCGCGCGAGGAGCACTCCGTCGATAATGGGCCGGTCATTGCTGGTCGAATCGCCGTTTCCACCGCCGAAGACGATCGCATTTGGCTTGCCGATGTAGCTTCTGAAATTGGCAAGGGCGGCAGCACTCAGATTGTAGGCCGCGGGGTCGTCCGAGCCGGTAGTCGCGTTGAACGGGCGTCCCGACTGGATCCGGAGTATCGGGCTCGCTTCGAGGCCCAGCGGAAGCTCTATGACGGCATTGGCGACGAAGTTGTGGCGGACGTCGAGATTCGACCGGCCCCAGTCTTGCCGATAGTTGAGTTGATCGGTGCCATCCTGCGAACAGCAATTGTTCTCATTGTCGTCTTCCGAGCGATTAAAGGCATTCGTATAGAACCCCTGGACTTGGAAGCGGCGGCTGAAGCGCTTGTTCACCGCTACGGTGAGGGCGCGGTATCGTGCGTTGGCAGTCGCCTCTCGGCTGAGGATGTTGGACGCGAACTGGAAAGGGCGGGTAGTCCGGTTGTAGGTCATCCGTCCGGTAATCAAATTCGGAGTCGGCGCAAAGAGGTTGAGGTCCTTGCGTCGCATATTTCCGGTGGTGAAGCTATAGTCGTAAGTCGTCGAAACTGTTAAATCCCGCGTAAGAGCTCGCTCGTAGCTGACGTTGGTTCGCAGGATGCGCGGATTGTGAAAATTCCTGTCGACGATGTTCACTTGCCCATTGGGAACCGTACCCGTCGTCTGCGCGAGCGGAGAGGGGTTAGAATCGAACGGTGTCGCGTAAGGACCATCATACGCGTAGTTAAACGCCGGAATCAGGGCTGGAGTGCTGATCCGGTCGCCGAAATAGTTGAAGCCGTTGGTGACGTCACCGTTCTGGAACATTACGTTCGCCCAGATGAGCGTCGGCATTGGCGCGTAAAGATAGGCAGCGTAATAGCGGAACACGTTCTTACCGCTCTTGCCTGGCGTCCACGCGATGCCGAAGCGCGGTGACCATTGCTGCATGTCATTGGGGATTTTCTTAGTGCCCGCGAGGAAGTCCGTGTTGGGCTGATCCACGGTGGGGTTGGTCTGACCATCCCAGCGAAGTCCGTAGTTGATCGTAATACCTGGGCGCACTTTGTAGGTGTCCTGCACAAACAACCCCGGATACTTCGGATGAAGAATCGCGCGCCCCGGACCAAAGAATTGAGTGTACTGATCCGGTTTCTTGGCCACAAAACTGTCGAAGGTGAAGAAGGTGAAGTTTCCGCGCGCGTTGCCCCGGAAGCCGTCGTCGAACCAGACGTTGTTGAACTCACCTCCGAACTTGAACTCGTGCTTACCCATGAAATAGGAAAGGTTGTCCGTGAACTGGTGCCGCCATTCCAGAGAAATGATGGGGAGGCTGCCCGGCGCGCCCAGTCTGCCGATGCCGTTGATGGTTACGGTCGCGCCTCCGGGAACCCCATTGACCAGCGGTGCATTGGTCGGGAACATCGTGCGCGGACGATCCTCACGATTGATGTTGTAGCGGAATTCGTTCACCAACCTCGAAGTAAAACTTGTGGTGACCTGGTTATTCCAGGAGTCAACCGAGTTCACCTCAACACCGAAATTCTCCGGACCGGCCGCTTGTTGTCCCGTCAGGCCGTAGGTGCCGTTTTCCTGCCGGTTCCGAGCGATGTTATAGCGGGACGAAAGGGTGGTCTTGTTTGTGATGAGCCAGTCGACCTTGCTCAGGAGGGACCATACGTTATCGCCCGCGATCACCTGACCTTGCCGGCCCAAAAACGCGTTGGCGGCGTCTTGCCGCGCGGGATCGCCGCTTACGGCCGCCGCCTGGAGGGTCGAAAGCCCGTTGAAGTTCAAATAGATGGGTGAGTTGCGCCGCTGATTATCGCTGGTCACGAAGAAAAACAGTTTGTCGTGCTTGATCGGCCCGCCGAAAGTCCCGCCGAATTGCTGACGGCGCCCCTGAGGCACCCGGTTGAAATAGTCGTTCTTGATGAAAGTCCTGTCCTGCATGTACCAGAACCCGCTTCCGTGGTAGCTGTTGGTCCCGGACTTGGTGACCGCGTTCATCACGCCGCCGCCCGAACGCCCGAATTCCGCGTTGAAGCCGTTGGTCATCACCACAAATTCTTTAATGGCTTCCAGGCTGATCGTAAAGGGTGGCCGCGAACCGCCGATCTGTCCGCCAAAGAAGGTATTGGCGTAGTCCGCGCCGTCAATGCTGACGCCGGTGTGCATGCCCTTCTGTCCTCCAACGGAGAAGCTCGACGCGTCCCCTCGATTAACGTTCAACGCTCCGGGCGTCAGCGTGATGAACGTTTGGAAGTTCCGGGCGGGTACGGGAAGATTGTGAACGGCGCGGTCATCAAGCCGGGCGCTAGTGTTGGCTCGCTGCGTCTCGACGATGGGCACATCCACGCCCTCTACCGTGACGGATTCGACGACAGTCGAAGGGCGCAACCCGATCTCCACGGTGCGGTGTTCGCCGACCTGGAGAAGCACGTTCTCAACCGTCACAACAGCAAAACCCGGCGCGCTGGCCTTGATCTCATACATCCCGAGAGGCAGAAGAGGAACGGTTCCGCGGCCGACCTCATTGCTAAGGACGTTTCTGGCAAATCCAGTTTCGGTGTTCCGCAATTGGATCACAGCACCCGGAACCACGGCGCTGGTGGAGTCGGTCACCACCACCTCGATGACTCCGTTGGCGGCTTGTGCCTGTCCAAAGAGCGTGGCAGGCATGGACCCGAGCGTCACAAATGCCAGCAGAAACCATCGTAGCGTTTTCATTTGTCCCCCCATTTAATTCGTGCGCCCCACTAAGCGAGTGATTATCAGTTGACAAAGCGCGCGGCAAGCAGGGTTGCGGGTGGCAACAATGAACTGACGGGAGCCGAGGCTTGGGTAAGGTCGAGCACGGAAAGGGCCAACCGTATCGCGATGCAGAGTTCGTTTGAATGGCGAGAGTTATCAGGGACGGCCAGGCAAGGCTGCGGCGTTTCAACCGACAAATTTGTCGGAGGGATCGTCCTCCGTCCGACAGATTTGTGAGTCCTGGCTGACCCGGAATTGCAGATCGGCGATACAGGTGCTATTTACACGCGCTAAAGATTCCGGCCACATCGGCATTTCGCGTGCTCGGATGTGAATTCCTTTTCTGGAGGCTGGATGAAACTCAAGACGCTTTTGCTGGTTTTACTCTTCTTTTCGACCATCTCTTTCGCGGCTGACCTTGACAGGAAGCCAGATTTCGCAGATCGGTTCAAGGAGATTACGAAAACAGCCAGCAAGGAGCAGCTCTACGCCTTTTTGTGGGCTATCCCCAAAGGCGGAGACCTGCACAATCACTCTGGCTCCTCATTCTTCGCCTATCAGTATTTTGAAGATGCGACCAACAAGGCGCTCCTCAAGGGGAACGAGTTCTTCACGAGGGTTCGGTTCAACATTTGTCCTGGCGGCTACGAGCCTTTCATCCGCTTCCGTACGATTCAGCGATCGACTTACTTGAAGCTGTCCGACTGCGAAAAACAGGAATATGTGCACTTGGAGTCGCTTTCGCCAGAGATGAAAGCCGAGTGGATCTCCGCTTCTATCCTCGACAAGCCCGGCGAGGGCAGAAACGAATTCTTCGAGGTCCTGGGCCAGCGCCGCGGAGACCTGGGTGGCGATCCGAACATCATGCTCGATCTGTTGATCAAACAGATGCAGTTGATGGGTGCTCAAAACATGCTGTACCTGGAGACGCAGGCTCGTCCGCGATACAGAGACCAGGACGGGAATCCCATCGATGAGGAGCGTGGCGTCACCATGTTGCGAGAGCGTCTCAACTCCCCTGAGGCGAAAGCTACGGGCGTCACCGTCCGTTTTCTTTCGACCATCTCGCGGTTCGCTCCCGACGCTGAGCAACAAGTCGAGGCTGCCTACAAATTTATCGACGCGCACCATGATCTCTGGGTCGGCATGAATATGGCCGGCCGCGAAGATAACGACAAGGGTTACCCTTCCCGTTTCATGGAGATTCATCGCAAGCTGCGGCGCACTTATCCGGACATTCACCTTGCGCTGCACGGAGGCGAAGTCGATTCACCCGGCGAGGACGTGCGGAAGACCCTGCTGCTCGGTGCCGATCGTATTGGACATGGCGTGAACCTGATATCCGATCCGGACACCATGCTCTTCATGCGCCACAATCGGTACCTGGTGGAAATTAATCTGATCAGCAACAACCTGCTCGAGTACGTCCCCGATCTTTCGAAGCACCCGTTCCCGGAATATCTGAGGCTCGGAATCCCCGTCTGCTTGAACACGGACGATCCCGGAGCTTGGGACTCGAACATGACCGACGAGTACTATACCGCCGTCAAATATTTCAATCTGACGTGGAAGGAGATCGTACAAATCGGTCGGGACAGCCTCCAGTATTCCTTCGTCGAGGAGCCTGTCAAGGCTAAGCTCCTTGAGGACTACGACAAGCATGTACTGGCTTTCGAGGCGAAATATGGGACGGGCGACTGGAGGAAGCTGCTGAGCGATGTTAAACCCATGACCTCCGGCTACACAAACCGGACGTTAGGGATCACTTACTGATGCTGGGAGGGATTTTTGAATTCGTCGCACTTGATCGCAAGTTTGCCGATCTTATAAGCGAGAATCCGCTCGGTGGTTCGAAGCAGCCGCGCAGATTCGGCTTTACAGCCCCGGGTCACCTTCAAAGCGTCCACAATCAATCGCTTTTCAAACCGGCCCGCGGCCTCACCGAGCGAGACGGGCTGAGCGGCAGCCGGCTCCATCCCGCCGGACGACTCATTCGAACCTCGAACGCCAAGGGGCAGGTGATGGAGTTCAACGTTATCGTTTTTGCAAACCAGGACGGCGCGCTCCATGGCGTTTTGCAGTTCCCGCACATTCCCCGGCCACTGGTAGCCCATCAGTGCGTCGATCGCGGAACGCGATAGTCCCTCGACGTTCTTGCCGTACTCAGATGAGTACCGCTTCAGAAAGTATTCGGCCAAGGGAACCACGTCCGCCTTCCGGTCCCGAAGCGGCGGAACAACAATCATAAAAACGTTCAATCGATAGTAAAGATCGTCGCGGAAAGTCTGATCCGCCAGGGCCGCCTCAAGATTCTTATTCGTGGCGGTGATCACACGCGTATCCACCTTTATGGTCTGCGTGCCTCCCAGCCGCTCGATCGTTCGATCCTGGAGCGCCCGCAGCAGTTTCACCTGCGCCGAGAGGTTCAGCTCGCCGATTTCGTCCAAGAAGAGAGTTCCACCCTCCGCCAGTTCAAAGCGCCCTTTCTTGCGGCCGTGGGCTCCAGTGAAGGCGCCCCGCTCATAGCCATAGAGCTCGGACTCCATCAGGCTCTCCGGCATAGCGGCGCAATTCACTGTAATGAGCGGATAACGCGCGCGATTCGAACGATCATGAATCGCTTGGGCGATCAGTTCCTTCCCGGTCCCCGATTCGCCGCGAATCAGCACGGTCGCATTACTCCGCGACACCTGATCGATTTGCTCGTACAGTTCGCGCATCGGAGCGCTGTCACCGACCAGGTTGGCGAACGCCGGCGACGCATCATCTTGCGTTTTAGGTGGCCTTCGACCTCCATCGTGCTCCCGAACCGTTAGGAACTGAGCGATCAACGTTCCAAGCACGCGCAGGACGCCGTCGATATCGGGGGCCCGGCAGTCGTCCGGAATCACATACTCCACTGCCAAGACACCGAAGCATTCTTCACCCCGCAGTAGCGGAACCCCTTTCCTGACGGTGCCGCTCTCTGCAATGGATACCGCTGTGGCGGAATCGAGCACGCGTCGAACGATTTTGTCGCCCCGCAGTTCGCGAAGCGACGCGCTCGCTTCCCGATCACAGTACGACGCTTCGATGCGAATCTGGTCACTGGCATCGGCCGTTACGATCGCACCGCGCAGTATGCCAAAACATTGGGCCAGCGTCTGAAGTGCATTTTCCATTGCGTCGCGGGTTGCGCGCGCGCCTCGCGCCAATGAGAATAGCTGACAGATTTCGGCCAGGGCGGAGAGTTCCTCGGACGCCCCTGATGATTTCGCCGGGGCGGGGAGGCCGGACGTGATGCCGCTCGCAACACGTTGGCGAAACACAGTGACGCCAGGATTCAAGTGATACCTCGGACGGATGATTCTCGAACTAGAGTCTCGTTTTGCGCAATGGAGGCTAGGCCAGGAGCTCGTTTACGACGTGGCCCGACACGTCCGTCAGGCGATAATCTCTTCCAGCGTGCCGGAACGTCAGCTTGGTATGGTCCAGGCCAAGTTGATTCAAAATCGTGGCCTGCAGATCGTGGATGTGTACCGGGTTGGACTCGATGGTGTAACCATATTCGTCGGTTGAGCCGTACACCAAGCCGCCCTTCACTCCACCTCCGGCCAGCCATGAGGAATATGCAGCCGATTGGTGCTGCCGGCCTTCTTCGTCCGGCGACGCATCGCCCGGCTTCCGGCCGAACTCGCTGGTCCAGACGATTAGTGTGTCGTCGAACATACCGCGAGACTTCAGATCTCGGATCAGCCCAGCGATAGGCTTGTCGGTAGCGCGTGCTCGAGGCTCGTGCATACGAATGTCCAGGTGGGAATCCCAGTTTGTATATTTGTCGTACCCGCCATCGATCAGCTCCACGAACCGAACGCCGCGTTCCGCCAGCCGGCGAGCCATGAGGCACATCCACCCGAAGCCCTTATTGGTATTTCGGTCGATACCATAGAGCTGCAGAGTGGCATCGGATTCCTTGCTGGTGTCGAATACTTCCGGCGCCTCCTTCTGCATGCCGTAAGCGGTTTCAAAGCTCTTGATACGAGCTGCCAGTGTGCGATCCGCATCATGATCGGCCAAATGGCGCTGGTTGAAAAAGTTGATCAGGCCCAGATCCGCATCCTGAATATCGGAGCGACCCTGGCGAGTCATGTTGGGAATGGCCTCTTGCCCGGGGATCACGCGAACGCCCTGGTGAAACGCCGGCAGGAAACTGGAATCCCAGACTGCTCCGCCGCCGTAGGGAACCTCCGGCGCGAGCACCACGTACGAGGGCAGGTCCTTGCTCATAGTGCCCAATCCGTAACTGACCCAGGAGCCCATGCTCGGACGCGGCTGGACAGTAGATCCCCCGTGGATCTGCAAGATGGCTTGGGGATGGTTGGGAATGTCGTTGAACATCGAGCGGATGAGGCAAATGTCGTCCATGCAAGCGCCGAGGTGGGGGAAGATCTCCGTCACCTCTGTTCCGGAGCTCGAATAGCTCTTGGCCTTAAAGGGACTGCCGTGCAGAAACTGACCCTTGTACGGCTTGTGATGATCGGCCTGCAGCCTCGGTTTCGGATCGAATGTGTCAACGTGCGAAGCGCCGCCGCTCATATACAAAAAAATGACGCGCTTGGCTTTGGCCGGAAACATCGGCGATTTCGGCGCCAGCGGGTCGGCGGGGTTGGCCTCCGCGGCCATCATCTCATGCAGCATGCCCGGTAGCAGCATGGAAGCGCTGGCCAAAGACTTGATCACTCCCCGGCGGGACGGCGATTTGCTCTGGTGAAACATTATTTGTCTCTCCTTTACTCGATGAACATGAATTCGTTGGTGGCGAACATCGCCTTGAGAAATTCCTCAAAGGCGCTTTGCTGTGGAGTTGTACCTTGCGCGGCATTCGTCGCGTACGCGTCGGCGGTGTTATGGAGGAAGCTGATGGAACGGTCCATTTCGGCTTTACTGGGCGACCTGCCCAGAATGCCGAGGAACGCCTGTTGCACCCGGCTCTGCTCAGTCTTCTCTGTTGCGAACAACCGGGACGCCAGGTTCGCGGATGCTCTGCGTGGAAACGCGCCGTTCAAGAAGTACAGAGCTTGCAGCGGGGTCAGGCTGCTGCTGCGCTGCTCCGTGCTGGCATTCGTGTTCGGACCATCGAACAGCGTGAAGTACGGAAGCTTCACATCGCGCTGAACCATGGTGTAAACGGTTCGGCGGTCCGTCTCGTACTTCGATACGTCGGGAGAAAAGTGATTCTGGTCTTCCCAGTTCCATTCCGCCTGGTGGGGGAAGGGATGTGCTCCCGCCGGACTCCGGTCCAGCAGGTCAGAAATCATTAGCATTGAATCCCGCAGTTGCTCAGCATCCATCCGGCTGCGGGAATGGCGCCAGATATAGCTGTTGTCGGGGTCGATCTCCTCGTTCGGCGCCGAATCGGCGGATGAAAGCCGGTAGGCGTGCGACAAGAGCATTTCCTTGTGTAGAGATTTGATGGACCAGCCGTTGTCTACCAGTTTCCACGCCAGGTAGTCCAGCAGTTCCTGATTGCTGGGCGGCACGCCGCGCGTCCCAAAGTCGTTTGCGGTGGCTACAATTCCGCGTCCGAAGTGACCCTGCCAGATCCGGTTTACAATTACGCGGCTGGTGAGCGGGTTCTCCGGATTCGCGATCCAGTCAGCAAGTTCCATGCGCCCGCTTCCTTTGACATCCGGCGGAAGCGGTCCTCCTCCCAGGACCTGAAGAAATCCCCGGCGGACCTGTTCGCCCAACTCCTTCGGATCGCCGTACCGTTGAATCTTGGCGTCCTCTGGCTGGCCTTCCGTAACGGCATAGGCCGACTCGCCTAAATCGGGCATGTGTTCGAACAAGTGCATGCGGCGAGCTTGCAGTTGGGGAACCAGATCGTCATACGTGCCGGGCAGTTTCAGAACAGCTTCGATAGCGTCTTGCACCGGCTTCAGTTGGGTCTGGAAAATCTTCCAGTCGTCGCGATTCAGCGCTTGCGGATCGCGATAGACAAAACCGGTCTGGAATCGGACTTTCCCGCTCCCAGGCTCAGGAAGATGGGTGCTCGAGAGAATTCCGTACATCGCGTAATAATCCGCGGTCGGAATGGGGTCGAACTTGTGGTTGTGACAGCGCGCGCAGCCGACCGTCAGGCCCAGGAACGCCGATCCTAGATTGTCTGTCGCGTCGGCGATCGCAGCCGGCCTGCCTTCGGCGCGAATCGTTTCCGCGAGGTACCCCGTGGCGACATAATTTTGCCACTTTTCGGGCTCGGATTCCGCCGGCAGCAAATCCCCGGCGATCTGTTCCCGAATGAAGCGGTCATAGGGTTTGTCCCCGTTGAACGCGTCGATCACGTAGTCCCGATATTTGTGAGCCTGCGGGATGGGGAAGTCGCCGTCTCCGCCTCCGGTATCGGCATAGCGCACGATATCGAGCCACTTGCGGCCCCACCGCTCGCCATACGCTTTCGAAGCCAGCAACCGGTCCACCAGTTTTTCGTACGCGTCGGTGGACTTGTCATCTACAAAAGCCTGGACCTCGGCGGACGTCGGAGGCAGCCCGGTCAGATCGTACGTGACGCGCCGGATCAAAGTACGTTTGTCGGCGTCGCCCACGGGTTTGAGCTGCTTCTCCGCTAGCTTGGCGAGAACGAAGCGGTCAACATCGTTGTACGCCCAGGTCGATTTGACGGTCGGAACAGCAGGACGCGCCGGCGGCCTGAATGACCAATGGTTGCGTTGCGCATCTGTTACCTTCGAGCTCACCGAAGTCGCGGTGGCTGTCGGCCACGGGAGGCCGTCGCGAACCCATTGCTCGATTGCGGCGATCTCTTCCGTTTTTAACTGCCCGGTGGGTGGCATCTTGAGTTTCGAATCGTAGTGAATCGCCGACACCAGCATGCTGTCTTCAGGATTACCAGGCACCACCACTGCGCCATCTTTGCCGCCCTTGAGCACGGCTTCACGGGAGTCCAGGTGCAGGCCGCCGCTGGCGTTAAGGGTGTGGCAGGCATAACAATTCTTAGTCAGAAGCGGCCGGATCTTGGCCTCGAAAAACTGTTCCTGCTCCGGCGTGATCTTCGGAGGAGGTACGTTTGAGGCCGGGGGCGCTGGTTTTGAGACGGTCGAAGCTACAGCCGGTGGCGCGGAAGCTGCAGAAACGCTGGCAGCCTGAGCGGGGCGCGTAACTGCCGGGGTGGGCGCTGCGGGCTCGGCCGGGACCGCTTCGCGCGTCGCTGTAGCTTTTGCTGCGGACGCAGACATTGGCGCGAGGCTTTCCACCCACTTCACGATCACCGCCACATCGTCGTCCGCCACAGGCCTGATCGGCGGCATGATCGGCCCGGGCGCTTCGCGGCGTATGGCCCGGACGAGAATACTTGCTCCAGGATCGCCTGGGACAATCACCGCGCCCAGGTCTCCACCCTTCATCAGGTTGTCGTAGGAATCGAGCTTGAGGCCGCCCGCATGTCCGCCGTATGTGTGACACCCTGTGCAGTTCTTGAAAACGATCGGCTGTACTTTCTCGACGAAGGACGCTTCAGGAGACTGGCTGTCCTGAGCGCGGGATGCAGGCACAAGTGTCGCTGCGGCGATCGCACTCAGGATGAGTGTAGATGTGGCACGGCCGATTGCATTTTTCATTGAAGTAAGTACCCCTCTGGAGCTGTTACCGCCCCGGCTGAGCCGAGCGGCGCTTGCCATTGCGTACTCTTCTTGGAGGCTGACCGCGATGCGGAGCGGTCTACAAATCAGACGACGGGCAAAACAGACTAACGGGGACTGGAGAAGGTGACCGGCCTCGACGGGAGGCGGGTCCTAACACCAGTCAGTATGAAGCAGACCTGCAAGTCTTGTCAATGCCTTTCTTTGCGCAACCATCTGTCTTTTTCAGAACTTATAGCGAAGCGCAAACTGCACTTGAAACGGGGAGCCCGGCACGTTCATGCGGCGAAAGGCAGCAGTGCCGAACGTCGTGTTCGTAGTCGTAAAATTACCCGCGTTGATCAGATTAAAGATCTCCGCGCTGGGTTCCAAAAGCTGGCGCTCGGTAATATGGAAGTCCTTAACCAGGCGCATATTCCAGTTGAAGTAGCGCGGCTGCCGGTAATTGTTCAGAGGCTCAACCACGCCACTATGATAAGGGCGGTCGTTGAGATTTCCGTCGCCATTGGCGTCCGTCGCGAGTGGCGCATTGAACGGCGTGCCGGTCTGCCAGTTGACAACCTGAGACCATACGACTCCGTGCGGGAGCGTAACGACCGAGCTTAATACGGCCCGGTGGCGGATGTCGTTGGCTGAGAACCCATAGTCGTTCTTCGAGTTGAAATTGTCCTGCGTATTGACCGTCCAGACACCGTTAAAGCCATCTCCCGCATTGTCGCGGGTGTGAGAAAACGTGTAGCTCGCCTGGAACTGGTACCACCTGGACATTCGCTTCTGCACAGAAAACACCATGGCATTGTAAGTGGACCGCGCCGAGGATTCGATCACCCGGATCTGGTTAAAGCGCATATCAGGCCGGACCTTGTTGTTGTATAAAGGCCGCCCATCCGCGTCCGTGGCAGTCGACGGGAACAGGTTGATGTTCCTCATCTTGTTGCCGTACACAGTATTGCTCATGATCAGATCGAAGGAGATCGTCAAATCTTTGGCGACTTCGTGCTCCACCCCGGCCGTCCATTGAATGGTCCGGGGCGCCCTGAATCCAGCGTCAAAGTAGGTGATATTCAGGGCCGGAATTGCGCTCGCCGGCAGGTTCGAGAAATCGACGAATTTGTTGGGGAACGTCGGGATGAGATTGCCGCCCGCCCCAGTCGGCGTGAGCGAGATCCCCGCTCCCGTGGTGCCGTTGGTGTCGAACGCGCGGATGAAGTCGATACCGTCATTCCGGGCAAACAGGTACCCGCCGCCCAGACGGATCACGGTTTTTCCCTTTCCCAATGGATCCCAGCTGATGCCCAGGCGGGGCGCGTAGTTCTTCACACTGTTTGGAATGCTGCCTGTCGCCGGATACGCCGGATTCTGTTTGGCCTGGGGGTTGAACTGTCCCTCCCAGCGCACCCCGTAATTGATCGTGAGATTCTTGAACATCCGCCACGTATCTTGAGCGAAGAAAGCCAGTTCGTGTGTAGTGAAGGCAGTGGTCGCAGCCTGACGGATGCTCAGGCCATTGAGAGGCACGTATTGGTTGAAGGAAGACGGCGCTCCCGCGATGAAATTAGCCAGGCTGGTGAACGTATAGCTCCCGTTGGGGCTGGATGCGAAGTATTGATCCAAGCCGGTCCGGTTGTAATCGCCGCCCACTTTGATCGAATGACTTCCGACGATATAACTGAAGTTATCGATGACCTCGTCGCGGTTCTGGAAAAACGGGTTCTGTTCGGAGCTTGGCCCGCCAACGCTGTAGTTGGTGCCGTTTACAATCACGGAGGCGGCAGGATATCCCGCGCCCAGCCCGTTGCTTTCAATCGGTTGATTGTCCCTGGAAATCTGCACACGAGCTTCGTTCAGCTTGTTGCTGAAAACGGCGTTGTAGCCGATCATGCCATTCTGCACGTAGCCCTTCTGATCGCGCTGGGTGCCGAGCGCCATGTTGGGATTGGTGTTGACGTTCTGCTGGTCTCCGCTCAAGTAGTTGAAGCGCGCGGATATCATATGGTTCGCGCTCAGGTTGTAATCCGTCTTCACAAAATAGTTCATGCCATTGTTGGTCTGCTGAAAACTCCCCGATTGCGAGTTAATATTCAGCGCGGGGGCCACCAGGTTTACCGCGTCAGCCAGCGCGGTGGGAATGCTCAAGAACAACGGGAGCGACTGCTTTTGTTGATCGAAAGCTGTGAAGAAGAACAGCTTGTCTTTCTTGATAGGACCGCCCAGGCTCCCGCCGAACTGTTGCGTGCGGAAGGAAAGCGGTCTCCCCAGCGCGTCATCGGTCGCGAGGGCGCTATCGCGGAAGAAATAGAATGCGCCGCCATGCAATTCATTGCCACCTGACTTCGTGACGACGTTGATGCGTCCGCCCATGGACCGCCCGAATTCAGGCGAGAAGCCGGCGCGAACTACCTCGAACTCTTTGACCGCCTCCTCTGTCAGGATGTAAGGAGAAACTGCGCCCGTTTGCATCCCTCGAAAGGACGCTTTGTAGTCGGCGCCGTCGACGGTGAGTCCCGTGGTGAGACCGCTGCCACCGCCTACGGAAATCAATTTTCCGTTGGAGCCGGATTTCTGTGCCACAGTAGGCGCCAGAAGCGCAAAGTCACTGAAATCGCGGCCGTTAATAGGAAGGAAACTGATGGCCTGCTGTCCGATCACTTGAGTGCGCTCGTAGCGGGTGGTCTCGACAGGCGGCGCTTCCGCCGTTACCGTGACCGTCTCGGCAACGCCCGAGACCTGCATCGAGATGTCGATCGAGAGCTGTTGACCGACCCCCAGATGGATTCCGGTCCGTTGCATCACTGCAAAACCAGGAGCTTCCACGCGCATCGAGTATTCGCCCAGCGGCAGGAGCGCGGCACGATAACTTCCCTGATCGCTGCTCAGTACCGAACGGGAGAGGCCAGTCTCAATGTTTTCGAGCCGCACGACCACCTGGGCCAGGGCGGCTCCATTCGGATCGGTTACGATCCCTGTGATCACCCCAGTAGCGGCTTCGGTCTGCGCATGCAGCGCGCAAGATGTGACCAGCAGCGCGGCAAATAAGAACAAGAAGTTGCGATTGAGCATATATCCCCCCTGAAGCGTCTCGGATATTACGGAAGAATTCCAGATAGCCCTAACTGATGGGCAATGCGCTACTTGGCAGGATTAAAGGATGGCGACAATGACATTGGCGCCGTTAATGATACTTCAGGCTACACTACACCCGTATTAGACTCAAGTAAAAAGAATCTATGGGCCCCATTTCAGGTTAGGCCCAGGTACCAACCGGCCCCATACCATAAGAGATTCGTAGTGTGTTCCGCCACGCTATAATCAACACAGCGTGCGGTCTTTCGCAACATCTTGGGCGCTTCTGCTCCTCGGCTTGGGAGGCGGCGGCTTGAGCCTCGCCGCGACGACGCAGGACCTTCCCAGCGCGATTGATTCCCCTGCAGTGTCCGGCTGGGTGCTGGCGGACCTCAACGGCGACCAAAACGTCGACCTGGCTACGGCCCGATCCGGACGCCATGACGCCAGTGGCTATGCCCAGGAAGTCCGTATCACGCTGGGTGCGTTCCAGCAGACTTCGTTCCATTTCCTAAGCCCGAGTGCCAAGATCGAGTTGAGCAGCCGGGACTTGGATGGCGATCAGGACCGCGATCTCGTAATTCTGGAGCCCGTTTCCAGAAAGCCCATCGGGGTCTGGATCAACGACGGCGCCGGCTACTTTCACGAGGGGAATCTGGCGGATTTCCAGGGCTTGCTGAGTCACGGAAGATCATCCTCCAGCCTGCTCCCGCCACACCAGCGCATAGCGCTGCTGGCCATCTCGGAACAGCGCGTCCAACTGGCTGTCCCGTCGATTTCGGTCACTGCCGCGGACCGCGTTCTGCAGTTGCTGGCGCCCCGGCGCCAACTCCCGCGCCAGGAGCTGTTCCAGTCCGATTTCCGTCCTCGCGCTCCTCCCGCCCGCTCCTGATCCAAGCAGAAATATCGCGCTCGCTCTCGCGGTTCTCGCGCATCCGCGGCGTAAATTTCCTGTCGTGGATCTATTCCTTTTTGGCCGTAAGAAGTTGAAGCTTTTCGCGGCGCTCACGCGCCGTGACAGGGAGGATCATGAAGCGGACGTTCACACTGTTACTGTTTGCCGCCGCCTTGCGCGCAGAGCCGATCACGCTCGACCAGGCAGTGAAGGAGGCGGTCGATAAGAACTTGAATCTGCTGGCGGAGAAGTACAACGTCTCCATCGCCGACGCGCGTATCCTGCAAGCCGGACTTCGACCGAATCCGGTGTTCAGCTACGCACAGGATGCGCAATATCTGTTTAACAGGGGACTGACCAGAGGTGATCTCAGCAACGCGCCGAGTTGGAGCACGCGCGTCGACTTCGTTCTGGAGCGCGGCGGCAAGCGGGAACGCCGCGTAGAGGTCGCCCAGGCTCAAAAGTCCGTGGCGGAGCTTCAGTTACTGAACACTCTCAGGCAGCTCAGATTGGATGTCCAGAGCGCATTCGTGGACGCGCAGGCAGCCCGCGACAGCCTGACGCTGGCGAAGGACAATCTGCAAAAGATGCAGGAAGTAGTCGCGGTGAACGAGGCTCGTGTCAAATCCGGAGACTTGGCCGAGGTCGAAGTGATGCGGACCAGGCTCGCGGCCCAACAATTCGAAAACTTGGTGCGGCAGGCGGAACTGCGCGTTCGCACTTCTTTGACGCGGCTGCTGCTTCTGATGGGCCGGCCCCCCACGCCCGATGGTGTAGAAGTGGCAGGGCCGTTGCGCGAGGACCATCCGGCTGTGGTGCTGGACGAAGTCCGCGTAACGGCCTTCGAGCATCGTCCGGATCTGCTGGCGCTGACTCGTGATCAAGCCCGCTCTCAGGCCGATATCAGGCTGCAGATCGCGCAGAGCAAGGTGGATTTTGACGTGGGTGTGGCATACGAAAACCCCTACGGGTACGGCGGCTACGCCCACTCAATGGGGTTCTTCTTCAGTTCTCCGATTCCGATATGGAACCGCAACCAGGGCGAGATCGAGCGGGCCAAGCGCGAGCAAATGCAAATCGAGACGCGCGTGCGTGCGATGCAGGCGCAGATCGGAAGTGAGGCGCAGACAGCCTACGAACAGTACTCCACTTCACGAAATCTGGTGGATCGCATTGAGCAGAACATGCTTGCTCAGGCATTGCAGGTTCGGGATGCGACCGAATATTCCTATCTCCGCGGCGAGGCGACCTTCGTCGAGTTTCTGGACGCCGAGCGCGCCCTCAACGATACCGTGCAGAGTTATAACGACGCGCGCGCAGAGTACGCCCGCAATCTTTACCTGTTGGAGGCCGTTTCCGGCCAAGGAGTGAATCCATGATGAATGCCATGAACAGTAAAGCCGTGACTGCGCTTGCTGGCATGCTTCTGTTGGCAGGCTGCGGCGAAAAACAGCCGCTCGATCCGCCGCCTGTCTCAGCTTCGACCGCCGTGCCCGGGCGAATTACGATTGGAGAAAATTCTCCCCAATTACGGCAGCTCAAGGTGGAGCCGGTGGTTGCGTCAGAGGTGCCGGCCAGCAGCGTGGTTGCTCCCGGTAAAATCGAGGTCAATCCGAACCGCGTCTCGCACGTGGTACTGCCGGTTTCAGGCCGCGTGATGTCCGTTCTGGTGAAGCTCGGCGATTCGGTTGATCAAGGCGCGGCCGTCCTGCGCATCGAGAGCACCGACTCTGATACGGCGGTAGCGGCGTATGCGCAGGCGCAAGCCGCCGTCGCCCAAGCCCGGTCCGTACTGCTCAAAGTCAGCGCCGATCTCGATCGCGCGCGCGATCTCTATGAGCACAAGGCGATCGCCAACAAGGAAGTGCTCAATGACGAGAGCATCGTGGCGCAGAGCCATTCGAGCCTGGATCAAGCCGAGGCAGCCGAGCGCCAGTCGCTGCGGCGGCTCCAGTTGCTGGGACTCAAGCCGGGAGAGTTCGGCCAGCAACTGACCGTGACGGCTCCCGTCTCCGGAAAGATTCTGGAGGTGACGGTGGTGCCGGGCGAATATCGGAACGACTTGAGCGCCAGCCTGATGACCATCGCCGACCTGAGCTCAGTATGGGCGGTTTCGGAGGTCCCCGAGACCGACATCCGGTTCATACGAATGGGCGAGCCGTTGGCGGTGGAACTGTCAGCGTATCCCGGCGAGGCGTTTCGCGCGAAGGTGACGCGCATTGCGGATACAGTGGATCCCCAGACACGCACGGTGAAGGTCAGCGCCCAGTTGAGCAATCCCCAGGGACGGCTGCGGCCGGAGATGTATGGACAAATCCGGCACGTGGGAGCCATGGCGAAGTTGCCGGTGATTCCCGCCGGCGCTGTGGTCCAGAACGAGGGCGTCAGCATGGTGTATCGCGAGATCTCTACCGGCGTGTTCGAACCGGTGACGGTTACCGTGGGCGACCGCGTGGGCGACCGCGTCACCGTCCGTTCAGGCATCTCTGCTGGAGACCGGATCGTGACCGAAGGCGCCCTGTTGTTGAAAGCGTCGTCGTGAGGCTTTCGGCATGATCGCTCAGCTCTTGCGGTTCGCGCTGCGGCAGCGCTTCATAACGCTAGTGTGCGGCCTGGCCTTGATCGGTTTGGGAATCTGGGCCTTCGAACAGCTTCAGATCGAAGCCTACCCCGACATTTCCGATACGCAGGTTGTTGTCATCACTTTGTTCCCCGGACGCGCGGCCGAAGAAGTAGAACAACAGGTGACGATTCCGATCGAGCGCGCGCTGAATAGCGTGCCCAACGTGATCGCCCGCCGCTCTCGAACGATTTTCGGCTTGTCCGTAGTGGAACTGACGTTTTCCTACGGAACGAATGACTATTTCGCGCGGCAGGTGGCACTGGAGCATCTGCGCGACGCCGACTTGCCGGATAACGTCACGCCTACGCTGGGGCCGCTGTCCACGCCCATCGGAGAGCTATACCGATATTCCTTGACCGGTCCGCACTCGGACACGCTGAAATTGCGGGAAATCCAGGACTGGATCGTGACGCCGCGTTTTCTTCAGGTGTCCGGCGTCGCCGATGTGACCCCGTTCGGCGGTCTGGTGAAACAGTATCAGGTCGAAATCGATCCGCGAACGCTCAGCAAATACAATTTGTCGATCGCGCAGGTGGCCCAGGCTGTGGGCGCAAATAGCGCCAACGCCGGCGGAGCGCTTCTCGATAATGGCCAGCAGTCGATGGTCGTGCGAGGCGTGGGCCTGGTTCAATCGGTACACGACATCGAAAACGTCGTGGTGAATGAGACCAAGGGTGTGCCGGTGTACGTGCGCGATCTGGGATGCGTGAAGATCGGCGCCGCGCCGCCCACCGGAATTTTCGGCGTGGACGATAACTCGGGAGGCGTGGAGGGAATCGTCCTGATGCGCCGCGGCGAAAATCCAAGCGAGGTTCTGGACGGCATCAAAGAAGCCGTGAATGAGCTGAACTCTACCCGCTTGCCGGACGGTATTCGTATCGTTCCCATTTACGACCGTACGGATCTGGTCCACAACACCCTGCATACGGTTAGCCATACGCTGCTCGAAGGTCTGGTGATCGTGGTGGCGGTGCTGTTCCTGTTCCTGGGTAGCGTGCGCGCGGCGCTGCTCACGGCGATTACGATCCCGCTGTCGTTACTGTTCGCCTTCGTGTGTATGCATTTCACCGGGATCCCGGCCAACCTGCTGAGCCTGGGTGCGCTCGATTTCGGCATCATCGTCGACGGCACACTGATCATGGTGGAGCACATCGTTTCGAGTCTGGCGGAGAGGCGCGAGTACGCTCCAGCGGGTGAAACAGACAAGCAGCGTTCGAGCGGTGTCCTGCGGACGATTTTGGACGCTGCCCTGGAAGTTGAGCGGCCCATCTTCTTTTCGCTGATCATCATCATTGCCGCCTACATCCCGCTGTTTACACTGGAGCGCGTGGAGCGGCGTTTATTCACGCCCATGGCGTTCACGGTTTGCTATGCTCTGCTCGGCTCCATGCTGCTGGCGCTCACGCTGATTCCGGTGCTTGCGACGTACCTGTTCGGCCGGGGCGCCACGGCGTGGGATAACCCGGTATTGCGCTGGATTCAGCGCGGCTACGGCTGGATCCTGGCGCGTGTCATGCAGCGGCCGTGGGCGGTGGTGGGCATTTCGGTGGCGATCGTCGTCGCAGCACTCAGCCTGGGCACGCAACTCGGCTCAGAGTTTCTTCCGCAGCTCGATGAGGGGGTCATCTGGGTGCGTGCGAATCTGGCGCCGGGCGTGTCGGTGCAAGAGTCGGCCGCGGTCGCGGGCAAGATCCGCGGCATTCTGCGCTCTTTTGGCGAGGTGCAGCTAGTCAGCTCTCAGACCGGACGCAACGATTCCGGAACCGATCCTTACGGTCCAAATCGCAATGAGCTGTTCGTGGCGCTTAAGCCGTACGATACCTGGTCGTCCGGCCGCAACAAACCCCAGCTCGTCGAAGCTTTCGCAAAACGTCTGCAGAACGAAATTCCGGGCACGTTTTTCAGTTTTACGCAGCCGATTATCGACAACGTGACTGAGGCGGTTACCGGGTCGCCTGCCGATCTGGCGGTTATTCTGAGCGGACCGGACCTGAAGGTACTGCGGACTTTGGCCGCACAGGGTCTGGAAATCGTGCGGCAGGTGCCGGGAGCGGCGGACACCGCAGTGGAGCAGGAGTCCGATCAGGCCCAGCTCCGCCTCCTGGTGAACCGCGCCGAGGTGGCTCGCTACGGGATTAACGTGAAAGACGTCCAGGACGTCATCGAAATGGCCATAGGAGGCCGCACCGTCAGCGCGATGTTCGAAGGTGAGCGCCGCTTTGACATCACCGTTCGCTACACACCCGAGGCGCGTTCCGACATGCATTCGATCGGAACGATCCTGATTCCCACGCACGACGGCGGCCATGTACCGTTGAGCCAGTTAGCCGACATCCGGGTAGTCACCGGGGCCAGCATCATCGCGCGGCGTGAAAACCGGCGCCAAGTGTCGGTGCGGACTAATATCCGCGGGCGCGATCAAGGAAGTTTTGTCGAAGATGCACAGCGGCGTTTCGATTCGCAGGTCAAGCTTCCGCCCGGTTATCGCGTGGAGTGGGGCGGACAGTTCGAGAATCTGGCACGCGCGCGCAAACGGCTGAGCCTCATTCTGCCCATCACCATCGCCATTATCTTCTCGCTGCTGTTCTTCACGTTCGGCTCCGCGAAATACGCCGGGCTGGTGATGATGAACGTCCCGTTCTCGCTGGTGGGCGGGATCGTGTTCCTGTACCTGCGCGGCATCAATCTAAGCGTGTCGGCGGCGGTGGGATTTATTTCCTTATTCGGAGTCGCGGTGATGAGCGGCGTGCTGGTGATCTCAGAAATTAACCGGCGGCGTCGCGTGCAGCCCGATCTACCAGTCAAACAAGCCATCATCGAAGGTTCTCTCGCCCAGATGCGCCCGGTGCTGATGATGATCATTGTGGCCTTGCTGGGGATGGTGCCGGCCGCACGAGCATCCGGAGTCGGTAGCGATGTACAGCGCCCTTTGGCCACCGTGGTGGTCGGGGGATTGTTGTCGACCATGCTGCTGACCTTGCTCGCTCTCCCGGCCCTGTACGCGTTGGCGATCCGGCAAAGGCCGGAAGAAAGGCCGGTGGAGGAATGACGGACCCGCAAACGACGAATGTGCAGCAGAAGATGCTGATCATCCTGGTAGATGAATCCGACACTTGGGGTGAGCACGCTCTCTATGAAGGCATCACGCGTAGACTCGAGCATCTCGATGCGCCTGGCGCGACGGTTCAAGCCGGCATCATGGGCTTCGGCAGCCATCACAAAATCCATCGCAAACGCCTGTTCGGGGTGTCCGACGACCGCCCGATCTCCATTTCGGTGGTGGCGGAAGAAACCTTCCTGCGAGAGAAACTGATTCCGGCTGTCCGGCCGATGGTGGCGGAGGGACTCATTCTGCTTCTGGATGTAGAAGTGGTGCCCTGAGCATCACAGCGGCCGGGCACGCCGCGATCGGAAGTAATGTCACAATAAAGTGTCCCTCCGCTGTGTCGCTGCTGTCATCAACCCCCTTGTCAGTGGCGCGGAAACAGGAGTGTCGATGAGGAAGTATGCCTAGATTCCTGGCTGCCGTCCTGCTGACGGGTGTTCTGTGCGCGCAGACACCTGTAGCTGAAACCAAGGATCCGCTGGGCCGAACCACGCCTCAGGAGTCCGTCTTCCAGTTTCTGGAAGCCTGCCATGCACGCGACTATTCGAAAGCGCTCTACTATCTCGATTTGCGGCGCGTACCTGCGGCGGCTCGAACAAAAGATGGCCCGGATCTCGCACGGCAGCTCGAAGACCTTCTTGACGATACACCGTTCGAAATCACCACGTTAAGCCGCGACCCGGAGGGAGATCAGTCCGACGGCCTTGCGCCCACCTTCGAACACCTTGCGACTTTCCACGTGGACGGGCAGAACCTGGAGCTGCAGCTAGAGCGCGTGGAATTGAGACTGGGTTTTCACGTCTGGCTCGTTTCGGCCGACAGCGTGGCGCTAATTCCAAAAGCACACCAGGCCGTAGCCGAGACTCCGTTCGAAAAAAAGCTCCCGCAACAGCTCGTAACGTTTGAAATCCTCGATACACCGGTATGGCGCTGGATCGCTCTACTTGGCGGCGGGATAGCGCTTTGGATCGTGGCCGGGTTCCTGGCTTGGGCGATTGTCGCAGCGATACGGCCGCTGGTGAAAGCACCGGGGTTTCGCGGCCCTATACGTGTCGCTTTAACAGTCGCCGGACTCAGAGGTGCGATGGAGTTGGCGCCACCAGCCACGCTGTCCCGGACCTTCATAGAGCGAGCACTGGCGATGATCTTTTTTCTGGCCCTGGCATGGGCAGGCGCGGTCATCATCGACCTTGTTACAGAACGCTGGCGTTCACGTCTCGACCCCCGTATGCAGGCGGTGAGTTATTCGGTGCTTCCGCTGGGCCGGCAAATCCTGAAGCTGTCGCTCTTCCTGATTGCCATCCTGGGAGTATTAAGCGTCTGGGGCTACAACACCACAACCATCCTGGCGGGACTCGGCGTGGGAGGCCTTGCTGTGGCACTCGCAGCCCAGAAGACGATTGAAAATCTGTTCGGCGGGATTTCGGTGATTGGCGATCGACCCGTGCTGGTCGGCGACGTCTGCCGTTTCGGCGATCGCGTGGGCACTGTGATGCACATCGGCCTACGCTCCACTCGCATCCGTACGCCTGATCGTACGATCATCAGCGTGCCGAATGCCCAGTTTTCGTCCATGGAGCTTGAAAATATTTCCGGGCGCGACAAGATCTGGTTTCACCCGACACTCAATCTCCGCCGGGATACTAAGTCCGAGCAGCTCCTGGAAGTGCTTTCATCGTTCGCCAGGATTCTCAAAGAGCATCCTAAAGTGGAAACCGGCAACCTGCCGGTACGCTTTGTCGGCGTGGGGCCGTATTCGCTCGACGTCGAGGTAGTTGCTTATGTGACCACGTCGGACTACGACGAATTCCTCGCGTTGCAGCAAGAGTTGCTGCTAAGCATGTTGCAAGCCGTGGAACGTGCGGGAACAGCGCTGGCGGTGCCTCTGCAGGAGAGCTTCGACTCGCAACGCGTTCGGCAGGGCTAGAGACGCACCATCCGGCGCATTTGCCCGGTTCTAGGCGCCGACTTGCTGTGAAGCCATAACCGCGAGGGCCCGATCAGGAGTGCCGATGTCGACCCATTTTGCACCTTTCATGGGTAATACAGTCAACGCTCGCGGAAGCACGGCCAGGACTTCGCGCGAGAAATCGGCGACAGGAAGCCGACTGTACATCTGCCGCATCGCTGGATTTTCCACGCTAGTCCCGATCGCCGGTTGGACGCCTTCGAAGTGGCTGTAAAGTTCGGGCAGGCTGCTTCGAATGAGCCGAAGCAGTTTGGGAATCGCACCCACCAGCACGAACGTGTTCCACAGATAACCTTCGTAGATCAGTTGCTCCGCGAGTCCGGTGGCCGGCTTTTCCCAAAAGCGGCGGACACGAAAGAGCCCGCCGTCAAGGACACCACACACGGGTTCACCGGGCTGAACCCAGCCGTAGTCGGCCTCCGGGCCGGTGGGAACGATTCCCAGAAGTATGACCAGGTCCGGTTGCTGCGTGACGGCCTGGACGGCGGCGGCGACGTGCCCGAGGAAAGCTCCCTCGTCGGAGAAATGATGGTCGGCCGGGAACAGCGCCACGTTTGCGAACGGATTCTCGTTGGCAATCGACAACAGACTGTAAAGAATCGCGGGAGCAGTTCCGCGGTTGTCAGGCTGTACGACTGCAGGTACCTGCATGTCTGTGAAGTATTGCTCGTGCTTACGGGTCAAAACAACCTTGGTCCGCTCGGGCGGCACCAGGCGTCCGACCCGGCGAATCGTTTGCTGCAACAGCGTTTCAGTCCCGATTACCGCGCAGAACTGCTTCGGCCTTTCATCGCCTGCGATCGTGCGCGTCAATGGGCGTAGCCGAACGCCTTCTCCTCCGGCCAGGATTACCGACCAGCAGGCCTCGTCTGGAATCGTTGGAATTGTGCGATGCATAGATGAAACCATCTTCAAATGACCTTTCAATACATCTGACGACATTCCGATCGCATCGCACGTCCCCCTAAGCGGGTATATGCGAACCTGTCCAGCCGGTACGCCCGGTGCAATCCGGGCACAGCTCGGCCGCGGAGAACGTGCCCCTGCCGAAAGGCAATGACGATGCCTTACCGGAACCTCTGATTGGATGCGCCAACGAATCTTTCAGTTGAAAACTGGTAGTTCGGTGATTTCTTCGGCTGGAACTGGCTCCAGAGGCAACCCAGCCTTCTTCCACGCACGCAAGCCGCCTTTAATGACAGCGGTGCGCGCGCCTTTCAGCAGCAGTTGCTGAGCCACGCGGACGCTGGTGGCGTCGTTAGCGCAGGTGCAGTATAGGTAGACATGCTTGCTGTCGGGAATGTTGTTCTCGAGGTGGTGGAGCGCGTTTGGCTCCAGTCTCGTGGAACCGCGCACGCGGGTCGCCTTGCGGTCGTAATAGCCGTGGCTTCGGACGTCGTAGATCACCGCGGCATCCGAAGATAACGCCTGTGCGGCATCAGTAGGACTCACAAAAGGAATCGACGGCAGCCTGCGCGCTTTGCTCCATATCCAAGCCTTCATCCCCAAATAGCCCACCACGAGCACGGCCAGTCCCCAGCTCACGATGCGACTGACCATCTGATAGTTTTTCGTGACAGTCCCAAGTACATCGCTAAAAAGAAAACCCACGGATAGATATGCCACGGCGTACAGAGCGGCGCCAGCGAGATCGAGCACCAGGAATTGGCCGAAACGCATATTCATGCTTCCCGCAAGCGGCGCTGCCATAGAGTTAATCCCCGGCACGAACTTCGCGAATACAAGAACTGTACGCCCGCGGCGGTAGAAGGACTCCGCGGAACGAAGAATGCACGACTCCGGGTTGAGTGAAACACGGCAAAGCAGACTCAATAACCACCATCCTGTGTAGCGACCCATCAGAAACATGAGCGTATCGCCCAGGATTAGGGCCAGAAGAGCGCTGACGGTTACCAGTGAAAGGTAAAGCGAGCCGCGCGCGCTGGCTCCGCCTGCAACCAGCAAGGCTAGTGCCGCCGGCACTGGCAGCCCGATCGATTCCAGAAATACGATCGTGAACAGTATGCTGTAGCCGTGTTGTGAGAGCCCAGAGAGCAAGGATTCCATGTCAGAACCCAAGGTTATCTCACTCGATCAAGCGCGGTCCAGGTTCTTGTATATGGCTTCAATATTGGCGGACAGACGGTCCTCAACCGCGGTTCTCTGCCCAAGGTACACCGTGAACTTATTCAGATTGTCAGCGACGTAGCTGCCGTATCCGTTGGCTTGCAAGGTTTTAATGGACGCCATGGTTAGCGTCTTCTGCAATTCAGCAAGCGGCTTTCCCGCTTTCTTGCCCTCTTCGACGCGCGCCGTCAGCTCCTCGATGTAATTCCGCATTTGTGTCATGCGCGCGCGATCGTGGTGGACCGGCCCGTGTCCGGGAATGATGTGATCGAAAGCGAGCTGCCCAACGGAATTGATGGTCGCTGGCCATGGCCTCGGATATCCGTCGGCGATGTTAGGCAGGAACCCGATAATCACATCGCCCGAAGCGACCACGCGTTTCTGGGGTGAGAATACGGCGACGTCGCCGGCAGTGTGGGCGCGCCCATGGAACTCGATATGAAGATCGCCCGCCGGGTCCTTGATCACGTGTGACTTGGCAAAGGTGATGGTGGGCAGCTCGAGTGTGTAACTCTTCATCTCGGTTTGATAGGCGTTTAGTTGCCGGATCAGGTCGGTGTAGCGTTCCTTGTCTGCGCTCGAGGTCGCTTTGGCCAGCCGGGCCTGAAGGTCGTCGATCTGCTTGGGAACGCTGTCGAGCGATTCCTTCAGGCGATTGCGGGAAAGCTCGGTCATCAACTGCTTGGTCGCATCGCTGGCGATGATGTCCACTTTAGCGCCGCCGGCTTTGTAAGCAGCATCGCCCTGCGTGTGATCCCAGTGGAAGTGGCTATTGACCAGATAGCGAACCGGCTTGGTCGTAACGTCCTTCTTGATCTGGGCGATAAGTGCAGCGGCTGCGGAGGGCTTCGAGTGGGCGTCCACCACGAGGACGTCCTGAGAGTTCACAAAGATGGCAGCGTTGCAGTTGGTCAGGACCTGCGGCCGTGCCAGGGCGGCATAAACGCCGTCGGCGACCTTCTCAATCGTGAACAGGTTCGTACTGGCGCCGGGCGCCTGGGCCCGCGCCCAAGTCGCACGCAGGAAGGCTTCTTCGATAATCGACGCCCCGGCAAGTGCGCCTCCAAAGGCCCTGCTGAAAAAATCGCGCCGTGAATGTTCATGAGTATGGTGATGCATGGCTGTATCTCCTCTCCGAGTCGGCCGTGAAGGTAAGACTCTATCGAATCCCTCTCGACGAGTCCAGCCCGCCGGTAAGGCGGCAAATCTATGTCCCCGCTTGAAGTAGAATAGTCAACGCTTTATGGCTGGAGGAGATCTTAGATGAGAAGGCGATTTGCCGGTTTGATCACAACGGCGGCTTTAGCCACGATGTGTTATTTGATACAGATTCCTGTCGCTGGACAAGAGGGCACGCCGGCAGCTAAAGGAAAGGGGAAGGGTAAACAGCGTCCCAGCGGCCCCACGCCGCGACTTGCGGATGGAAAGGTGGATCTCTCCGGCGTATGGAATACCGATCGTCCGTTCGTCGTGGACATTGAGGGCGCCCTGCCGAAAGGGGAAACCCTCCCTCTAAACGACTGGGGCAAAAACGTCATGAAGTCGCGTCGCTCACAGGACGATCCGGAGGCGCAGTGCCTGCCTACCGGTGTGCCACGGCTGGCTCCGTACCCTATGAAATACCTCCAGATGCCAAATCTGTTCGTCATCCTGTTTGAAGGCAATATTCACAGTTACCGCCAGATTTTTCTCGATCATAAAGAGCATCCCAAGGATCCCAACCCGACCTGGTATGGAGATTCCATTGGGCATTGGGATGGCGACGCGCTGGCGGTGGACACCGTCGGATTTAACGACAGAACCTGGTTCGATTTCGCGGGTCATCCGCATACGGAACAGTTACATACCATCGAACGCTTCCGCCGGCCGGATCTGGGAACCATCGAATACCAAGTCACCATTGAAGATCCTGGCGCTTATACTAAACCATTCACGCTGACCGGGCACTTCTTCCTGCAGGTGAACGCCGAAATCATGGAATACATCTGTAATGAAAACAACGTCGACGTCAGGCATCTGAACGGATTCGAGCCGCCTACGCTTACGGATGGGCGCGGTGGAGCGAACGTACCCTAGCGGCAAATGTAAGCCGCTGACGGAGTAGCCGTATTCGATCCGCCTTCGCGGTTCCCGCACGCTGCGGCGACCGTCAGCACGACTCTTGCGACGATCGCTTGTGCGATGTTGTCTTGAACCGAAAGGCTCATCCCACAGTGATCATAAGCTTCCGACCAAACATAGCCCTGAGAGCTTGCCTCGATACATTGCGCGATCACGCGGACACGTCCCGATTCGTAACGTACGCTACCTCGCAGCAGAGCATCAATTTTCTCCCGGTTGCTGCCAGTGTTCCAGGGCAACAAGCGTAGCTTCTGTATGTTTGTGAGGCCATGAACAATATCTTCGGTGAGCCCAGCGGCAAAACCATCGTCGAGGCCTCTTGTTGTAAGCGGCGAAAACGGCAACACAGTTAGTGCGAGGCAAGCCGGATCATTCTCATCCGGGTGCCTGATCTCGGACGACGTCCGTACGCGAAAAACAGGAGCATAGCTCCCTTTAGGAAACTCGACTAGTACCCGATCGTTGCATCCCACGGAGGCATAGTAGGTTTCCAGCTTGGATCGCAGCCGACGCGCTTCGACCCTCACAATCGGATCGATTCGGGGATCATATGCCGAGGTGCGGTCGAAAACCTCGACTCCGATGACATACTCCTTCAAGGGCGCGCCTGTTCCGCTAAGAGCATGCTGAGCGGCGAAGGAAATAAAGCGTGTCAAACGCCCGCAATTCGAAAAAATGCTGCTTTCCAGGATCTTCTGCACCTGCGCACGAACTTCATGAGGTTGCGGCAAATGCGTTTTGGGTGCCTCGCGGACCGGCTCCAGACTTCGCGATGGGTTGCTCAAGTCCGGATGCACTGTGAATCACCTCCTAAGCCAAGTATGTCCCGAAATGGACTTGTAATCTAGAGCCACTTGTAACACAATTGGACTGGTGGAACCACAGGTGTTAGTAGACTATCTGGGGCCGTGGGCAGCGGGTAAAGGCTCTCTTCAACAGAAACTGACGCGAGCGCTCATACAAACCATCCGGCATGGTCTGCTCACGCCCGGGCTTCGGCTGCCGTCCGAGCGGAACCTCGCCCAAGCGCTCAGTCTTAGTCGAACGACTGTGGTGGCCGCCTATGACAATTTACGCGAGGGCGGATGGGTTGAAAGCCGTTCCGGCAGTGGTACGCAGGTTTGCATTAGATCGGAAGTGGTGGCGGCTGCGCGGAATGCCGCTCAGGCCGGTGTTTTGTCCGCGAGTCCGTTGCTTGGGCTACTGGCGAATCACGACCGGCCGGACATGATTGATTTTGCGCTCGGCACTCCTCTGGCGCTTACTGGTGTGCCTGTCGAGCTTTTTAGCGTCGGTCCTGAAGAGCAGACCGCACTCATCAAGGATCATCGCTACTACCCAATGGGTCTGGAGCCTTTGCGGCGAGCGATCGCCGCATCATACATGAACAGCGGCGTCGAGACCACCTACGAGCAAGTGTTGGTTACGAATGGCGCTCAACAGGCGATTGCATTGTGCGCGGCGCTTTTTGTGCAGCGAGGCGATACAGTGCTGGTGGAGGATCCTGCGTATTTTGGTGCGTTAGACGCGTTTCGAGCTGTTGGAGCCCGAATCTCGCCTTTACCCGTCCCGGCGAAGGGCGTGCGTCCATCAGTAATTCGTGATCGGATCAGTGCGACTGCTGCGCGATTGGTTTACTTGACACCGACGTTTCAGAATCCGACCGGAGAGGTGATGCCCAAAGCCGCGCGGAAGGAGATTGCGCAAATTGTAACGGAACTTGGGGTCCCGGTAATAGATGACACAACAGTAGCGGACATAACTTTCGGAGGAGCGGCGCCTCCTCCGATCGCAATCGACTGCCCGAATGGCATGGTCCTCAGTATTGGTTCCCTTAGCAAGCTCGTTTGGGCCGGTTTGCGCATCGGGTGGGTGCGCGCGCCCGAACCCGTTATTCAACGGCTTGCCCGGCTGAAGAGCGCTGCCGATCTTGGATCTCCCATTTTGACCCAGCGTATTGCGGTTCGGTTGTTGGGCGCGCTGGACGAATTCCGCAAACTGCGTCGACTACAGTTGCAGCCGCGGCGCGATCTCTTGGTAACCCTGCTCAAACAGCATTTACCCGAGTGGAAGTTTCGCGTGCCGGCTGGCGGTCTGTTTCTGTGGGTGAAGTTGCCTCATGGCGACTCGCGTGAGTTCGCTCAGGTTGCGGCGCGACACGGGGTGATTGTGCTGCCCGGTCCCGTGATGTCGGCCGGAGACGAACATGTGCGTTTTCTTCGGCTTCCTTTTCTTGCACAAAGCGAGATTCTCACAAACGGCGTGAGTCGCCTGGCTTCCGCGTGGCGCGATTATAAATCTAGTGACCGCCCGCAGACTCCGGGGACTGTAACGCTCGTGTAAGGCGGACGCTCCCGCTTAGTGCCCCTTGACGACCGAGTTCTGCCGTATTAACCTTCATTGACCAGCAGTCAGGGGAGGCAGCTCATGCGGAAGATTTCAGGGTGTCTTATTGCGTTCGCGGTGGCAGCGTTTGCGCAGAGCGATCGTGGTACGTTCACCGGCACCATTTCCGATCCGGCCGGCGCTGTGGTGGCCGCTGCACCGATCGAAGCTCGCAACATCGAAACAGGAGCCGTATACAAGGCAGCCAGCACGGCCACGGGCAACTACACGCTTTCGCAGATGCCCACGGGCACTTACGAGATGTCGGTGACCGTGCCTGGGTTCAAGCGATTCGTGCGTCAGAATATCGTCCTCCCGGTGGCCCAGACCCTGTGATTAGACGTCGCGCTGGAGGTGGGATCGAGCGCCGAATCGGTTACTGTGACCGAAGCCGCGCCGCTGCTTAAGACCGAGAGTGGGGAGCTGAGCCACAACGTTTCGACAAACACCTTGAACAACCTTCCGGTCTTGGGAATCGGCGCAGGCGCCGGCAACGCGGGCATTCGGAATCCTTTCGCGGTGCTACAGGTGCTGCCCGGCGCGGACTGGCGCCCTGACGCGAGCATCCGGGTCAACGGCATGCCCAGCAACACGATGGCTTTCCGCATCGATGGCCAGGACGCCACCAACGGTATCAGCTCCAGCACACAGTCCCAAGTGCAACCGAGCGTGGACGCCATTCAGGAATTCGCGATTCAAACCAGCAATTTCGCGGCGGAGTTCGGGCAGGCGGGCGGGGGAGTGTTCAACGTGACCATGCGGTCGGGGACGAATCAATTCCATGGCACCGCCTACGACTATTTCGTGAATGAAGCACTCAATGCCGGCCAGCCGTTTACGAACAACGGAAGCGGGAGCCTCTTGCGGCCTCGCCAGCGTCGCAACGATTACGGTTTTACCGTCGGCGGGCCGTTGTTGATCCCGAAGCTTTACGACGGTCATGACAAGAGCTTCTTCTTTTTCAATTTCGAACAGTACCGCGAGACTACGGTCACCAACAACGTCTTTCGAACGGTTCCAGTGCCCGAGTATCGCCTGGGCGATTTCCGCAGGGCGCTGACAGGCCGTAATGTTGGGACCGACGGTCTTGGTCGCGCGCTGTTCGAGAACACCGTATACGACTGGAAGACGGACCGGCTGGTCGGCGGCGTCCGCTATCGCGATCCTTTCGTCAACAACACCGTTCCCCTATCGCAACAGGATGCCGTAGCGCTGAAGGTCCAGTCGATGATTCCGCAGCCCACCAGCAGCGGGCTGATCAACAACTTCCTTCCTACTTATTCCAATTCCAGGATCACAGACATTCCTTCGGTGAAGATCGATCACAACTTGAGCTCCAGCCTTAAGGTGTCAGGATACTGGTCGCGGACCGGCACTTCCGCGCCGAACAACAACGGCTTCGATCAGCCCATTACGTCCGCGACGGGCACCTACGTTGTGGCTCATACGGTCCGTCTGAATGTGGATTACAATTTCACGCCGACCATGTTGCTGCACCTGGGCGGCGGCCTGATCAACACGCTCTCGGATGCGCAGGTGACGGACTACGATCCCTCCCAGATTGGTCTGAAGGGATTCAACACCAATCTCTTCCCATCGATTCAGACCATCAGCAACGCCCAGGGAGGCGGAATGGGTACCAACATGGGCGTCGGCACGCAAATTACGTTGCGCAACTACAAACCGACTTCCACGGCTACGCTCATGATCGTTCGAAATAACCACACCTTCAAATTCGGTGCCGAGTTGGTTTGGCAGGGGTATCCGGCCCAAAACCGCACCTATGCCAATTCCTGGATGGTCTTCAGTCAGGCGGAAACTGGACTTCCGTCATTGCAGGGGGTGTCTCTCCCTGCCAACGTGGGATTCAACTATGCCAGCTTCCTGGCGGGCCGCGTCAGCAGCGGGTACATCAGCGTCCCCTCACGCACGCGCTTGGGCGGTCACGGATACTCGGGCTTCGCGCAGGACAGTTGGAAGGTAACTCGAACGCTGACCCTTGACTACGGGCTGCGCTACGACTTCCAGACCTATCTGAGCGAGCACGGCGGCTTGATGCCAAACGCGTCCATTTCGACGCCCAACCCCAGCACCGGCAACTCTCCAGGTGGAACGATTTTCGAAGGATATGGAGAGGGTCGGTGCAACTGCCGCTTCGCGAAGAATTATCCCAGGGCATTCGGGCCGCGACTGGGACTGGCGTATCAGATCACACCGAAGACCGTGTTGCGGGTGGGAGGCGGAATCACCTATACCCGAACCTCCGCCAATAACAATAAGTCGTTCAATACGGGATCCGTGAATCCCTACGCTTCGGGTTCTTACGGCGATCCCGCTTACAACATTCAAGACGGCATTCCGTACAAAGTAACCTTCCCCAACTTCGATCCGGGTCAGCTCCCCCTGGTCGGCACCGTGGGCAATCCCACGAATTTCATCGATCAGAACGCCGGCCGTCCCGCCAGAACGATTCAGTGGAGCGTGGGTCTCCAACGCGAGATCTTCCGCAACCTCGTTGTAGAAGCCGAGTATGTCGGCAACCGCGGCGTATGGTGGCAGGCGAACACGATGGTTGCCGTCAACGCGCTGCGTCCGGGAAGGCTGGCTGCTTACGGTCTTAGTCTGAGCAATCCGGACGACCTGAAGCTGCTGGCATCGCCCGTAAATTCCGCGCTGGCCAAGACCCGGGGTTTCGGCACGGCGCCGTATGCAACGTTTCCGGTCGGTCAGACCGTGGCGCAGGCCCTGCGGCCCATGCCTGGTTATCTAAACCTGGTGAACACGTGGCCTCCCGTGGGCAACACCTGGTACGATGCCCTCCAGGTCAAGGCCACCAAGCGCTTGTCCCATGGGCTGGATCTCACCTATTCGTTCACGTGGTCGAAGCAATTCACGGTAGGCGCGGAACAGGATTACGGGTATTTCACCTCCGTCACGGCGACTATCAACGACGTCGACAACCGGAGGGTGAACAAGTACCTGTCCGGCTACAATCAGCCCTTGCTCTCCGTGATCGCCGGCAACTATACGACACCGACGCTGGGCGGCAACAAAATTCTGTCGATGGCCGCCAAGGATTGGATCATCGGCGCGGTGCTGCGTTATGGCAGCGGCCTGCCGATGCGCGTCCCCAGCGCGACCACCAGCCTGGCTACCTATACGTTCCAGAACACCCTGGTGAATCGCGTCCCGGGAGTGCCGCTGTTCACGCAGGATCTGAACTGCCATTGCTTCGATCCGAACAAAGAGTTCGTGCTCAATCCTGCCGCGTGGGCCAACCCACCGCTGGGCCAGTTTGGCACTGCGGCCGCTTATTACGACGATTATCGCCAGCAGCGCCGTCCGGTGGAGTCCGTCAGCCTGGCCCGCAGCATCCGGTTCCGCGAAAGGATGAGCCTGATGATCCGCGCCGAGTTCACCAATATCTTCAACCGGACGCAAATGAATGATCCGACCAGCACGAATGCGTTTGCCACCCAGACCCGGACTGCCGGTCAGCCGACTGCGGGATTTGGATGGATCAACACCTCGTCGGTGAACAATCCGCCGCGTCAAGGTACGGTGGTGGCCCGGTTCACGTTCTAAATTGAGTTAGATTTCGAGCTTCGCGGTACTATCGCCGTGCTTGTCTGCCTGGATCCCGAGCTTATCCAGCATGGACAGCAGCAGATTCGACATCGGGGTATGCGGCGCGTACTGCATGTGGCGGCCGCCGGTTAGCTGGCCCGAAGCGCCTCCAGCGAGCACGATCGGCAGGGGATCGTGATCGTGCTGGTTTCCGTTGCTCATGCTGCTGCCGTAGAGAACCATCGAGTGATCCAGGAGATTCCCGTCGCCGTCCGGCGTCGACTTTAACTTGTCCAGGAAGTACGCCAGCATCTCCACGTGATACTTATTGATCAGCGCGAACTTGTCCATATTCGCGCGATTGTTGGAGTGATGAGAAGCGACGTGGAACCCGTCGCGAATGCCGCTGGTCGGGTACACCGCGCCGCTGGTATCGCGCGCGTACATCAGCGTGGCGACGCGGGTGATCTCGGCGCGGAAGGCCAGCACCTCCAGGTCGAACATGATCTTGAAGTGCTCGTCGAAGGATTCCGGCACGCCCACCGGCGCTTCGGGCAGCTTCAGGTCGGCCGGAATCTGGTTTTCAGCTTTCTGGATACGCCGTTCGATCTCCCGGACATCATCCAGATACTCGCCCAGCCTGGTGCGGTCGGAGGCCGGAAGCTCGCGCTGCAGCGACGCCACCTGATCCATGACCGAATCGAGCAGGCTGCGGCTCTGCTGCTTTCGTGCGAGCCGATCGGCATTGTTGCTCCCATCGCCAAATAGTTTTTCGAACACCACCTGCGGATTGTTCTCCATCGGAAGGGGAATGGTGGGCGTCTTCCAGGAAATCGTATTCGAGTAGGCGCAGGCGTACCCGGAGCCGCAGCTCAGCGCGACTTCCTCGATAGAGAGTTCTACCGAAGGCAGCGGCGTATCCTGACCAATGCGCTGCGCAGCGATCTGGTCGATGGTGGCGCCCACGCGAATCGAGTCCTTTTCGGGGTGAACGCCGCTGAGAAATACCGCGGCCGATCGCGCATGATCGGCGCCTGCGTCCGAGCCCACGCCCCCCGCGGCCGGGTGCGCCAGGTTGGACACGATCGAAACGCGGTCCCGGAATTTCTCGAGCGGGCTGAGTATCTCGGTGAACTCGAACCCTTTGCCTTCCGCCGACGGAGTCCATTTGTCCATCGTCGCGCCGTGCGGCACGTAAATGCAGCTCAACCGGCTCTTGGAGGTCGCTGCGGTCTTGCCGAGCGGCGTTTGCGCCGGAACCATGGAATCGAGCAGCGGCAGCGCGACGGAAACTCCCATGCCGCGCAGCAAGGTCCGGCGCGAAAGATGTTTTCTGGTGATGAATGCCATCAGTTTTCTCCTGCCTTCACTCTCATCTGAAATGGATCGCTCTTCACGATACCGAGAACGAGCGATGAAAAGCGATTATCGTTCCGCGATGCGTCCCTCGCGATAGAGCGTACTACCGGCATATCGTAATACTTCAGCGCCCGACCCGTCCCATACGTCAGAAGCTTCTCGGTCATCGTGCGCACAAACACATCCGAGCGGCTGAGCAGCGCCTGCCGTAAGCTGGCTGGCCCATCCAGTTTGGTGCCGTCCACCAATTCCCCTGAAGCATCGATCTTGGCATTCCCGTCGGTGCTCCGAAACTTCCCAATCAGGTCGAAATTCTCCAGCGAAAACCCGATGGGGTCCATTATCTTGTGGCACGCGGCACACACCGGATTTTGCCGGTGCTCCTCCATCTTCTGGCGTACTGAGGTAGCTTGTTGGGCGGCTTCATTCTCCTTCAGTGGAGGCACATTGGGGGGCGGTAGCGGCGCCGGAGTGCCGAGCAGATTTTCCAAAACCCATTTTCCGCGTGAGACCGGGGAAGTCCTATTCGCCACCGAAGTCACCAGCAGGAAGCTGGACTGGCCTAGCAAGCCGCGGCGTGCGTCGTCCTTCAGTGTGACTCGTTTGAAGTGGCTCCCTTTGATGCCGGGAATCCCGTAGTGGCGGGCCAGGGCCTCGTTAACATATGTATAGTCCGCATTGAGCAGGTCGACGACGCTGCGGTCCTCGCGCAGGATGCTTTCGAGCAGTAACTCGGTCTCGCGGCGAAACGCCTGGCGCAGATTGTCGTTAAACCCACGTGCCTCGGGACGCGCGCTCTTCAACTCCCGCAGGTACAACCACTGCCCGCCGAAATTGGTCACCAACGCTTCCGAGCGCTGATCCGCCAGCATACGCCGCGTCTGTTTTTCGAGCACCGTCGGATCGTGAAGCTTCCCCTGAATGGCTAGCTCCAGAAGCTCTTCATCGGGAATGCTGCTCCACAGGAAGAACGACAAGCGCGATGCAAGTTCTAAATCGCTAACGCGATACGTTACACCGGCGGCAGTCCCCGCGGGATCGCGCTCAAAGCGAAAGACAAAGCGGGGATCCACCAGCACCCGAGCCAGCGCTTGCTCGATACCCATGTCGAAGCTGCCGTTTTTTCGCCCGGCCTGATAAAAGCTCAGGAGCGTATCCAAATCCGCTCCCGAGGGCGGTTGGCGATACGCGCGCAAAGCCAGCGTGGAGAGAATCTTCTTGGCGCACGCAGATTCTTCGGCTTCGGCATTCGGGCGGCACACGAAAATCCGGCGGCGACTGGGCGTGTCTCCCGGACCAGTTGGATTAAGCGGCCCGGTAATCGCGATGCTGCTCACGCTGGAATTGCCGGCGAAGACCTGCCAGATATCGTCCGCTCCCGGCGGGCTCTTCCGAATGTAAGCCGCGCCAATTTCCTGAGGCCCGGCTTTCACGGGAATCCGCGCGTCCACAGTGCCGCTAGTGGCTACCTTGACGCGTTCGCCATTCAAAACCACTTCCAGTTCTTCGCCCGCAGGCCCGACGCCGCCTACGCCGATGCCAGCCGACCTGGCCCGAACCTTAATCGCGTACTCGGCATCCAGCGGAAACGTGTGCCGGACCAGCATTCCCCCGCGCGTGCCGAGCGGGAGGCCCTCCACGTGTTCCGACTGCGAAAGGTCCGCGGGCGCCCGATAGGTAACCGTCGATGGAGTGATCAGCAGATTCCCCACGGCCGACCGGCTGATCTTGCCGGCAGCGGCCACGTATCGCTCGATCAACGCCGGCGACACGGCCAACGCATCGGCGATGTTGTCGAATCCCTCGCTCGAATCGTCGGCGGGCAGAACGGTGGAACCGTCCACGTCGATCGCCAGCAGATCGCGAATCGCGTTTGTGTATTCCGTGCGATTGAGCCGGTGCAATCCCGTGCTTCCCGGATTCGGCTTGACCGCCGCTGCGCGATCCAGCTCCGTTTCGAGCTTCGCCGTCCAGGCATCCAGCGTGGTGCGATTGGGGCGGGGCGTTCCGCTGGGCGGCATCATGCCCGCCCGCAGCTTGTGCACGACTTTTTCCCACGTTTCCGCATCTTGCCCGGGATGCGCGAGATCCAGCTTATCGAGCATCAGGCCGGCGGTCTTGGTTTTTTCATTATGGCAGCCGACGCAGTATTGATTTAGCAGCGCGCGATCGGGAGACTCGCTTTGAGGACGCGCGATTTGCTGCGAACTCACCATCGCCGTGATCGCCACGACCCCGGCCATCGTGACCGTCCTATTCATGGGCCAGCAACCTCTTGATCAGCGCGATGGTGGAGGGCTTCGCTTCCGGCGCGTTGGTGGCGAGAAAAACGCCTTCCGCCCAAACCAGCGGAGTGCGGCCTTCCTTGTCCTTTACATCCAGGCGAGCGCCTTTCTTGACCAGAAATTCCAGGATGTCGTCCGATCCGCGATTGGCCGCGCCGATGACCGCCGTCACGCCCATCGAGTTTTTCGCGTTTACATCCGCGCCTTTGTCGAGGCACAATTTCACAGCCTCCATCAAGTCTTCTTTGGACTCGGTGTAAGTCTGCCCGCCCATCCAGTTCACTCCCGCGGCCGCCATCAGAGCCGTTGTGCCGGCCAAGGTAGGAATATTCGGATCGGCGCCCTTATCGATGAGAAGGCGCATTAGCACAATATCTCCCGCCAGGGACGCCCGCAAGAAAGGCGTTTGCCCGGTGAAATCGACCCAGGATAAATCGCCCAACGGCGTGATGAAGCGGCGAATCGGCGGGACTTCTTTCGTCCTGGCGTTTACGTTGGCGCCGCGATCCAACAGCATCCTGATTAATTCCAGGGCGGCGGGACGGTCGATTTCATGCTCGCCTCCCCGGCCGAAATCGCGATTTCTAATCTCGACGGTGGCGTACAAGGGCGTCCGCCCCCACCAATCGGCCGCGTTGGGAGCCGAGCCCTTTTCCAGGAGGAATTTAGCAACGTCCAGATGATTATTGGTGATCGCCATCAACAGCGGGGTAATTCCGTTTACATCCGCTTGCTGCACATCCGCTTTGGCCCCGACCAGAATCCGTGCGATGTCGAGCCTGCCGTCCCGGGCCGCGTACAGCAGCGGCGTCATGGCCCCCGGCGTCTCCGGCTGGAAGCCCTGTTCGGGCCAGCCGCTTCGAACGATGCCCACGCCGTGCGATCCTCCGCCTGCCCCAGGTGGCCGCGCGGCGGGCGCCTTGCCGATTCGAGTGCGTGCGTTGATCTCGGCTCCATATTCCAGCAGGAGCTGAACCGCCGCCGGAAAGTTCGATCGTACCGCCCACATCAGGGCCGTCTGTTGGGTGACGGAGTCTTGGGTGTTCACACTCGCGTCATGCTGCAGCAGCGCCTTTAACGCATCGATGTTGCCGCTCCGCGTTGCGGTCATGAGCGCCGTCTCGCCGCTGGCGTCGGCGGCGTTCGGATCCGCGCCAGCCTCCAGCAGCTTCCGGATCGCGGCCGCGTTGCCGTTGGTCGCAGCGAAGTACAAGGGTGTGAAGCCGTAGCGATCCGTCGCCTTCACGTTGGCGCCGGCCTGGATCAGCGACCCCACGGTCTCCAGATCGTCTGCCTGCACAGCCCAGTGAAGCGCTGTCGTGCCATCCGGCAACGCCGCGTTCACGTCCGCTTTTTGACGCAGCAAGGCCTGCACTGCCGCCTTGTCTTCACGCATCGCGGCTTCAGCGAGTCTGGCATCCGCTGCCAGGCCGACGCTAGACAGCAAAACTGCTAACAGCACCGCAGACGTAAATCGCATGCTCAAGCTCCCGATTTCAGCTCCATTACCAGTCCGTTAAGATCCTTGAACCGCAACAGATCTTCGTCGTTAGAAGGAGCAATCTCCGCGCCTAGTTTCTTGAGTCTATCCGTTACCGCCCGGCGATCAAAGCCCGCCACTCTGATCGAAACGTGGTCCACGCTGGGCATTTTTCCGGCAGCCACGGTTTCCAGACCAAGACGAGTCTTCGCCGCCGCGAACCAGATCCTCTCCGGTTTCTTGGTTCGCGCTACTTCCATGCCGAAAATCTTCCGATAGTGCGCGGCCGACTTCTCCAGATCCGATACCGCTAGCATGATGTGATCGAACCCTATAGCCTGAATCGCGGGCTCGTCCTGCGAGATCCGCGACGAGGGGATAATCGTTCGGGCTAATCCCGCGGGAACGCCCAGAAACTGAAGCCGCAGACCGTCGGGATCTGCCGCCATGCCGAGGGCTCCCTGGCCGGTCATCGGAACGCCGGCTTCGTCGAGGCTCTTGCGCATTTCCTGGCCTTTGTAGTCCTGAATCACAGCGCAGAAGTGATCGATTCTCGGGGCTTTTACGTTCGCCGGGAGTCCCCCGAATGCAATATAGGAGATGCCGACCTTCACGTAAAACCGGGGCGGCGGATCCCGCTCCTGAAAAAGCTGCGGATCGAAAATCCTTCCGTAGAATTTCGCCGAGGCTTCCTGATCAGGCACCTGCATGCCGATGTGTTCGAGCCCGCTGGTCTTAATCGGCAGCTCGGACGCTTGCGCCATCCCACCCGCAAACCAGGCAGCCGCGCCGGCGCCCATTACCTGGAGCACCTGCCGCCGGCTGCACGCATCAAGTCGATTCTGCGCCACGAATTTCCTCCCGTCCCACGAACAATACCGCCTAGAAATTAAACCACATCACAGCGGCTGGCTACCGATGCGACCCCTCGTAGTGCGCTGCGTCCTTTTCGTTGTCGCACACGTCTTCGATGAGCTCGGTGTCCGGCATCAATTCGAGATGCAGCGTTACCGACCACGGCTCGGTGTACGCGAGCGGGTCGTCGATGGTGATCTTCAACTCCATGTGCCCGAAGTCGATACGGTGAAAGCGCTCGTACGTGCGCATGGCTTCGGTGTGCGGATACCCACTGTCATCGAGCCAGGTCTTGTCGTTGAAGCCCTTTGTATCGACGACGAACGTCTCGCCTTCCCAGTAGCCGATCGAATACCCGTACCAGGCGGGCTGCATGTCGTCCGGCCAGTTCCGGCCATCGCTGAAGATCTGGCGGTACTGATTCAGTTGCTCGTAGAGCATGAGCATAAGGCCCGGATGCTGCACCAGCTTGAACGGCACGGTCGGCAGCATGCCGCCGATAATTCCATGCGGCAGACAGTGTTCCGACGGACGTCCGCCGCCCAGGTCCACATAGCGCCGCTGCCGAAGAAGTTCCGCCGCCCAGGGGCGCAGGGGAACTGTCGCACCTTTGGCCATGTAATAGGTGACCGTGTTGCCGAACTCGGGGCCGCCGGGCGAGCCGGTAGGGCGAACGCGCAGCCAGATGCCCGAAAGATCGGGCTTGCCATCCAGGGCCCGTGGCACGGGCGCGGTCGCGTTCGCGTTCGGCTTGCCATCGGCGGTGCGCGGGATTCCGGGCGTGGAGTGGTTGAGCCACTGGGCATTCGCCACCCTGGCGAACGCCGCGCTCCAGATCAGAATTGCGGCGCTCGCGATGGCGCGATGCATTCTTTCCATAGCTATATGCATTCATTAGGACACTCTCAGATCGTGGCGACAAGGGGGTGCCGATTGGGTTTGTTCCACCCCTAAAGTAGTGGCGCCAGATCTCTCCATCTAGGGAACGGACTGACCGACTAACGAGGGTTGGCGGCAGGCGGGAATCGTTCCACAATCAGGGCAGAAGAACGAAAGGGCACCAGGAGAGATCCAATGACCAACAATGAATTACACCGATTTCGAGCGATTCTGACGGCGAGCGTTGCGGAACTGGAGCACCTTATCCGCCAACGCGATGGGATCACGATTGAGCGAAGTGCCGATCTATTGGAAGAGGTCCAGGCTGCTTCCGAACGGGCCCTCGCGGTTTCTAACCTCGACCGCGAATTTAACAAGCTTCGAAACGCGCGCGCGGCCCTTCGTCGTATCCAGGATGGCAGCTTCGGGACCTGCCAGCAGTGCGATGAGGACATCCATCCGAAGCGCCTGGCCGCAGTGCCGTGGGCCCAGTTTTGCATTCGGTGCCAGGACGCCGCGGACCGCAATCCTGAAGAAATACAGACCGTTGCACATTTCCCCGAGTCGCGCAGAATGGATCTCGAGGTGCCTGACGCCGTTCAAAGACCTGTACGCAAGGCTGCCTAGGTGGCGGATAGCACCGTTAGGGAAGGAGCAAAGATATGACTGGAAACATAAGCGGGCCGGGCAGCGGCTTACCCACGATTATCGGGAAAAGCGCCGCGCTCCAGGAGGCGCTTCGCCAAGTGCGGGTTGTCGCCCCGACCGGCGCCACGGTGTTGATCAACGGGGAGACGGGAACCGGCAAGGAGCTGATCGCGGAAGCCATTCACAAGTACAGCGACCGGTCGAGCGGCCCATTTGTGAAGGTGAATTGCTCCGCCATTCCTTCCGGCTTGCTAGAAAGCGAGCTGTTCGGTCACGAGCGCGGCGCCTATACCGGGGCGGTCACGCGCGTTATTGGACGGTTCGAGCGGGCTAACCGGGGTACTTTGTTTTTAGACGAGATCGGTGATCTTCCGCTAGAGCTGCAGCCGAAGCTTCTTCGCGTCTTGCAGGAACGGCAATTCGAGCGTTTAGGCAGCACCGCAACGATTGACACCGATGTGCGCGTGGTATGCGCCACACATCGGAATCTGCCTGAAATGATGGAAAAACGGCAATTTCGCGCCGACCTCTTCTATCGTTTGAGCGTGTTCCCAATTGCACTGCCAGCGCTGCGTGAGCGTCGCGAAGACATCTCTTTGTTAGTCCACCATTTTGCGATGCATTACGCGGATCGCATGCAGAGGCCGATCACGGCCGTGTCGAAAGAATTCATCGCGGCTTTGGAATGCTATTCTTGGCCAGGCAACGTGCGGGAATTGCAAAACCTTATTGAGCGTTCGGTAATTCTCGCAACCGGTCCTGTGCTGAGCGGTTCGCTACCCACGCTCGCAGGAACACCCGCGCCCGTCACATTGGAAGAGGCGGAGCGTTCGCACATACTCCAGACTCTCGAGCAAACGGGTGGGGTGGTTGGCGGTCCGAACGGTGCTGCCGCCCATCTCGGCGTGCCGAGGACGACCTTAATCGCCATGATGAAACGGCTGGGAATGAATCCTCTTCAAAGCTCATCGGCCCTCGCGCGAGCAACAGCGTCGGCAGCGTGAGTTGGTCCGTGGGTCAGCGACCGGAGGCTGGCCCTCTTTTAGAATTTCGACTATTGAAAACCATGTCTTTGGGGGGGATCCTGCGTTCCCGGCAATAAGCCAGGTACAGATACCCGTAGCTGCGGTTTATGTAATCAGCGCGCGAAAAACCCAGCAGCCGGGCGGTTTCTTCAATCCACCGGGGGCGGCCTTCCAGCTCCAGGAAATTTCCAATAGGCGTTTCGTCCACCAGGACCTTTCCGTCGCCGGATCGGCGAGTATATTCCGTTCGGAACTTTTCATACCGGAAGACCGGATGATAGCCGATGTGACTTAAGATCCCTTGGATCGAATCGCTGTCATGGAGATCGGTTTCCATCTCCCAGCGCTTCTTGTACCGGCTTTGCTCCGAAGGTCCTTTCAGAGTAAGCAGCCCGCGCCGACCGGACCGGCGGACGCGCAATAGTTTGCCATTCGTGCGGAGGCGGCGCTTCCAGTCGTCAAAGAGGACGTTCGATTCGAACTCGCGCCGCTTTAGAACTCGAAATCCGAGCCGTCGCAGCTTACCGCGGGTCTCCCGGAGATCATCCGGCACACGTAACTTAATTTCAATTTCGATTTTCAAGCAGTCACACTAAATCATCAGTTCCGATTCCCATGCGGCAGTCACCGGATGTTAACAACGAGTGTCAAGGCATGCACCGGCGGCGCGTTGTTCAGATTTTACCAGGGGTTGACGAAGTCGTATCGTAAAAATAGTGTCCTGTTGCGACTTAGGAAGCAGATGCTGATCCGGTACGGAATGTGGCCCCTTGACACAACCCGAGCCTTACGTAACTGTTAAGAGGAGATGAAAGCGATCAAAGTGGTGAAAACGAAGAAAGCCCTCAAACGGCTAGATCGAGTTGAGGCGCTTTTATCAAAGGTGATTGCGCAGTTTGCCGGGTATGAAAAGGGAGTGCGAGAGTTGCTCGACTCCGCGAAAGCCTCTGTCGTTATTGCTAGGGGCAAGGCAAAAGCCTCGGCAAAAGCGAAGTCCTCAACAGCAGGCAAGTCCTCGAAAAAAGTAAAGCCTGCGACCGTGGATGGAAATCAGCGGATGGCTAAGAAGAGCAAAAAGGCAGATTCGAGGGCAGAAGCTAAGAAAAGGCGCAAGAGAGTTCTGAAGTCCCCGACTTCTCTCCGATCGAATGCCCCGAAGGTCGCGGCAGCCGCTCCAGAATCTGACACGACTCCTCCGCTGCTCTAAACCCGACACAGCGGCGCCACTTCGAAGCGATCGAACAATCCTAAGTGGGAAGCGTATGTAGGAACGGGGTATTTTTACCAGATCAGTAAGACTTCCTGAAAGGGGCCCGCGCAGAGGCGATGGATTTCTAGGAGTTGAGTTGCGCGAGCCTTTGGCTAGCGGCGTGCCTGTTTAGGGTCCTGTCCAGTCTCGCTTGAACGATATCAAGCAAAGGAAACAATAGAATGAAGTACTCGATACTCAGGATCGCGTTGGGCGGCTTGGTCGCGGCAGGAACGATGGTGTATGGTCAGCAGCAGCCTCAGGATAATCCGAAGCAGCCGCCGCAACAACAGAGTCAGCCTCCAGGTCAGGCTCCGAAACAGTCAATGACGGCGGAGCAGGTATTCGCAACGCTGGATACGAACCACGACGGGAAGCTCAGCGAAGAGGAATTCAGCAAGCTATTTCGCGATGCCAATGCGGCCGACGTTCAGCAGGAATTTTCGCGCTGGGACAAAAACGGAGACCACGTTATTACGATCGAGGAGTTCAAGGCGAGCTATCCCCAACAGTAGCAGCGCTGTCGAAGATTAATTGTGTGATTGGGGCAGGCGAGAGGCCTGCCCCCGTAAGATTGATTACCAGCGGGGTTCGCGCCGGCGCCCGCCGCCGAATCCGCCACCGCCGCCACCACGGTTTCCGAAGCCGCCGCCGCTGCCGCGCTCGGGGCGGGGACGCGCTTCGTTCACGTTCAACGCCCGGCCGTTCAGTTCCTGACCGTTCAATGCTTCGATGGCTTTCGCCGCCTCCGCTTGATTCGTCATTTCAACAAAGGCAAAGCCGCGGGGCTGCCCGGTGTCCCGGTCGCGAACGACGCTGGTTTTCTCAACAGCGCCATACGCAGCAAAAGCAGCCTCGAGCTCCGACTCCGTGGTCTGATAAGCAAGGTTTCCAACAAAAATGTTCGTCACAGAATATCTCCAATAGGGTTCAAATTGACCAGGCGGGCTCGTTCCAATGGTAGGTAACTGGCGGGCTAGGCACGTTCAAAAGTGTAACACAAGCATTACATCCAGGCAGTTAGATCAGGGCGCGTTCGACGAACTCACCCCGTTCGTTGATCCAGCAGCAGTAGCGGGTGCGAACCTGATTCTGATTCCGGGAGCAGACATCGGCTTGAAGCATCACGGAGGGGTCGGAAGATTGTACAAGTTGCTTGGCGGCATCCTTAGCGCTACCCAGTGCGGGACATGGCAGTTCCGGGCTGAAAACTCGGGTGCTCGCTTTGTGTTTCTCCATAGTGCGGACAAAGTATTGCATGCTGTTCCTATGTTACCACTCTGGGGCCATGCCCTGTTAAGATTGCCTCATGAGACCGCTGCTGAGTATCCTGCTGGCGCTGCCCATCGCCGGCCCGATCGCCCCCCCGATTTACGGGGCCGCGGTGGATGGGGCGAAGGTCCACTGGACGTCTAAAGGCTCGGGTAATCAGGCGGTTATCCTGGTCCACGGCTGGACCTGCGACGAAACGTCGTGGGATGCGCAGGTCCCCGTTCTGAGCCAGAAATACCGCGTCATAACGCTGGATCTGCCGGGCCACGGCAAGAGCGATCCGCCCAAGGACGGGAAATTCTCGATGACCGTGTTCGCCCGCGCGGTAGAGGCGGTGCGGACCGACGCGAAGGTCGATAAGGCCGTGCTGGTGGGGCACAGCATGGGAACGCCGGTGATCCGGCAGTATGTGCGGATGTATCCGACGCACGTGGTGGGGCTGGTGCCCGTGGATGGGTTGCTGCTGATCGGGGGGACTGGTCGGGGAGCGCCCAATCCGGCGGCGATGACCGGTCCCGACGGAATGAAGGCTCGCGAGACGATGATCCGGGGGATGTTTACTCCGGCGACACCGGCCGCGGTCCAGCAGCACGTATTAAAGATGATGTTAGCGCCGCCGGAAGCGACGGCGTCGGGCGCGATGATCGCGACGTTCGATACGGCGAACTTGAACAATGAAGTATCGACGGTTCCGGTGCTGGGGATCTATGCCGGCAATTCGCCGATGGCGAATCGCGAGAATCTGAAGAAGATCTTTCCTAACTCGGAGTACGTGCAGGTCGCCGGAACCGGACACTTCGTGATGATGGAGCGGCCCGACGAATTTAACCGGCTGCTGATCGGATTTCTCGGAAAGGTCAAGTATTAGGATCAGCGTGAGTGTAGTGCCCGTTCGCAGTCGCATTGTGTTCCTGGACTGGTTGCGGGGGCTGGCGGCTATCGTCATGCTCCAGGGGCATACCTTTGATTCGTTTCTCAGGCCGGAGATGCGAGAGCATCCCGCCTTCATCTTTTCACAATTCTTCGGCGGCCAGGCAGCCGCGATTTTCTTATTCCTGACCGGCCTCACGCTGGGTTTGGGGATGAATCGCCGCGAAGACCTGCCCGCGTGGCAGCGGATTACCGGCACGCTGCGGCGGGCACGATTCCTGTTCCTGCTGGCGATCGCCTTCCGGCTGCAGATGTGGATTTTCGCCGGGCCGAATCAGCCGTGGACCGGTCTGCTGCACGTGGACGTGCTGAACGTGATGGGCGCAACGGCGGCGCTGCTGTCGGTGGCCGCGCTGGCTCGAGGAATGCGGCGGGTGCGATGGGCTGTACTGGCCGGCGTCGCACTCGCGGCGCTGGCTCCAGTGATGTCGGACCTGGACGTAAGCGCACTCCCAGGAGCGGTGCGCGACTACTTCGTGCCGAGCGCGCCAGCGTTCAGCATGTTCCCGTGGGGCTCCTATCTAGCCTTCGGGTTGGCGGCGGGAAGCGCATTGCCGTTGGTGAAGCGCACGGACTGGAGTCGCGTAATGCAGTGGGCAGCGCTGTGCGGATTCGGACTGCTGCTGGCCGGCCGGTATTTTTCGAACCTGCCGTTTTCGATTTATCCCCACGCGAACTTCTGGCTCGATAGTCCGGCGCTGGTGGCTTGCAAGCTGGGAATCACTTTGCTGCTTGCCTCGGTCGCGTTCCTTTGGACCGACTATTTCAGCGAAGGTTGGAGCTGGGTCCGATTGCTGGGGACGACTTCACTGGCGGTGTACTGGGTCCACGTGGAGCTGGTGTACGGGCGGTGGCTTTGGTTCTATAAAGAACGGCTCACGGTCTGGCAATGCGTGGCGGCCTCGGCGGCACTGGTGCTCGCGATGGTGGGGATGAGCGCGGCCATCCGGCTTTTGCCCTGGCGGATGTGGGTCGCCGGCCGGTGGGAATCGGCCCGTGGGGTGGCACGTCAAAGGCGCGCGGCCTGACACACGGTTAACACACGGTTAACAAGCGATCTGATATTCTGTTTTAGCTTATGCGGACCAAGAAGCTGAGGCTATTTCTGCTCACCGGACTCGTGCTGGCCGCGAGTGGCGCGGCGGCGTTGATCGCGCAGTCCGGCAAAGTGTGGACCGCGGCCGAGCTGTTCCAGCGCAACGTAGGAACCAAGGAAGATCAGGACACCGCATTCCCCCCGCACAAGATTATCGGGAATCTGTACTACGTCGGCACGCGAAGCCTGGGGACGTTTCTGATCACGACGCCGCAGGGAAACATCCTCATCAACAGCGATTATGAGCGGACGGTGCCGGTGATCAAGGCATCGGTCGAGAAGCTGGGGTTCAAGTTTTCCGATATCAAAATCCTGCTCGGCAGCCACGCGCATGGGGATCACATGGAAGGCGATCCCCTGGCGTTGGAGTTAAGCGGCGCACAAGCGATGGCCATGGCCGAAGATATTCCGGCGCTCCAGACCATGCGGACTCCCAGCGGAAAGCCTCGCCCACAATACAAAGTGATTCACGACGGCGAAAAAGTCACGCTGGGCGGCACCACACTTGTGGCTCATTTAACGCCGGGACACACGCGCGGCTGCACCACCTGGACCGCGATGATCGAAGACGGCGGCAGGGCATATGACGTGGTGATTATCGGGAGCGTCGGCGTGAACCAGGGTACCCAGCTCGTGAACAATAAGCAGGTGCCGCAGATCGCCGAGGAATATCAGCGCAGCTTCCGCATTCTGCGCGGGCTCAAGTGCGATGTTCCGCTGGGATCGCATCCGGCGATGTACAGCCTGGCAGAAAAGTATCCGAAGCTGGGCAAGGCACCGAATCCGTTTATCGATCCGCAGGGGTACAAAACCGAGCTGGATATCCAGGAGACGGCTTTCAACGCCGTCCTGGATGAACAGAAAAAAGCCGCGAATGAACACAAATAGACGCACTGTTGTTTTGCTTGCGCTTCTGGGAAGCAGCATGTCTGGACACGTGTCTGCACAATGGGTGAACTATCCCTCGCCGGGGACGCCCCGAACACGTGACGGCAAACCGAACCTTTCGGCGCCAGCGCCGCGCGCCTCCAACGGCAAACCGGACCTATCCGGCGTTTGGCACGTTCAACCCACGGGCAAAGAAGAATTGACGCGTCTCTTCGGCCCTGACCTGATCAAGGCCGCCGACGCCACGAGCGTGCCCGGGATGGAGCTCGACACGATTTCGAAGTACGCCATAAACCTTCTTCTCGACTTCAAACAGGGCGAGGAACCGATGCGGCCGGAGGCGGCAAAATTGTTCGGGCAGCGGGCGCAAGGGTCCGTAAGGGATCCCGGCGTGGATTGCCTGCCGCTCGGAATCCCGATTTCCTCGCTGGTGTCGGAGGTGCACAAGATCGTTCAGACTCCTGGCTTGATTGTGATCCTGCTCGAAGTGGACAACGCGCATCGCCAGATCTACACCGACGGACGCAGGCTTCCGCAGGATCCGCAGCCGTCGTGGCTCGGATATTCGGTGGGCAAGTGGGACGGAGACACACTCGTGGTGGATACAGTGGGATTCAACGACAAGGCCTGGCTGGATGTGCTCGGCCATCCGCGCAGCGAGGCGCTACATCTAGTAGAGCGTTACCACCGCCGCGATTTCGGCCACATGGACGTGGAAATGACGTTTGACGATCCTAAGATGTACACGAAACCGTTCACCATCAAAATCACGCACCAGCTTATGCCCGATTCCGACATTTTGGAGTATTTCTGCGCCGAGAATGAGCGGGATCGCGCCCACCAGCCGAAGTAAGTTCCTACTGCTTATCGTAGACAGCTCGGTTGTTGATCGGGTCCTGGTTGTCCGATGTTTTGTAGGTGATCGTTAGCACCTGGCCGTCCGGCGAGACTTCCCGCGTTGAAGTTGCGACTAACTTCCCGGCGTGCAGCAACATCCCCTCGGCCGTCCGGTCACTCGTCCTTTTCAGTGCGATCGCGTCGTAATCGCTGGACCCCGTGACTGGATAGTCCTTGCCATCGTAGTTCGCCGCAATATTAACCGTGGTGGAGTGCCCGTTCGCTGCGATCGTTCTCACCGTCACCCTGATCCCGTCCCCTCGTGCTTCATAGGTGCGCGTCTCTTCTTGCGGCGCGGGACCGGGACTGAATTTCGATTTGGCGACGTTGAGTTTCCACGTCCCGACCACCGGATCGGCGGCCCACACAACTGCAGCCGTGCTCACGATTACCGCGGCCGCGAGCAGTGCTCTTTTCAGCATCTTATCCGCCCGATTGTCCCTGATCTCCGAGTACCAGCTCTTCCGCTGCTACCCCAGGCATTTGGCCGTCGCCCGAATACGGCTGGGCCAGGGTGCACGCGTGGTCGTGCTCATGGTCCAGGATGGCAGTGCGGGCGGCTTCGGAGTTTTTCCGCGCCCTTTCCGCCAGTTGCCATGAGTGGTTTAGTTCCGCGCCAGTACCGTAGCTGAGGCTGAAAACGGCTTCGCCGTAGGTCTGAACAGCGCGTTGGTAGTTCACTACGCATCTGGACCATTGTTCGCAAGGCATGTTTCCATACTCCTGGCCAGGATGCTACACCCGCACCGCGAGGGTGTCAACCGGACCAGTAAGGTTGATGGATTTCTATTCCTTGTGGCTTGCTTTGCCCCCCACCCCGTCGGCATGCCGTAGGGAACCGGCGCGACGAGTGCTTCGATCCGCAGCAGCTTGCCGTTGCGGACCTTGAACAACTCGCAGATCTGGAAGGAAAACGGTTCGTCAAAGGGCGTGTTCACCGGATGTACTGAGCCGTCGTTATACGTGATGGTCTTGTCTTTTCCAGCGTGATCGAAGCGGATGAACGACCACACCAGGCCCCGCTCCTCATCGACAACCGGGTAACGCCGCTCCTGCACTTTGGTAATGACCTTGGTGAAGCCGGTGGCGAACTGTGCGCCGCAGGGTATGCGGCTGATCTGCTTCGCATTGGCTGGATCGTTCGCGGTCACCACGCCGTTCTCAATGCGCTTGCAGTCCGGATCGAACGGAGTCACCTTGTCGGTGCCTTTCTCCATGCCTTCGAAATAGGCGTCGGCTGCGGTGATCAGCTCGTCGCGCGAACGCTTTTCAGAGGGCGCCAGCGGCTGGGTCATGATGGGATCGACCTTGAGCGCTTTCACGTCGGAAAATGTTCCACGCGCAGTGGAGCGCAGGACGATCGCTTCCATCTCGCTGATCTTGCGGTCCTCGATTTTAAGGCGCAGCCCGAGAATGGCGGGATGGCCGTGTTCCTCGAGTGATCCGTAGAATCCGACCTGGCCGGCCTTCGGGTCGGCGAAATAGAGCTTGTAGTCGGTCATCTTCACCACGGGTCCCCACATGCCGTCGCCCAACTTGAGCGGCACGCCATTTTCGGTGTACTTGGCGTTCTTGGCCAGAGGCAGCTTCGAAGGATCGCGGGCGACCAGCGCCGCCAGGTACTGGTTTACGAATCCTTCCAGGCACGCGCGATCGCAGGAAGGGTTGGCTGCGTTGGCGGTTCCTGAAAATAGAACAAGAGCGGCAGCAGCGAACAGTTTCCTCTGCATGCTGCTATCGAGCTAGCGGATCGGGACGGAGCTGGAACTTCACGACCTTGCTCGTGGTTCCTTTGCCGGTTTCGCTGTGAAACGGCGCTCGCGTGGACCAGGTGGACCACAGTCCTTTGCCCTTCCAGCCGGTCTTCGGATCATCGATGCGGCCATCGAGCCCTTTGGCGAAAAAGCCGATCGGGTAGGGAACCCGCAGGATCACCCACTTGCCGTTCACCAGCGCGAGCAGCGAATCGGAATCGTTGCCGGTGGCCACGGGAACGTTCTTCCCCAGGCCGAAGGTGTCGAATTGATCGACCCAGTCGTAATAATGCGAGTCGGCGCTGCCGTACTCTTCACCGCCTTTGAATTTCGGACCCGGAGATTGATAGAGCGTCCAACCTTCCAGGCAATGCTGTCCCGTAGCATTCGGACCGTTCAGCGGAGCCTTGCACTTGCTGCGATCGAAGCTGGCCAGATGTCCACTGGCGAGCACGGTCCACACTACGCCGTTACGATCGATGTCGAGCCCGCGCGGGGAGAATCCCTGCACCTTGGCGTTAGGATTGTTCCACGGAACTTCGTAGTATTCGGAAAGAGCGGTATGGGTGGGGTCCGCGCCTGGAACCACACGAACAACAGCACCGGGGAAACCTAGAACTGTTCCCCAGATCGACCCATCCTTGGGACTGACGGTCACTCCGTACAGTCCGATATTAAGGCGCTTGTCCTTCGTTGGATCGACGGGCTGGTCGGGCTCAACGTACGCATCGCGCTTGCCGTTGCCATTGGTATCGAGGATGAAAGGCGCCCAGCCCTGCGATTTTTCTTCGTCGTGGGTCTGATCCCACAGCTTGGTGTTCAGCCAGCCGACCGCGCCGCCACCGCCTCCGCTGCTGGTCCAAAGCGTGTTGTTGGCATCTTCCGCGAATTGCAGATGGTGCGTGCTGAAACAGGTCCGGATGAGCGATACCTGCTTGGTCTTCGGATCGTACATAGCAAGGTGCCGCCCGGAATTGGCCAGCGGGAAAACCTTCGCCGATGGATGGCTGGATCCTTCCTTGCAGAATGCCGGATTATCGCTCACGCCCACGCGGGAGGTGAACCACAGCCTGGCTTTTTCGTCCAGCATCGGATTGTGAACCGTGATGTGGCTGTCCCAGATCGCCTCATCGCCCCAGAACGGCGATGGCTGCAGCGGCTTGGGCTGACCCGGAGTATTGGGATCGCGATACGGCACCTGAATGCGGCTGATGGTGTTGTTCGCCGGATCCAGAACGGGGAGATAATCGCGGCTTTCTTCCGGCGCGCCGTAAAGAGGACCGTTGGCGTTCACAGTAGGATTGCGCTTATCCGTCGCGATCTCGTCATGCAGATATGCCTTGGGATCAGCCCAGTCCCATTGAGTGATCACGACATTGCGCTCGACGCCCTGCGGCCGCGGCGGAGCTTCCTTCGGCAGCTCGCCTTTCGCGATACGAGTGGTCCAGTCTCCGAACATCGCGGTGGCACGGGGTGTGCCAAGGGTGTTCAGGCCGTTGCTCATCATGGAGCCGGCTTGCCCGGATTGCACGCGGCGGGCCCACGCTTGCGCGGGAGAGTCGAACGTGCCGATATTTGTCGGTAACGTGCGGGTCGCCTTGGTACCAAGCTGGTGGCAGGATTCGCAACTATCGGTCTTGATTTGCCGGACCCATTGACCCTGGCTTTGCATACTCGGGCTGATACCGTTGCCGCTTGGCCCGGTGCCGGGGAATTCGCTCTTCGCCGGAAGCTGGAGCAGAGAATACCAATAGTTCGCCGGATAGTATTCGGCAGCGGCCGCGGCATTCGGCGCGATGACCGCCGTCAGGTTCACAGTCTTGCCGGGAGCCGACTTCGTCTTGGCGGAATCTACCAGCCCATAGCCGCGCGTCCAGACCGTGTAATTGGCCTTGGGAAGATCGGGGATCAGATAGCGCCCGCGGTCGTCGGTCACCACGGTTCTGCTGAAGCGCGTGGGCAAATCAGTGGTTTCGGCGATGACCCATACTCCGGCTTCGGGACCCTTGGAGCTGGTTACTACGCCGCCGATGTCGCTGGGATCTATTCTTACGGTTTCAGGGCGCACGTTCTCGCCGCTGGGCTGCTGGGCTGCGACTTGAGTCGGTGAAGATGCCAGGAACATCGAGAGAACCAACACCAGGCCGGCAATGGCCGTGCCCAAGAACGTAACTTTCAGCGTTTTCATAAGAGATCCTCTTATCGCCCGACAGTATACACCCGCCTGCCGGGAGACGCGACAGTCCTGAATTTACTGTTTATTCGCCGGAAACGCCGCGTCCGCCGCCGACACGATCAGGCGCTCCAGCGCGAGGTGCGGATACTTCGCGGTTAATTTAGACCGGAACTCCGCGGCGGTCTTCGAAGACTCGAGCGCCTCATTGTAGTCATGGATATACTTCCGCATGAAATCGATGGTGGAAACGTCGTTCTTCGCGCCGGCCATTTGGTGGCCGGGAATCACGGTGAACGGCTTCAGCGCCTCGATCTGGTCCAGCGTCTTGAGCCAATCCTGGGGCATTTTGGGCGGAGTGAAGTGCGATCCGCTAAACACGATGTCGCCGGCGATTACGGCGCGCAATGACGGAATCCACACGTACGAGTTGTTCGGAGCGTCGCCAGTGACGCCCCCGACGACTTGCAGGGTCTCACCTTCGAGTTTGAGCGTGTCGCCCTGCAGCTCATCCGGAAGGATCGGACCGGTTGTAGGAAGATTGCCGCCGAATTCGGGTGTCCAGTTCTTGAGCCGCCCTTCCCAGCCATTGCGGATGCCGGTAATGGTCGCGGGAAGCGCCACAAACTTCGCGTTCGGGAAAGCCTGTTTCAGGACCGCGATGCCGAAATAGTGATCGGGGTGCGGGTGCGTAATGTAAACCGTCGTGAGATTCTTCTTGCTTTCGAGGACCATCGCCGCCACGCGGTACGCTTCGCTCATCACGAATTGCGTGTCGACCAGGATCGCGTCCTTGTCGCCGTAAATCAGCGTGGAAGTGACCGAGAATCCCGTGGGGCCGGAAGTAAACACCCGCAGGTGCAGTTTGGATTGCGCGGATACTGCGGTCGCGGCCGCCAACCAAATGAGTAACGACGCGAGCAGGACCCTGATTTTCACGTCCCTAGTGTACCGTTAGTGGGAGCTTAGAGAGACTTTGCTCGCGTACCCCAACTTCGAGCCATCGCGGGCCGGGTACGCGGTCACCACCACGTGATCGCCCCGCCGGAACGAGTTGAGTTTCCATCCGTTCTGAATCAGCAGGTTCGGGCTGCCCATTTCGAATTCCCACGGCGCATCCGGCGCTTGAAGATACAAACGGACGTGGGGATTGGCCCAAGAGATCTTGGTAACGGTGCCCTTCAGCACGATGGTCTGGCGGGTATCGTACGTTGCCGCCAAGGGATGATGCGCCAGAAGCGGCGTCACGGCCAGCAAAAAACCCAGCCCCGTGACCAGCGTAACTTTGGTGCTCATCGTGGTCTCTGCGCTCTGTTCGGCACTATACCGAAGCGGGTTTCGGCAGTCAAGCCTCTCAGTGCGGGACACTTCCCAAGTCGGTCAGGAGAAGGTCCGGAATTCGTCCTTCGTAGCGTGTACGCAGACTTGGGTGTGCCGCTTGGCTCAACTGCAGCACATTGTTCACGACTTGGAACAGGCCGGCCCACGCACCTGTCACGGAGTAGGCTGGGATGTCAAGGGCCAGGGACTGTAAACGCGAATCTTGCTTGAGAAACAGAACATAATGCTCGCCTTGAAGCGGGTAACGTCGGGCACCGCGGGATCGTCGACTTGGCCAGCCTGCCGCCGTTGCTGTCCAATTGCCAACGGAACAACTCCATGCGGGAATCAATCGTTTCGGAATGATTCAGCGAGTGCCACGTAACCTAGGCGGCTGCCCATCAGCTTCGGGATGTGAGTTGCAAGAACCGGCGCTATCGTCAGGTCAAGTGTCGGAAGTGTGAATGAAAGGCGCTACTTACCCGGTTTCAGAGTGAGCTTCTGGACGCGCCAGTTCAGGATCTCGGCGACATACAGCTCGTTTTCCGAGGGGCACGCCATTTCGTGGATCCAGCCGAACTCCTTAGGCTGGCGGCCAGATCTGCCGAGCCATCCGAGCACTTTTCCGTCCAGCGAAAGCTTGTATACGCGGCCGGGGTAGGCGTCGGAGCTATAGAGGTATTGCGTTCCTGGACCGGGCGTGATGCAAATGGCCCATGGCGCCCCAGAGGTCGCGACTTCCTGCGGAGTGCCGGCGTTGCTGAACCACGATTTCGCATTGGGCGCGACCGGCACGTCGATCGTAATTATCTTCTTGAAATTGCCGTCGTGATCGTATACCTGTATGCGGCGGTTGCCGCGGTCGGCCACGTAGATATTGCCTTGCGCGTCGGCGGCGATGCTGTGCGGAGTATTGAACTCGCCTGGGCCGGGCTTGTCGCGATTCGTAACCGGGCCGCCCCAGGTCTTCACCCAGTCGCCATTCTTATCGAGCTTGGCCACCCGCGAGTTAATGTACCCGTCGCTGATGAAGATGTTGCCTTCGGGGTCCCAGGTTACGTCGGTGGGCTGGCGGTATCGGCCGTCCAGTGCAGGGCGCGGCGGATTGGGATGTTCCCACGGATGCGCGTTTTCGTCGGATGCTTCGGTCTTACGGCCGAACACCATCATGGCGCGGCCCTGGGGACTGAATTTCACGATCATGTCCGAGCCTTTGTCGACGGCCCAGAGATTGTCCTGGCGATCGACACGCACGGTGTGCGCGAAGGCCCAGGCATACAGATTCTTGCCGACTTCACGCATGTATTTTCCGTTGCGGTCGAATTGAAGCACCTGCGAGGCGGTGGCTCCATAGGCGGGGCCGGTGCTGTTGCCGCGAGAGAAGACGTAGATCTGGCCCTGGGAATTGACCGCGACGCCCGCGGTTTCGCCGAAGTGCAGATCATCAGGCAGCTTGAAAAAATCGGGATTCGAATCGAAGGAGATTTCGGGCACGGCCTGTTGCGCGAAACCGGAAGCAGCCAGCAGGCAGAACAGGGCAAACGTGGCAGTTTTCATGAAGCAAATTGTAGCGCGATATAGTGGGAAATAGAATGGGTCTGTTGCGGTTGGCGGTCTTGATTGCGTGCCCTATCTGGGCGCAGTTGCCAACGTGCACCGTCCCGGCCTGGAGCGCTTGCGACCTGGCGTTCGATCTCGAGGCCGGCGAAAATCCCGCCGGGGTCCAATTGCACGGCGAATTCCGGTCCGCCAAGCGCACCTTGCTGATTCGGGCGTTCCGCGACGGCGACCGGCGATACGTCCTGCGGTTCGCGCCTACTGAGCCCGGCGAATGGGACTACCGCCTGACCAGCAGCATAAAACGCCTCGATGGCCAGTTGGGCAAGGCCACTGCCACTCCCTCCGACTCGCCCGGCTTTGTCAAAGTGGCCAACGTTCATCACTTCGCCAACGAAGGCACGAACAAACAACATCTGTGGATGTCGACCGCGCTCGACGACTTTATCACAATCCCGCGCGCGGATTTCGATAGCGCTGTCACGCAAAAGATCGCGGAGAAGTTCACGCACCTGCGTGTGACGATCCCGGCAAATGCGGATCTGCGTGAGGCGGTTGAACGAATTCGCGCGATCAATGCACGGGGAATTGTCGCCGACGTGGTGATCGGGGTCATTCCTCCCGATAGGCAGGAGCGGGAACAGTACATAACAGATATCGCCGCGCGCTTTTCCGCATTGAATATCACCTGGATGGGCTCGCCGGCGTTCGAGCGAATTCCAGGCGGGAAAGCGATCCTGAAAGACGCCGGCACGCTGCTTGCGAAGCTCGATCCGTACAATCATCCGCGAACATCCATGGCTGAGACGACAGCTTCTCCGCTGCTCGGCGATCAATGGATGAGCTTCCTGAGCTATGGCACGTCCGATCCGAATGTGGGCGGAGTGGAGCACCAGTTTTTCGCCATGCCCGCGGTGAACACTGGAATCCAGTCGCAGCGCGATCTGTGGAACGCCACCATGAACGGGCAGTATCCGGCCTCCGGCTCGGGCAAATATATGACGGCCTGGTTCGAATTCATGTCGGGAAACCGCTACTGGGAGCTGGAACCGTATTTCGACGTGGACGGCGGGCGGGCACTGGCGCTGGAAGATGTCGAATATATCGTCTACGTCGAAAAGCCTGGGCCGGTGGAGCTGACCGTAGAGGATCACGGATATGACGTGTTCTGGATCAATCCCGCCACCGGTGAACGGATCAAGGCCAAGGGCTACAAGGGCAAACATTTCACCGGCGAGCCTCCCGACAAATCGCACGATTGGGTGTTGCAGGTTTCGCGCGAAGGGCACAAGGAAGGGATGCTGAAGTCGTGGAAATTTGAATCGCGGCGAGTGCCGATCCAGGAGATCGAAACGAATCCGAAGAGCATGCCGTTCGAGGTCGCTCAGCCCGATGGAGACATTTCGATAGCCGTGCCGCCGCGCTATGAGTTGAAGATCGCGCGGGCGACGCGCGCCACCCGGGAGCTGCTGGCCGAATGGACCGCCGAGGTCGTGCTGGATGGGGAAGGGTACCGCGTGGCGGGAACCGGCCGCGAAGGGACCCTGCATATTCCGGCTTCGATCGTTCACAAATTGCCCGCGGTGTTGAGCGTGCGCGTGTCGATTCTGAACGCGAACGGCAAAGCGTACGTGATTGACAAAGTGTATCGGCTGGGCCCGTGAACGGGCGATTGCTTTCCCTCGACGCCACCAGCGAATTCGGCAGCCTCGCGCTGGCGGAAGGTGATCGCGTCCTGGAAGAAGTAGCGCTGCTCTCGCCCGATGGCTTCGCCCATGTCCTTTTCGATGAAATCGAGCGCCTGCTGGCACGACATAAGATCAAAATCATGGATATCGACTGTTTTGCCGCCGCCTCGGGACCCGGAGCCTTTACCGGAGTTCGGGTGGGCCTGACGGCCGTCAAGGGTCTGGCGGAAGCGACTCATCGCAAAGTGGTCGCGGTTTCCAACTTGCAAGCGTTGGCGTGGTTCGGTACGAAGCCTTTACGGGCCCCTGTGATCGACGCGCGGCGTGGGGATATATTCGGTGCAGTCTACGACGCGGACCTGCGGCTGGTCTCCCCGGAAGTCGTCATGACGTACGATGACTGGTTGCGGACCTTGCCTGCCGGCGATGTGGAACTGATCACCCACGTTCCGAAGCAGCTCGCCGGAGCGATCGCGCGGATCGCCTCTGCGCGGTTCCAAGCAGGATTGGCCCAGGATCCCGCGGAGGTCGACGCGAACTATGTGCGCCGTTCCGATGCGGAGATGATGTGGAGAGATAAGGTATAAGCCATGGTGGTCATCCTGGAGGCTGTTTCCGGACCGATCGTAGGGAGGCGCATCGAAGTACGCGGCGGAAGCATCGTGCGTATCGGACGCACCGGCAAATCCGACTACGCCGTCGCCGAAGACGGGTATCTCTCCGGCACGCATTTTTCTGTGGAATGCGACGGAACGCAGTGCCGGATCCGCGACCTCGGTTCGAGCAACGGCACCTTCGTGAACGGATCGCGCATCACCGAACAGGTGGTTCAGGAAGGCGATACCGTGGTGGCGGGCGGATCCACATTTCGCATTCACGTAGACGAGCTGCCTTTGATTACCGGCGTCGGACTGCCGAGATTGACGACGGCGCCGACCCCCGTCGCGGTCGCAGCGCAGACCTTGGGCGGCGGCGGAATTTCTGCACTGCAGGCCGGGTACTCCTCGGCCGAAACCGCATTGTTGAGCGCGCTGTACGCCCCGGGCGAGCAAGTATTCACGATTGTCGACGCGTCGCGCGATTCCCGCATCCCTGCGTTTCTCGATTCTTCCGGCGAGACGTATTCGTGTTTGGACAGCGCGGGCGGAGCGACGGCGTTCCTGGTCGCGCTGCCCGCTGATGCTCGCCTGGTGCACGTGCTGATCAAGGACGGATGGGGCCGCGGCTGGGGATTCTACGGAACGTCCCAAGCCGGCCTGGAGAAAGTCCGTTCGCACTTCGCGAGCTTCGTGAACCTGCACACATCCTCCGGCGCGGCAATAACGTTCCGTTTCTGGGATCCGCGGGTGCTGAGGGCGTTGGTGCCGGTCATGCCCCCGCAAGAAGCCGCCGCGTTCTTCGGCCCGTGCGAGCGGATCATCGTCGAAGCGGAAAAATCGGACATGGCGCTGGAATTTTCCCGAACTCCACGGGGACCCGCGCAGCAAACGATCCTGCTCGGCTAAAAATGCCGCCGCAAATCGGCGAATCGCTCGACTTGCAGGAATCGAGCGCCAGCCGGGGCGCGCAGCTCCTGATGCTCCAGCACCCAGGTGCGCGCGTGGGGAACCAGTACGGCTCCCAAACCCGCCTCCAATGCAGGGTTGATATCCGACTTAGGCGAATTGCCGATCATCCAGGAATTCGCCGCAGCGAAAGCGTTTTCCTCGATCAGATTGAGATACGCCGGCGAGTCTTTTTCCTTCACAATGGCGGTGTGAGAAAAATAGCGGCCCAGGCCGGAGCGGTCGACCTTCAGACGCTGCTCGTCGGGATGGCCTTTCGTGAACAGCGCGAGCTTATGCCGCTGGTTTAATTCTTCGAGCGTCTCTTCCACCCCTTCGATCAGCTCGATCGGCTGCCGGAGAATTCGCTCCGCCAGCGACATCACGTGTTCCAGGTCGTCCGGACGAATTTCGCGCTCGGCCAGGTGCTGGTAGGCCTGCTGCAAATTCCGTCCGAAATTAAGCGATCCGTACCCGTGAAGTTTGGAGTTCACCAGCTCGATCTCATTGAGCACTTCGCGAACCTGTGCCGGCGTGAGCGCGGAATGTGCCAGAAACTCCACGAAATCGTCGAAGGCACGCTCGAAGTAGATATTGTTTTCCCACAGCGTGTCGTCCGCATCGAAAATTAGTACGCTCATTAAGTTTGTTCGGATCGATGCCCGTGGCCGTTGCGACCGGCGACGTCCTTGGTGTGCTGGACCTTGCGCCGGCGCTGCAGGTATCCCGGAAGGAAATCGGCGATGCGTCGCATCCGTTCCGCTTCGCTGCGCGTGACCAGCAGCGTCTGCCGAAATCCCAGATCCGGTACGTCCTGTGCCAGACGAAAGCTCAAGCGGGGATCGCCCGCTCCGTCCGGTTCCAGGGGATCGCTGGATGTGATCGATTGCAGCTCGTTGTATCCCGCGATCACGCTCTGCAGCAGATCCGGTGCCGCCGGCTCCGCCTGCTCATCGTCGAAAAACTCGACGGCGCCGCGCAGGAAAGAGCGCTCGTCGTTGAGGAGCAGAATCTCGAAGCGCCGACGGCCGCGCGTCAGAATATCCAGCCGGCCGTCGGAGTATTCGCGCAGGACGCGGTCCACCGTGGCGGTGCACCCGGTATTAACGATCCCTTTTTCGCTGGCCAGAACCACCCCGAACTCAACTTCTTCGCGCAGCACTTCTCCGATCATTTCCTTGTAGCGGTCCTCGAAAATATGTAAGGGGAGTTGCGATCCCGGAAGCAGCACGACCTGAAGCGGAAACAGCGGCAGTAAGCCGTCCTGCATGTTACTATTATGGCGTTCGCGCCCATGCGCCCGCCACGCAATGATTCTTAAGTTAAAGCGAACTCCGGGAATTTTCCTGGTGGGGTTCATGGGGAGCGGCAAATCCACTGTCGGGCGCGCTCTGGCCGAAGAGCTCGGTTGGGGATTCGCCGATCTCGATCAAGATATCGAAACGCGCGAACGAATGCCCATCACCCAGATTTTCGATACCCGCGGCGAAGCTGAGTTTCGGCGAGCCGAGACCGCCGCACTGCGGGAACGCGTCCGTTCAGTCGAAGCAGGGCGGCCCTGCGTAATCGCTCTAGGAGGCGGGGCTCTCTTGACCGACGAGAATTTTCAGATGGTCTCGAACAACGGCGTCACGGTGTGGCTGGATTGTTCGTTTGCGACGGTCGAGCGGCGATTAGCGGGTTACAGCCATCGGCCGCTGGCGCGCGATCCGGAGAAGCTGCGGGAGTTGTTCGCCGTGCGCCGGTCCGGTTACGAGCGCGCTGATTACTGCGTCGTGGTCGAGAACGACGACGCGGCCGCTACGGCGGCGAAAATTCTGGCGCTGCCGCTCTTTTGAAAATGCCGCTCATTCCAGCAAATGGGGACAGCCTCCGATTTCGAAGAACAACTGCTCCCCTGTCGGCAACGGCACGCCGAAATCGGCTGGCTGTCGCCATTTGTCAGTAGCTCCTAGACCAGTGCGCAAACATGCTCTCCAGATCTTTCGCGCGGCGCTCGCAGCCGCCGACCCGTATGCGGCCGTTCTCCGCCATCTTGAATTTGACGGGCGCACGCTGATCGCCGGCCGCCGCCGCCACCGGATGGCCGATTTCGACCATGTCCACGTGATCGGAGCGGGGAAAGCCAGTGCGGCGATGGCTGGCGCCGTTGAGAGCATTCTAGGGCGAAGGATCGCAGGCGGCGCCGTGGTCGTTCCTGACGGGACCGTTGCCAGAGTGAGAAGAATCGCGCTCACGCCCGCAAGCCATCCGATCCCCGACAATCGCGGCGTCGAAGGGGCGTGTCGCGTTCTCGAGATCGCCCAGAACGCCGGGCCGCGCGACTTGCTGATTTGCCTCATTTCCGGTGGGGCGTCGGCCCTGTTGCCCGCTCCCGCGCCTCCGCTCACGCTAGCCGTTAAGCAGGCGATCACCCGCCAGCTACTCAACGCAGGCGCGACGATACACGAGCTCAACACCGTCCGCAAGCACCTGAGCCTGATCAAAGGCGGGCAGCTCGCAGCCACCGCGTATCCGGCCACCCTGGTCACGCTGATTCTGTCCGATGTGATCGGCGACGACCTGGACGTCATCGGGTCGGGACCGACCGTCGGCGATCGCTCGACAATCGAGCAGGCCGACTCCGTGCTGCGCAAGTATGGTGTCATCGTTCCCGCGGACGTTCTGCGCGAAACCCCCAAGCCCGGCGACACCAAGCTCGGGCGGGTGCAAAATCTGATTGTCGGCGGCAATCGCCTGGCGATGGATGCGGCGGCTCGCAAGGCGAAGGATCTCGGATATCGCACTCTGGTGCTCTCGAGTTGCGTCGAAGGGGAAACCCGCGAGATCGCCGGGATGCACGCGGCCATCGTAAGAGAAATCCTGGTGACAGGGCGGCCGGTTCGGCGGCCGGCATGTGTCCTTTCCGGCGGCGAGACGACGGTAGCCGTGCGCGGGAACGGGCTCGGTGGTCGGAATCAGGAATTCGTCCTGGCAGCGGCGATCGCGCTCGAAGGACGCGGCCCAGCCACCATCTTCAGCGGAGGCACCGATGGCCTGGACGGTCCCACCGATGCGGCCGGAGCAATCGCGGATGAACGAACGCTCGCGCGCGCCCGGGATTTGAACCTTGACGCACGCGAGTTCCTTGATAACAACGACTCGTACCACTTCTTCGGTCGTCTTGACGCGTTAGTCAAGACCGGACCTACCGGAACCAACGTTATGGACGTGCGGATTCTGCTGGTTCCAAAGTGAGCTTGGCGGCGATCGCCGCGGCGTGCTGCAGAATCTTGGGATCCTTCACGCCTACCGCGAGAGCCTTGCGAATCTCGGCATCCGCTTGCCGGTAGTCGCCGCTGGCAGCCAGCGCCCAGGCATACGCGTCGAGCGTGTACACGTCATGCCTCCTTGCGAGCTCGGCGCGGCCGATTTCGAGCGCCTTTTCGGGCTGGTGCGCGAAGTCGGTGTAATACGACATCAGTTCGTGATTCGCATTATCCGCGATCGCCGATTCGGCCAGCGCCTTCTCTTCGAACTTCGCGAAAGCTTCGGCCGCTTCTGTTCTGCGACCCGCCCTGTCGAGAGCTTCGGCTAGCGCGAACAGATTCTCTGCGTGCGGCGCCGCTTCGTAGCGCTGCTGGAGCAGCGTCACAGCGTCGTCCAGCCGGTTCTGGGCGATTCGAACCTGCGCCAGGGAGCCCAAAGCATAGTGATATCGGGGAAACAATTCGAGCGCCCCCTGCGCGTAGCGTTCCGCCTGCTTCAGGTTTCCGTCCACGAAATGCAGATGGGCGATCTGTGTGAGCAGCCAGGCCCGGTCCTCAGTTTCCTGGAAGGCCGTGGCGTCGTAGGCCATCTGCATCAGCTCGATCGCGCCGGACAAGTCGCCGTGCAGCTCGCGTTGATACGCCGCGCGAGTAAGCCCTGCCACGTTTCCGGTTCGCAGATCGAGCATCCACTGAGCGGCCTTGACGGCTTCCGAGTAATTCCCGAGCTCGGCGTTGGCATCTGCCAGGTAGCCGTAGACCGTAACATCGTCCGGCGCGCGCTTGTTGAGTTTGGCGGCGGCCTGTGCGGCTTTAGCGAACTCGTGGCGTCCCAAGAGCAGCCAGATGCGAACTTTCAAGGCTTCAAAATCATCGGGCGCAATCTGAAGAGCGTGTTTCAAAGTCTCATCAGCTTTGGCGTAATACTGGATGTCGGAAGTTTCGCGCGCCCGCCGCGCGTAGGCCATCGCCAGGCCGCTGTAATAGGCGGCATGATCGGGATGCTTCGCGATTTGCTCCTGGGCTTTCTGAATGCTGATCTCAGCCGGCGTCTGCGCGAAGACGCTCATGGCGCCCGCGATAAGCAGAGTAATTTTGGTCATTGGATTTCTCCGGTTTTTGGTGGCTTAGTTCACCGGGCAGATTCCGCCGGGCTGATTCGTACAGCCGGGCTGACCCGGACCGGCGTGCGCGCTATCGCGCCCACTGTACGCTGGAGCAACGTAAGGGAACGTGCCTGAAATCGGGGCCGAAGGCGTATTAACCCCGTCTCCAATCCGCGTGCCATACGTCGTGGCGTTTTTCAGGATCCCAGCCACGGCGCGCGCGGCAATGTCCACTACGTCGTCAGTGGGGCGACGGCCATTCGGAAATCCGGCCGCATCGCCTGCAAGCAGGCCCAGACGTTTGGCCATCGCGAAAGGCGTCGGCGGGACGCCGGTATTTAACCGCAGAAGGTCGGCAATGGGTCCAGCGTCGCCTTCGTTGCAGAACGGGCAGATAGGTCCCGTATACTGCACCAGCGGCAGCAGGTCGGTGCGTGGAGCGGGAGGCACGGGAATCTTCAGGGACGCAAAAATCTGCGCCAGCAGCGGATCCAGGAAAAAGCTCGCGAACTGAGAATCATTCGCCGGATCGTCGATGCTGAATTTGTCCTTGGAGCCCGTTCCGATGATCAGCTCATTGATCAGGGGATTGCCCATGCGCTGCACCTGGCCCCAGTCGTTGGCCTTATCGTTCTGGCCGTTGTTGTTGCTGTTCTTGTCGCGCAGAACCGTTACTTTATGGCGGGATGTCGTCCCATCGGTGCCGATCACACCATTCTTGTCGGAAGCAGAGTGGGTCTTGCCATCGTTGGTCAGCATGGTGATCGGGACCTCCAGAACGATGGAATTCACGTTGAAGCCGGCCAGAGTGTTGGGAGCATAGTTATGTGCATCGTCCGCGTCCACGCTGGGAGCCAGCACGCCGCCGCCCGCGGCCATCCGAAAGTTGAGGGAATCAAAAGCGGCGCCCAGATCGATGAAGAATGGATCCGCCACCGTGCCCGCGAACACGCGCACGCCGTTGGGCAGCTCGTATATACCCTTGGCGCGCAGTGCATTGTAGTTCGGCATGGTGCGCGGACCTACGTTGCTCGGAACCGCGAACAGCGTCTGCCCGTAGGCCAGATCCGAGCGCCGTGGACCTTGAACCATCGTGACCGTGTAGCTCTGGCGGAGGCTGAACCCCTCGGATCCAGGACCGTCCAGCGCGGTAATCGGCGGAATGTTGAGAAGGTTGCCGACGAATCCCGTGAATACGCCGGGCGCCCGGATTTCCGTCTGGAATCGGAATTGGAAGCTGATGTCTTCAACGCCATCGCGATCGTTATCGATCTTCATCTCATACAGAATGTTGGGATCGAACGGGAAATAATTCGGACCGTTGGACGGTTCCAGGAACGGGTCCACGTTCAGAATCATGACCACCCGGTCGGGGTGTTCAGGACTCACAAACGCGAACCAGTCGGTAATGTCGGCCTTGTGATCCAGGGCCGTGATGGGTGCTTCACGATGGCTGGCCGCGAATAGCCGATGGCTCGGGGCCGTCAACATTGCGAGGATCGCGAATGAAGACAGCAGTAGCTTTGATTTTAGTTTCATATCAGGTCTCTCCCGTTGTGGCCGAAAATATCTCCGGTCACACCCTACATACGGGTGGGATGCCTGATCGGATTTGGCCTTATACAGTTTTTACTGCTCGACGGCTTGCGGCGGTTTCGACGGCACGGGAGGCGGCGACGGAGGGCGAGGCGTGTTCGGCACAGGGCGTGCGCTGTCGGCAGCCGATGCCGAACGCACCAGCACTTGGCCGCTCTCGGTCGAAATATTCACGGCAGATCCGCCGTTGGAGCCGCGCAACGTTGCGCCACGGCGGCCAGTTGGTTCCAGCTTGAGTGGTGCGCCGAATTCGTTATCCACGGAACCGCGGTTACTGGTCGCCGTCAGATCGAACTTTGCGGTTGGCGGCAGCGCGAGCTCGATGTGGCCGGAGCGGCTATGCACATCCATTTTCGCCAACGGGAGCAGGCCGGGCCGCAAGTCTACGTCTCCTCCGTTCAGGTTGACCTCGAGAGAATTGGTGAAATTCGTCAAAGCCACGTCCCACGAGCGTGACGACGTCATTCGCACCGGACCTGTCAGATCCGACGCGTTCAGATTGCCCAGCGTGACCCGCATGTCGGCCACCTTCTCGGCTGAAAACTCGGTATAGGGCGTGATGATTCGCAGCGGCTTGGCGAGATTGTGAAGCTGGGAGTTCCCGGTAAACGTGCCGTTGATGGTGACCTGTCCGGCGATGTCCTGCAGGTCGATATCGGAACCCCGGCCCTTCAGTTCCACGGCTCCTTTAACCTTGGCGGCGCGTACGATATCGCTGCCACGCACCTCCACAACTACGTTGCCGCCGATGTCTTCCAGGCGCACGCTGGCATTGTCGGAGCTGATGTCGATGGAGCCATCGACGCCATTGATGTCGAAATCGCCCGAACGGCCGTGCGCTTCGATGCTGGCCCCTTTGGGAACCACGATGTCCAGGTCGGCCGAGATGCGCCGATTGCTGCCGGACACCCGATTCTGCCAGGTGTGAATTCGGATTTCGTTGGCATCTCCGTCCACTTCAAGCGGCGCTTGTTGGTTGGTGCGATCCGCGGAAGCCTGGTCCAGGCTGCGAATCGTGGAATGGCCGGTCACCTTCACGGACTGGACATCGCCGCTTGTGATGCGTGCATTGCCGCGAAAACTTTCGAGAACCACGCGTGGAGTCTTGGTCGAGGATTTCTCCGCGGAAAGCGGGTAGTCGTAATTCTCGCCGAAGATATCCAGCCCGCCCAGTTCGATCCGGCTCCCCGGCAGCCACCCGGATAACCCGCGCACGGCGTGCAAGCTGACCCCGACAGCGCACAGGAAGATCACCAGCACCCATTCACCGCCGGTGACGCCTTGCGGCGGCAGGGGCCGTCCTGTCGCGGACCAGAACAGGATCTCCAGCAGGCGCAGCCCGCCCCACACCACCAGCAGCAGGGGCCAGTACTTGGCCAGATAATCCAGCAGCTGCAACTCGGGGAAAATGTTGCGAGCCAGGAATAAAAGGCCGATCCCGATCAGCAGCAGAGGCGCAACCAGGGAAGCTCGTCTCATGCGTTTTTTACTCCCTCGTCTTTTGACCCCAGGTGTTCGGCCAGCTTAAAGAGTCCGAACAGGATCAGCAGCACCGGCCAGGTGCGGGAAAAGCTCATTCGGTCGAGTTGATCGGCGACCATCAAGAGTCCTAGAGTCACCAGCAGCACCGGACCTCGAATGGCCTGAAGCAGGGAGCTACTGCCGTTCACGGTTCACCTCCGACGCATTTCCGGCCACCCGCGCATACAGCATGTAAAGTCCCAGCGCGATCAGCATCACCGGCCAGTAACGCAGCATACGCCTGAGCTCGAAGATTTCGAGGTTGTTCAGCAGGAATACCACGCCCAGAGCGATCAGCAGAATGGGAGCCAGCGGGAATCGCGATCCGCCATGGCCCGGGATCAGGCTGGAGAATTCGTCCACAGGCTGCCCCAAGCGGCGCAGCTTGGCCGTGTGATACGCCTCAAATGCCATGTATGCCCAAAAACCTGGGATGAGCAAACCGAATAGCGGCTCGAATCCGTTGACGTCATTGCTGCTGACCAGCGTGATCAGCATCCCAACAATGAAAACGTGGATCAGACCCTTGGCGTACTGGCCGTTATAAATCGCGCCCACTCCCGGAATCAGCCCGAGGACAAAAGCCACGCCCGGAGACACGTCGGGGTGGGGAACAGGAGGCGGCGTGCCTGTATAGGGGCTGGCGTAGGGAGAATCCGCCGGCTCGGAAATAGGCGGCGGTCCCACGGGTAGGTGTTCGGCGCAGTAGATCGTCCCGTGCGCAGTGTGGACACTAGCTGAATCGAGCGCTCGTCCGCACGCCCGGCAATAGCCGACGATAGGGGCTTCGGGCGGAATGGACGGAGGTGCTTCCGGGTTCATTTAGTTTCTCCTGCCGGCTTGGACTGAGTTGTGTCGCTCACCGGTGCCGGACTGCCGGCTTGAGGTTGCTCGTCAGCCCATTCTTTGAGACGGGTTTGGATTTCGTAGACCACTCGCAGACTGTCGTAATACTTTACGCCACGGTTATACCAACGGACCACCCGATCCTCCGCCGCGGTCCAGACTTTCACCGGATCCAGATCGGCCGGCGTGAGTTGCCGCACCTGAGTAAAACGGCCGATCATGGCGAAAGACAAAACCGTCATGGCCATCCCCATGGCGAAGCGCGGCTGCAGGACCGGCTCCAGCCACCGGCCGAACAGGCGGCGTCCAAGCGACGGTTTGATAACGGCCCGGCTAGGTCCCGCGGTCAGCTCGAACAGGATGCGGGTGACCATTTCGGGAGGAGCTTGCACTTCTGCGGCTCGCTCCATGAACGCCACTGCTGCGGCGCAATCGCGAGCCAGTTCCGCGCAGGCTGCGCAGCCGGCCAGGTGGGCTTCGAGGGCGAACTTTTCCTCCGCGCGGAGGGTTTCGTCCACGTAATCGGCCAGCAGAATTTCTACATCCGCGCAGTTCACAACGATCCTTTGAGCTTGCCGAGAATCCGCCCCAGTTCGGCTCGGCCCCGGTTCAACCTCGACTTCACTGTGCCTTCCGGCACATTCAGCACCTGGGCGATTTCGCGATACTCCAGTTCTTCCAGATCGCGCAGGATCACCGTTTCGCGCAGATCCGGCGAAAGCTTCTGCAAGGCGGCCTGGAGCACTTCGCTCGCTTCGCGTCCGGCCAGCAAACCTTCCGTACGACCCAGGCCCGCGGCTTTCTCTTCCAGCATCGGAAGCTGCTCTTCAATCGATGCGCTGGCGCGGTCGAGCTTGGTGCGGCGGTAATGGTCGATCAACAGATTCCGTGCGAGCCGCGAAAGCCAGACCGAAAAAGAGCCCTCCCCGGCACGGAAGCTTTTGAGCGACCGGAACACCCGCAGGAAGACATCCTGGGTGAGATCCTGGGCCTGGTGATCCGAGCCGGTGAACCGGTAACAAATCGCATACACACGCCGGGAGTGGGCCTTCACCAGGTCCTCCCAGCCGGTCTCTTCGCCGCTGAGGCAGCGCTCCACCAGTTGATTGTCGGCGTCCAAATACGGTCCCCGGATCTCACCAGCTCGCGAAATCCGACCCCAAAAAGTGCCCGCTTCGGCGGCCAAGCGGCTCGGCGTGGTAATCTGTCGGACTGTAGCGATTGCCGCCATGGCGTTGCGTCGTGCGAACGAACCTTGGTTCCCGGATACCGTACCCGTTATTGAGGTTCCAGAAAAGAGAACGAAATTCTCGCATGGAAAGTTCGCTCTACATTCTATCCGCATGCAGGGGTGTCACGGGGCGGGCCGGTAATCCGCGCGACCGAAGGGAGCATCTGTAAAGGATTGAAAAAACATCACCTGGGCGCTGGGCTGGGAATTCTAGCGATCCTCGCCTCCGTGTTGTTCGTAGTCTACCGCTGGCGCCATTCGGGTTTCGCCTGGGCCAAGTTCACGTCTGTCTTCAGCGACGTCGACTGGAGCTGGCTGGCTCTGGCTATGGTGCTGATCCTGGCGACCTATGTGGGCCGGGCCATGCGCTGGGAGATCATGCTGCGGCCTTTGAGCAACCGGGTTCGCCTGTGGAGTCTTGTGGTAGCCACCTGTATCGGATTCACCGCCGTAGTACTGTTTGGCCGTGCAGGCGAGCCGGTTCGCCCCTATCTCATCGCGCGAAAAGAGGGGGTGTCATTCTCGAGCCAGGTGGCGGCCTGGCTGGTGGAGCGCATTCTGGACCTGCTGATGGTCCTGCTGATCTTCGGGATCGCCCTGACCCAGATATCCCGCAGCGGGATCCAGCCCGGCCCACACATCCAATCGGCACTCGAAGCCGCGGGCCTGTTGGCCGGGATTACCGGCGCGCTGTCCCTGGTCCTGTTGCTGGGGCTACGGCACTTTCGCGGAAACATCCGGAACCGGCTGATGGAAGGGCTGTCGTTCCTGCCCGAACTAGTCCAGCAGAGAGTCGCCCGATTCCTGCGCGCGTTCGAAGAGGGGATGCAATCGACCCAACGGAAGTCTTACGTCTGGCTTCTGGTGACATATACCGTGGTCGAGTGGCTGGTGGTCGCCGGATCGTTCTTCTGCGTCTTTAGGGCGTTTCCGGCCACAGCGGGGATGCGTATTACAGACGTAATCATCGCCCTGGGCTTCGTCTGTTTCGGAAGCGTCCTCCAGATACCGGGGGTCGGTGGCGGGATGCAGATCGCGACCGTCCTGGTCTTGACCGAGTTCTACGGCATCAGTCTCGAAGAAGCCAGCGGAATCGCTTTGGTGCTCTGGATCATCACATTTGTAGTGATTGTCCCCCTCGGGCTGGTTCTGGCCTTCCACGAGGGAATCAAATGGCGTAGTTTGCGGCACATAGACGAGTCGTCCTCAGGCTACTGATTATGACTTGTCCGTTCTGCCGGCACCGCCAAGACCGGGTAATCGATTCACGCGAAAGCAAAGAAGGCGATTTGATTCGCCGCCGTCGGGAATGCCTGAAGTGTCACCGGCGGTTCACGACGTACGAGCGTAGCGACGAGATCCCGTACATGGTGGTGAAGCGGGACGGCCGGCGAGAGCGCTTCGATCGGCAGAAAGTACTGGAAGGGCTGCTAAGAGCTTGTGAAAAAAGGCCGATACCCATAGCCAAGCTGGCTGAGGTGGTGGACGCCGTCGAGTCGGCTCTGGCGGAAAACCCGGACCGGGAGGTTTCGACGGCAGCCGTAGGCGAACTGGTGCTGGAACGCCTCAAGAAGCTCGATAAGATAGCCTATGTGCGGTTTGCATCGGTCTATAGGGACTTCCAGGACGCAGAATCCTTCCTGGTGGAGCTGAAAGATCTGTTCCGGGAGGGAAAGTAGGCCCCCTATGTCATCTAGGGGTGTAACCAGATACCATTTAAAGCATCTTTTGAAATAGAGGCTTAACTTAAGAACAGAAGACTGATATACTAGATCCGGCTTTGACGCCAGAGCAGGAATTGCATACACTATAGCTGGGTCTAGCTAAGTCTTTGGAAAATAAAGGTGTTGTAGTTTGGCGCGGGTGAACCACGTGGATCATTTCGAAGACCAATTCCTAGGCGAGGGTCACGAGCCGCTCGGACTTCCTTTTGACGAGGAAGGCGGCTTTTTCCACCCTGAGGAAGTGCATGATGGCGAAGATTTCGCCCATGCGCATCCGGCCGAGGAATCGATTTATACTGACGACCCGGTACGCGTGTATCTGCGCGAGATGGGCGCCGTACCGTTGCTGACCCGCGAAGGCGAGGTGAACCTGGCCCGCCGCATGGAGCGGGGCAAGCTGCGGATGCAAAAGGCCATCAGCCGCTCCGCATTAGTGCAGCTGCGCGCCGTCGAGATCGCCGAGCAGGTCAAGCGCGAGCCCGAGGAGCTGGACACCTACGTAGATCTGGGGGATCTCGAGGAAGAGAGCCCGGCCTACAATAAGCGTCGCAATGAGGTCCGCGGTGACTTGGCGGAGCTGGTCGCTCTGCATAAGAAGCTGGGCCAGGTATCCGATAAGCTGGATTCGGTTCCGCTCAGCAACAAGAAGCTGCGTCGCCGCTGGATGAGCCGGCTCAACCGGGCGCGTGTGCAGGTTTCGCAGGCGATCCGGCACATTCCCTATTACCTTTCGCAGTGGAAGGAATTCACCAAGGAAATTGAGAAGGTCGCGGAAGAGCTTTCGCGGCTGGAAGCCGATCTGCGCAAGATCGAAGGACGATCGAGCCAGACTGCGCAGAGCAAGGCTCGGGAGATCCGGCGCGAAGTCCGCAAGCGCGAGGAAGCGGCCGGGGCGAACCTGAGCGACCTCAAGCACACGCTCTCGGTGATCCGCCATGGCGAAGTCGAAGCCGAGCGCGCCAAGAAGGACTTGGTAGAGGCCAACCTCCGCCTGGTGGTTTCCGTCGCCAAGAAGTACGTCAATCGCGGTCTTCACCTGCTGGATCTGATCCAGGAGGGCAACATCGGCCTGATGCGCGCCGCCGACAAGTTCGAATACCGGCGCGGCTACAAGTTTTCGACCTACGCCACGTGGTGGATCCGGCAGGCCATTACGCGCGCCATCGCCGACCAGTCGCGCACCATTCGTATTCCCGTTCACATGAACGAGAGCATGAACAAGTTCCTGCGCGCCACCCGCGAGCTGGAAAAAGAAATGGGCCGGGCGCCCTCTAACGACGAGATCAGCCGGCGCATGGACATTCCGGTGGAGAAGGTCCAGAAGCTGAAGACCATCTCACGCGATCCGGTGTCGCTCGAGACTCCGGTGGGCCGCGACGGCGAATCCGCGCTGGGCGATCTGATCGAGGATCGCTGGGTGGGATCGCCGGTCGACGCCGTCATCGACACGAACGTCCGCGACGAAACGGCCAACATCCTGAAGACGCTTTCTCCCAAGGAGGAGAAGGTGATCCGTCTGCGCTTCGGCATCGGCTGCGAGCGCGAGCACACGCTCGAAGAGATCGGCCAGGAGTTCGACGTCACGCGCGAGCGGATCCGGCAGATCGAAGCCAAAGCGCTGCGGCAACTGCGGTCGCCCGAGCGGGCGCGTCATCTGCGGGCGTTGCTCGCAGCGCGGTAGCGCGCCACATTATGCAGGCCCTCGCCTTCTGGAAGGCGGTGGCCGGGGACCAATCCAACTTCATTGAAGGCCTGATCGGATTGCTGGAGAAGCACCACGTCCGCTACTGTGTGATCGGGGGCCAAGGGGTGAATGCCTATGCCGATCCGCTGGTCAGCTTGGACTTGGCTCTGGTGGTTTCGGTGGACCAGCTTGAAGAAGTCGAAAAATTGCTGGCAGCGAATTTTCATGTCGAGCGATTTCCTCACAGTTTGAACGTCTCGGCAGCGGATTCGAAGCTGAGGGTGCAGATTCAAACTGATCCCCGGTATTTTGAGTTTCCCGAACGGTCGTCTGTCAGGGAAGTTCTTGGTTTGCAACTGCCCGTCGCAGACATCAAGGACTTGCTTGACGGGAAAATTTGGGCCGCGCTGGATGCCGGGCGGCGCGAGAGCAAGCGGCGCAAAGACCTGCTCGACATCGGGCGGCTGATCGAAGTTCATCCGGAATTGCGGGATCGTGTGCCGGCGGGCATACTGCAGCGGCTTTCTGGGCCTTTGTTGTAACTGCGTTTTGGCCGCAAATGCACGCAATGCAAATGGAACAAATTTTCCATTCCCCGCGTAGATGTTCATGAGCCCCATATAAGGGACTCACGAATATGCCTTCACCTTCACCGGATCTTGAATGGAAAAAAGGAAGCGCGGAGCTTCTGGTTTTGTCGTTGCTCGAGGATCAGCCACGGCACGGGTATGACATCTCCAAGCTGATCCAGATCCGATCGGGCGGCGCTTTGCAATTTCACGTCACGTCTTTGTATCCGTTGCTTTACCGGCTGGAAAACCGCGGCTGGATTGACGGGCGTTGGGTAGAAAAAGCCAAGCAGCGGCGACGGCGCTACTACAGCCTGACGCCGGAAGGCCGCAAAGTCCTGCGGTCTCAACTGAAGAGCTGGAAAGAATTCGTTGCCGCCATCGGACGGGTCACAGGAGTTGAACATGCCTGACTGGAAAAATATCGTTCGTGAGCGAATCGCGCCGTTGCGCCTCGATGGCGCGGCCGAGTCGGATTTGATCGAGGAACTCGCGGAACATCTGGAAGATCGTTACGGCGATCTCTGCAGGGGCGGAGATGCTGACGCTTATCAAAAAACCATCGCCGAGCTGGACAACATGTATCCGCTGCGATCCGCGCGTCAGCCGATGCCCCGATACGAGCCGGTTTTGCCGGGCGACTCCAAGCCCGGAAACTTCCTGCAGGATCTCTGGAGAGATCTGCGTTACGCCGTACGGACGATGAGCAAGAATCCAGTGTTCGTGATGTTCGTCGTTCTGACGCTGGGGTTAGGAATTGGCGCGAACGCCACCGTTTTCACGGTAATTAATACGCTCGTCTTGAACCCGCTGCCGGTCCCGAATTCCGGCGAGCTGGCGGCGGTCGCGATGGCCGATGCGGCGAGGACCTCAAAGTCGACCACTCCCCTGCCGATCTCCTACGCCGATCTGAATGATTATCAATCGAGGAACGGCGTTTTCCAATCGCTCGCCGGATACACAGGTCCGCGTATTGTGA